>CAZFPQ010000174.1:0-15228 GCA_964521065.1 uncultured Bacteroidia bacterium | reverse complement strand
TTTTCTCCTATTTCTACCTTTTCTAGCGGGCTCATGATCAGGATATTTGTCAAACCTAGGTGGGATGTACCTACCTTTTTTTGCCAAAACCATTGCCTAGATATTCCTACCTGGACATCTATAGGTCAATAACCCAATCGAACCCATGGATACTTTCCAATTCATCCCAAACGGACAAGGGGAGGATTACGATTACTCCCAAGACCACTGCTTTGTCAAGCTTTCTTCCCACGACACCCATGGCGAGTTGAGCATGGTGGAAGACACCCTAAAGCCAGGGTTTTATCTGGCCCGCCACCACCACAAGATCATGACCGAGATATTCTACATCCTAGAAGGGGAAGTGGAATTGATCTTCGACGACAAAACCATCGTGGCAGGCCCTGGCGATACCATCACCGTACCCCCCAATGTATGGCACGCCGCCAGTTGCAAAGAGGGGGGCAAGATGCTGACCATCTTCAAAAACGGGCAATTTGATCTCTACCTAGAGCGCCTATCGACCTTGAGTGATGAGGATTTTGCCGATGCCGAAAAGATGGCCCAAGTCTCCGCGGAATTCGATGTGTATGAAGCCTAATGGAAGGACATGGAAAAAGATGATCTCAAGCTTGAAAGCTATAGCAGGCGGACCGTTTGGATCCACTGGTTGAGTACCTTGCTGATTTTTGGGCTAATCGGCACGGGAATCAAGATGGAAGGGCTTGAAGTAAGCGCACACAAGTTTGGACTGTATCAGGTCCACTTTACTTTGGGAATGCTGGTATTGCTTTTGACCCTGATACGTGTCTTCGCTTTAATCCGAGACAAGAGACCCAACAGCCTGTATACCAAAGGATCCACCATGTGGTATGCCCTGGAGGGAGTGCATTATGGGCTTTATGGAGTCTTGCTTTGGATGTGTTTTTCTGGGGTGATCTCTTTGAGCTTGGAAGGGATTCTCCCCTCCCTATTGGGCAGTCAGTGGACTGAACTACCAGAAATCATGGCCGATGGCCTGCATCCCATTATGCTTTCCCACCACATCGTGGCCAAATTGCTGTTTTTGCTGCTGATTGCCCACGTTGGAGGAGTGATCCTCTATTACCTTCGGTTCCGTAAAAATACCCTGCCCCGGATCTGGTTTCGTTGATGAACGACTCGCTTAGCTTAGGCCGGTGTATGTAAGGAGGAGGTCAAAAGAAAAACGGTAATCGGGGCAGGGGAGTACGGGGTATGTAGTGGCAATTATTCATCCTTATATCCGTAGCCCGTACCGCCATAGCCCGATTTCTCCCGTCTAAGTGCTTAAGTGATAGCCCAATAGCTTGTCAATTGCGCTCCCATCCCCAAGCTCTCGTTAGCCTGCTTCAATTCCTAAGTTCTGCGCTCCCATCCCCAAGCTCTCGTTAGCCTGCTCCCATCCCCAAGCTCTCGTTAGCCTGCTTCAATCCCCACGCTCTCGTTAGACCCCGCTCTAACGAGAGCGAGATTCCCCTGCCTTTTCCCAAACCCTGAAATACTTCACGTGATACTCTCCATCCAGTCGCTCATCATCCGGTAGCGCTCCAAACCACTTATTTGATTCGCAATTGAAGTTTACTTCCAGCGGTTGATGCCAGTGGGTGTTTTCTGCTTCGCGAAAAAGAATCCCATCTATATAAAAGCGAATGTATTCAGGCGTCCATTCCAAGCCCCACACATGGTAGTCTTGTTGCAGCTCCTGGGGGAAATAAAACTTCTTGGTTCTGGAAAAGTGCTCCTTCACATCCCCCTGGTCTTTGGGAGACCTGAATACGTGAATATTGGAGTTCAAATCGTGCACGTTGTAATAAAGCCCTGGGGCATTCTCGCAAATGTCAATCTCTGTCCACCAGTCTTTGCCTACGTTGGTCATCCAAAATCCAGAAACCCAGGGTGCGTCCATCAATTTTCCCTCCATCTCAAAATAGCCATAGAGGAAGCGATGCTTGCTTTTGATAAAACCTGTGGTGTGGGTATACCCATCTGGAATTTTTTCCTCCCCATGTTGATTCACCCGAATCACCAGCTCCCCTTCTTCCAGGCTGACATTGGATCCATGGAAGTAGGTGGGGATTCTGCCTTTCCATCCTGGATTGTTGGGATACCATTTGACCTCATCAACTTTTTCTCCCTCAAATTCATCGGAGTATTCGCTGAGGAGCCTCCAATTACGCTGATTAGCTTGATCGGAAAGTGGGTAGGCAGCATTGAGTCTTTTGACCGCCTGCTCCGTATCTACAGAATCAACATAGTTCTTAGGCGGAATGGTGAGGTTTTGTGCCGAAAGCTGCAGGCTCATCAAAAGCAGACAGGTCAAGAAGAGGTAAGGGAATCGGTTCATTTTTTATTTTAAAGCTATCTGTTCACGAGAAATTGATCTGCCATCATTGGTTTTTTTGATAAAATGAAAACAAACCGTGCTAAACTTTTGAACATTTGACTTACGGTATGTGAGGTAGAAGTAGGCTTGAAGAAGGAAACTTTCCCTAGCGAAAAAGGGCAAAAACCCCGACCTTTGCCCTTTGTTTCCAAAGCTCCTCCTCTATGATCACTTTTTTCGGGAATTCTACTCAACAGATCTTCGCCGTCGCATCTACTGATCCTTTGTCGACAAACATCTTACAGAAGCTGAGCTGGCTATTTGCCGAAGCCCCAGCGATAGATGCGAAACAGGTCGCTGGAACCTTCGTTGGGCCCCGGGCGGCCATGATCAGCCCTTGGAGCACCAATGCCGTGGAGATCACCCAAAACATGGACATCCAGGGTATCCTTCGCATCGAAAAGTATCAACCCTGGGACGCCGAAGGCAACTTCGATCCCATGCTCATGCAAAAGTTTGAAGGCCTGGACCAGGACCTCTTTGACATCAAACATGAGCCTGCTCCCATCCTAGAGATCAAGGATATCGCGGGCTTTAATCAAACGGAAGGACTGGCCCTGAGCGAGGAAGAAATCCAGTACCTGGAAGAGCTTTCAGAAAAGCTGGGACGGAAGCTGACGGACTCGGAGGTTTTTGGCTTTTCTCAGGTCAACAGTGAGCATTGTCGCCACAAAATCTTCAATGGAACCTTTGTGGTAGATGGGGAAGAAAAGCCCCATTCTTTGTTCCAACTCATCAAGCAGACCTCCAAAGAGCATCCCAATCAAATCGTCTCGGCCTACCGAGATAATGTCGCCTTTCTCCAAGGCCCAAAATTGCAGCAGTTTGCCCCAGATCAGATTGAGCGACCGGGGCATTATCAGAAAAATGAATTTGAATCGGTCCTTTCGCTTAAAGCGGAGACCCACAATTTCCCTACCACGGTAGAACCATTCAATGGGGCAGCTACAGGTTCGGGGGGAGAAATTCGGGACCGATTGGCGGGCGGCCAGGGTTCCATCCCCCTGGCAGGTACCGCCGTATACATGACCGCTTATTCTCGTTTGAAAGAGGGCCGAAACTGGGAAAAAGCCATGCAAGCCCGTCCTTGGCTCTACCAAACACCCTTGGACATCCTGATCAAGGCTTCCAATGGTGCCTCAGATTTCGGTAATAAGTTTGGGCAACCCCTGATCGCGGGCTCGCTATTTACGTTTGAGCATGAAGAAGCCGAACGAAAACTCGGTTTCGACAAAGTGATCATGCTGGCGGGGGGCATTGGCTATGGCAAAAAAGACCGCGCCCATAAGCGCACCCCCAAGGCTGGTGACAAAATCGTGGTGATGGGAGGGGACAATTACCGCATTGGTATGGGGGGAGCCGCCGTATCCTCTGCCGATACGGGAGAATACAGCTCGGGCATCGAGCTCAACGCCGTTCAGCGCTCCAACCCCGAAATGCAAAAGCGGGTAGCCAACGCCATTCGGGCGGTGGTAGAAAGTGGCAGCGACCTAATCATCTCTATCCATGACCACGGCGCTGGGGGACATTTGAACTGCCTGTCAGAATTGGTGGAAGAAGTGGGCGGCAAGATCCAATTGGATGCCCTGCCCATCGGTGACCCGACCTTGTCCGCCAAGGAAATCATTGGCAACGAGTCCCAAGAGCGCATGGGCTTGATCGTGGCCCCAGAGGATCTGCCCATCCTCCAGCAAGTCGCGGCTCGGGAGCGCGCCCCGCTCTACGTAGTTGGAGAAGTATCCGGTGACCACCGCTTCAGCTTTGTGGACCAAGCAAGCGGAGATGCTCCCATGGATTTGGCCTTGGCCGACATGTTTGGGAGTTCGCCCAAGACCATCATGGATGACCAAAAGCTAGACCGCCCCTTTCAAGCTTTGGATTACCAGGTTGAGGCTTGGCAGGATTACTTAGGTTCCGTCCTGAGGCTAGAGGCCGTGGCTTGCAAAGACTGGCTCACCAACAAGGTTGACCGCTGTGTGGGAGGCTTGGTAGCCAAGCAGCAATGTGCTGGTCCCTTGCAACTGCCCCTGAACAATTGTGGCGTCATGGCCCTCGATTTTGAGGGGGTTCATGGTTTGGCCACCAGCATCGGCCATTCGCCGATCAGTGGCTTGATCGATCCGGTAGCGGGTTCCCGCAATTCCATCGCCGAGGCGCTGACCAATTTGGTTTGGGCCCCGCTTTCTGAGGGCTTGGCCTCAGTATCCTTGTCCGCCAACTGGATGTGGCCTTGCCGCAATCCTGGCGAAGACGCCCGCCTTTACGAAGCTGTGGAAGCCGCTTCAGAGTTTGCCCGAGCCTTGGGCATCAACATTCCTACCGGCAAGGACTCTTTGTCCATGAAACAAAAATACGGCGGAGAAGAAGTCCTTTCTCCCGGTACGGTGGTCATCTCTGCGGCGGGTCATTGTGAGGACATCACCCGGGTGGTGGAGCCCGTGTTGCAAGCCGATGGAGGAAAAATCTACTACCTGGACCTGTCTCAAGATGCCCGCAAGTTGGGGGGCTCTTCCCTAGGTCAGGTGTTGAATCGCGTGGGCCATGAAGCGCCCACGGTGCAGGACCCTGTTTATTTCGCCCAAGCCTTCAACCTGCTTCAAGACCTCATCAAAGAAGGCCAACTCGCTGCTGGGCATGACATTTCTTCGGGGGGCTTGATCACGGCTCTATTGGAAATGTGCTTCTCTGATCCCGAAATCGGGGCCGAAGTAAGCCTGGATCAGCTAGGAGGAGGCGATTTGATTCAGCTGCTGTTTGCCGAAAATGCAGGCGTGCTCATCCAAGGCAAAGATGATTCTTTGCCTCAGCGTTTTGAAGCCGCTGGGCTGAGTTTGCTGCCTTTGGGGCAGGTCAACCAGCGTGGGAAATTGAGCCTGAGCTTCGGCCAAGAGACTTGGACCCTGGAAATCTCGGATTGGCGAGACGCTTGGTACGAAACTTCTTATTTGTTGGACCAGCATCAGTCCGGCCAGGCCAAGGCCCAGGAGCGCTTTGATCAGTACAAGCAGCAGCCCTTGCGCTTTCAGTTTCCGGCCGATTTTAACGGGCAAGTGCCCATCCGCAAGCAAGGGGTGAAACGACCCCTGGCGGCGGTGCTGCGTGAGAAGGGCAGCAATTCCGAGCGGGAACTGGCCCATGCGCTATACCTAGCTGGATTTGAGGTCCGGGACGTACACATGACCGACTTGATCAGCGGTCGAGAAACCCTGGAGGACGTTCAGTTTTTGGGCGCGGTAGGGGGATTCTCCAATTCCGACGTGTTGGGCTCAGCCAAAGGCTGGGCAGGCTCTTTCTTGTACAACGAAAAGGCCCGGCGCTCACTAGAAAATTTCTTTGCCCGCGAAGACGTACTTTCCATTGGCATCTGTAATGGCTGCCAGTTGTTCATCGAGCTGAACCTGATCAACCCTGATCATCCACAGCCTGCTAAGATGTTGCACAACGAAACCCACAAGCACGAAAGTGCCTTCACCTCGGTGTCCATCCCCGAAAACAACTCGGTGATGCTGGGCAGCTTGGCGGGTAGCACCCTGGGCGTATGGATCTCCCACGGAGAAGGAAAGTTTCACCTCCCCATGCCCGAGGACCAGTACCATGTGGTAGCCCAATACGGCTACGCCGCTTACCCCGCCAACCCCAACGGCAGTGACTACAACGTGGCCATGTTGGCCAGCCAGGATGGCCGCCACTTGGTGACCATGCCCCATATCGAGCGATCCATGTTCCGCTGGAATTGGGCCCACTATCCCGCCGGGCGGGAAGATGTGATCAGCCCTTGGGTACAGGCCTTTGTGAATGCGCGGGAGTGGTTGGAAGGGAGGTGAGGTAGGGTGCTTTCCGGGCCAAACTTCGGTGACTCCAGTCCCTAGAATCGCCTAGGCCATGCATGAGGACAATTACACTTTGTAATCTGTAATCCAGTCCGGGTGTTTAGGGGGCTTAACAGGGGTAACTATATGCTTATCATCGATTTTTGAAACACAGTCATTCTGCTTCACCTAAGTAGCGGATGTAGGTATAGTACACTCCGTAAGCTTCCTCTTTCTCTACAAACTCATTGACTAGGAGGGTTTTTCCTTGGGGCAAACTCACTTCAAATTCTACCGCTTCCTGGTCAGGCTGGATTGTCTGCTCATGGATTTGATTAGCAATGCTAATACGTATTTTTTGCGGATGAATTTCAGTATAGTCGTACTGGTTTTTGGGATTCTGTTTGGGAACTCCCCAAATGGGGCCAGCGCATTCCTTGGGCCATCTCCGACAAGAGATAAGGTACTTGCCCTCTTTTTCGATCCCTAAGGCATGGGTATTGTTTTTATTTTTTAGACCTGCACAGATCTGCTCTGCCTTCCATATGCCTCGATCTTCCCCGATGGCGTGCTGAATAGTGAGGGTGATTTCTGGCTGGGCTGGATTTCCTAGGATGGAGTAGGGGAGTTCTTGGTAAGTAATTTGTTTTTTTGCCTTTTCGACAAAAGCTTGATTGGCCTGATTCAACTGGCTCACTAAGCTAGGGTGATCTTGAGAGAGATCCTTCGTCTGCTTTGAATCAGTGTCTAGGTCGAAAAGCTGCTGGCCATTGAGCAATCTCCATTGTTGACTGAGCAAGCAGCTTTGCTCCGTCTCCATAGGAGGACGCCAATCCTGGCGGTGGTGGATGAAAACGGTACGTGGAGCAAGGGTATCTTGCTTCTCCAACAGCAAAGAAGAAAAATCTATGCCATCTAGAGGCTGGTTGCTCGGTATAGCTAACTGACATAAGCCTGCCAAGGTCGGGATAAGATCTATGTGGGCAGTCAACGTAGAAAGGTCCTTGCCCCCGCTGACTTGTCCATCTTTCCATCTAATAAAAAACGGGACCCTGTGCCCTCCTTCAAATTTACTTCCCTTTTTTCCTGTCAAACCGTAATTATATCCCATACTGCCATCTTTGCTTACTCCGTTACCGGAGCCATTGTCAGTCATAAAGATGAGTATGGTATTGTCCGCTAAATCGTTGACGTGCAGGAAGGAATCTAATTTCCCAAAGTTCTCATCTATGTTGGTGATCATCCCATAGAATTCGGCGTTGTAAATGTGCTTCCCAACTTCTGCTCGGTAGGGTGCGGCATATTTTTCTGCCACGATAAGCGGACTATGGGGCGCGTTGGTTGCTAAGTAAGCGAAAAAGGGACGATCCTGATGAGAATCAATGAAGGCCATAGTTTCTCTGAACCACACGTCGGTGCAGTACCCCTCAAATGCTTTAGGTTTATTATTGACGTAGTAGACGTCGTTGAAATAGCTGTTGCCCCAGTGGTCAGAAAGCTCTCCCACTCCTCCAGCTTTGTGATGAATGGCGACATCGAAGCCACAGTCCGTAGGGCGGACGGGATAGTTGTCCCCGAGGTGCCATTTGCCAAACATTCCCGTGACGTACCCATTCGCTTTAAATAAATCCGCCATGGTAAAGACTCCTTCTGACAAAGCATCACGCCCTTGATAGGTAGCCCAGGCGCCGTTGTTTATTGGATAGAGTCCAGTCATCAAAGCTGCCCGGGTTGGGGTGCAAAGCGGACTCACGTGAAAGTCTGTCATTCGGACTGATTCTTGGTAAAATGCATCCAAATTTGGAGTCTGTATCCAGGGATTCCCATGACAGCCAATATCGCCGATTCCTTGATCATCGGTCATCACCAAAATCACATTAGGTGGGGTAAATGATTGGGCTATAGCGGGCACCCAAACCAGGAAGCTAATAAAGCCCAATGATATCAGTGCTTTAAGCACTTGAGCAGGAGAAATCGGGGCATGGTCTACAGAACTGTGGATTAAGGATGAATGATTTCTACGCCATACTTCGTACTCCCGTACCCCGGTTACCGGTTTCCTTAGATCCACCTGCTTAGTAGAAGGGGTATAAATAGCTGATGCGAAGAGGTGAAGTTCCATAGATGGCTATTAAGCAAACGGAGATGGTTACAGAAAAACAGCCTCTTAGGGGTTGTCTGAAAAATAGGGAGTGGAGGCAAAATGGAGAGACTAAGCACGATTGCACATTCAGGGGCCTTCTTCCAATTCAGACCTCATCGATCTGTTCAAAATTTTAGCTTAATCCGAAACGAATTGGCTTTCCCATCTAGTGGCAAGGACGCTAATTCTAAATGCAAACCGCTTTGATCATGCTGCCAGTTTACCTGCTGACCAGATCCCAAATGGGTCACCTCCAGAATATCCCCTTCGCGCAGTTTGAACCCTGAGTTCAACGCTTCAATCGTCAGGTCATCCTTGGGTTGTCCCAGGCAGGTCGCATAGAGGTAATCCCCTTTGACGGTAAAGCGAATGTCCTTCTCGTTGTATGAGAGTTGGTTAAAGTGGTTGTTGTGGTGGAAAGTGTAACTGCCCGCGGGTACTTCAGACGGACCTTCTCCATAAATAAACCAGGGCGAGGTTCCATAAATGGCTTCACCACTGGTCTGTAGCCACGCTCCTAACTCAGAGAGGGTTTGTACCACCTCTTCTGGAAAACTGCCGTCGGCTTTGGGCGGGATATTCAGTAAGAAGAGCCCATTTTTACTTACCACGTCCACCAGCAGGTCTAGCAACTCATTGGCGGTACGCAAGGGCACCCCTGCTCGAAAAAACCACCCATGGGTAGCCCAATCGGGAGGAATGCTCATATCCATGTCGGTGATCCACACGTCATAGGCGAGTTGATCGAGGATTCCGTTTTCATAGTCTCGCATGCCCACCCCTGGCGGAATATCATAGGATTTGTACATCAGTTCTACCTCTTTCCCGGTTACTTCAGCTTTTTGGTAAAAGTAGCTGATGAAGTCACGCTGATACTTCTCAGGAAAAACAGAGATCAAAGAATCTTGTTGGCCGATATATTTGGAGCGATCCAAGGCTTTTCGGTGCTGGCCTCCCTTGGTTCCGCCAAAACTGGCATCAAGCCAGAAGATATCCGGGTCATATTTATCGACCCCTTCTTTGGCAAATTCTATCCAGTCATCATTTTTGACCGAATGGTAGGAGACCAAGAACTTCAGCCCACGCTTCTTGACGGCTTGTGCAACCTCACCCACGATGTCGATTTTGGGCCCAAGTTTGGCAGAATTGTAGTCAGACAAATCGCTGTCCCAATGCTTGAAATCACTGCCATGCCAGCCTATGACCCCTCCAAATTTTGCCCCAGCGGTCACGAATAGATCGGCCCACTCTTCGGCATTAAAAGCTTCTCCCTTAAACAGGGCAATCAACGAATCATTGTCTAGGTCTTCCCTGCCGGGCTCGTAGCTCAGGGTCTGGATGCCCCAATGGCAGTAAATCCCAAACTTGGCCTCGACCAACCATGGAGGGGTTTGGTGATGACGCAAAGAAGTCCAATCACTTTCCCATCGTTTAGCAGAATCCGAGCCGGTAGGTGAAGCCGAAGAATTGCAAGAGGCCAGACCCGCAAGGCACCCCAGTACGGAGAGATAGAAGATGGCTTGTTTCATGTTGACATGGTTTAGTCGTCCCAATGCTGATCAATGATGGTTTGGATGTGGGGATAGGCAGCATCTGTTTCTGCATACGTTTGCCGCTGTTGCTTGAGCTCTGATTTGAGTTCTTGAATGATGCCGGCGTAGGCCGGATCTCCGTAGCGATTATCCATTTCATGGGGATCTTGACTAAGGTCATAAAATTCCCAGGCAGGAAGGGTCTGGAAGTCAGACATAGAAGCAGGATTATTGGCCCAAGGTTCCGCGTTATTTTTGCGCTCCTTGTAGTCTACTCCATAGTAAAACATGAGTTTGTATTGCTTGGTGCGGACCCCAAAATGGGCAGGGTTGTTGTGCTTATGTGCCATGTGCATCCAGTAACGGTAATAGGTGGCCTGCTTCCAGTCGCTGGGCTCTTGGCCAGAATCTAAGACTGCCTTGAAACTGCTTCCCTGCATGTATGCGGGTACTTGACCTCCGGCCAGTTCGATGATGGTGGGGGCAAAATCTGTGTTGTTGACCATGGCATCGCTGGTGCTGCCTGCCTCAATCATCGAAGGGTAGCGAACCAAAAAGGGCATGCGCATGGACTCTTCGTACATCCAACGCTTGTCGATGTAGTCGTGCTCGCCAAGCATAAAGCCCTGATCACTGGTGTAGATGATGATGGTGTTGTCATAGAGCCCCTCAGCTTTTAGGTAATCAAAAAGTCGTTTGAGGTTGTCGTCTACTCCCTTGACACAGCGCAGGTAGCGCTTGAGGTATTCCTGGTAAGCGAGGTGCTTGTATTCAGGATCGGGAATGGAGGGATCAATGCCCATGTGCATGCCCATGTTGCGGATGACGTTGCGATGACCGATGGAGGAGCCGATGGTATCTATCCAGCGGTCTCCTATACCTCGAGTCGCCACAGAGCCATTGTTTTGGTTGTCCCATAAACTAGCGGGCTCTGGGATGCTATCTTCGGCTAAATAATCACGGTAACGCTCCGCAAACTCAAACATGTCGTGCGGTGCTTTGAAGTGATGCATCAGGAAGAAGGGCTTGGATGGATCCCGTTCATTTTTGAGCCAATTCAGAGAGCGGTCAGTGATGACATCGGAAGAATGCCCACGGTATTGGGTGGCGTAGACTTCACGTTCCAGCCCTTCCTCAAATTTGATTTTGGTGAGGCTATCGCCCGTCCGCGAATAGAGAACGGGATCGTGGTATTTACCTTGACCTGGGAGCACGTCGTAATAGTCAAAGGCCCCAGGTGCCTCCTTCAAGTGCCACTTTCCTACCATAGCGGTCTGATAGCCCAACTTTTTTAATTCTAAAGGCAGATACTGACGTTCCTTTTCCAGCTTTCCTTTCAAGTCCAATACCCCATTGGTCTGACTATATTGCCCGGTTAAGACAGCAGCACGTGAGGGGGTACAGATAGAGTTGATCACAAAGCAGTTTTCAAAACGCATGCCTTCCTCGGCCATTTGGTCAATGGTTGGGGTAGGGTTTAAGCTGGCCAAGCGGCTGCCATAGGCCCCTATGGCATGAGCCGCGTGGTCATCCGACATGATGTAGATGATGTTGGGCCGGGGTTTCTCCTGGGAATTTTTTTTGCTACAGCTAGGGAGCGTCAAGAGAATCAGGATGAGAAGATAGACGTAGTTTTTCATCAAGGGAGACGTTGTAGTTTAGAGATATGGGGGAGGGGGAGAGTTTCCTTTCCTCTTGCGAATGGGCTGAATCATTAGCTTCAACCTCATTCAAACCCACACGACTAAATTTCTGGCTATTTCTCCGCTTGATCAGGGACCCCTGAATTAAATGGGGCACCATATGGTTATTCTTTGATTTGACTGTGCAATGATGGCTAGCTAGGTGAGTATTAAGTTAGCGATGGGGACTATGGAAAGATGCCCTCGCGCAAGCAGTCCTGATAATTGGGTAGAAATAGCGATCCATATCCCCATGCACCTTATGCCAAGCGCAGTCTTTGCAAGCTGTTTTGGCTCCTAACAGGCACAAGCAGTTCGTACCTCGTCCAGATTTTCTTGATTAATCGGGTCATCTTTTAGGTTCTTTCAGAGAGCAGATAAAGCACTTCATGAATCTCTGATCAAACTGGGACATAATTGTACAACATATCATTTTTTACCGGGGGTTAAAACCCATTGTGATAGCGATTGATCTATTTCTGATCTCTGAAATACCATAGATTAGCCATATTAGGGCATAGCATCAAGCTAGATAAAACTACTCTAAAACTATGTACAAGTCGAATTACTGCCTAACAGGGCCCATGCGGTCCCTGGTGGTAATCCTAATCTGTGTGGCATCGAGCACGATGCTGGCACAGACTGGATCCATCACGGGAACCGTAAGGGGCGAAGAGAACCAAGCCCTCCCGGGGGTAAGCGTAATCCAAAAGGGTACGCAAAATGGGGTCATCACCGATGAACAGGGGCGCTTCATTATTGAAGCAAATCCAGCTACTGACACCTTGGCCTTTCGCATGTATGGATACGATGACTTAGACCTTGCCATGGATGGCAAATCCAAGTTGGTCGTATCCAT
Source organism: uncultured Bacteroidia bacterium (assembly GCA_964521065.1). Classification (GTDB taxonomy): domain Bacteria; phylum Bacteroidota; class Bacteroidia; order J057; family J057; genus CAYVAP01. The sequence continues at coordinate 2,820 of CAZFPQ010000174.1, read as the reverse complement.
GGCTTCTAATCCATTGACCTTGGAAGAAGTCGTGGTGATCGGTTACGGGGAGCAAAAAAAGATTGAAACTACCGGGGCAACTAGCTCCATTGAATCCAAGGACATCGTCCAGCTGTCCAATGCCAACTTCCAGGAAAGCTTCCAAGGCATGATGGCGGGAGTCAATGTGGCCTCTGGAGATGGCAACCCTGGCTCTCCTCCTACCATTGTGATTCGTGGGATTTCTTCTGCCTTAGATAAAGGAGGAGCCAACGAACCTCTCTACGTGGTAGATGGGATTCCTTATCAGGGTACGCCAAACATCAGTCCTGATGAGATTGAGCGGGTAGATGTATTGAAGGATGCAGCCTCTGCTGCCATCTATGGCACCCGCGGTTCCAATGGCGTGATCATCATTACCACGAAACGCGCCAAGCCGGGAGAGATGAAGGTCAACTTCAATGCTTATTATGGCTTGCAGCGCCTATCTGAAGGCGTGCCTTTGATGAACACGACTGACTTCCTCTTTTACGAGAGATCGTGGTTGCTGAACATGACCAACCCTGACAACATCGTGTACTTGGATGATTTCAGGAATCAGAATTTCGATGTGTCTCAAAACACCGATTGGATTGAGGTATTCAAGAACAACAGTCCTACGATTCAAAATTACAACTTAGGGCTTTCAGGAGGGACCAAGCAGTTGAGTTACAACATCAACATCAACCGCTTTGACCAGGAAGGGATGTTCATCAATTCTGATTTTGATCGTACCTCGGTCCGGGCCAGTACCCAATTTGAGAAAAAGCGATTGAAGGTACGCACCACGATGAACATCCAGAATCGCGGTCGCAATGAACTGACCCGCAACCTATTCCGGAATGCCATCCAGATGACGCCAGCTCGTGGGGTACCTGATTTTGAAGGAGACGTATTCGAGGCTGCCTTGGGAGGACGCTCCAATGATAACCAACTCGTACAGTTGCTGCGCATTGTGAAAGATCGCACAGAGTTCACCGAAAATGAGCTATTTGGCGCGGTACGCTTGGAATATGAAATATTCGACGGATTATCCGTAGCGACTAACCTTGGAGGGCGCTACTCTGCGCAGCGTAGAGAAGAGTTTAGGCCTTCTTTCGTTCTCATTGATCCCGAAGGCTTTGTGGTAAACCAGAACAACAGCTCAAACTTGATTGCTCGCTACGACCAGCGCATCATCGAACGCTCAAGATTTCTGGGTGACATAGCACTGCGTTACAACAAGCAATTCGGGGACCACACGGTAAATGCGTTTGTGATGTATTCTCGTGAGCGATTCGCCCGAAATACCATTGATGCGGAGGTGTCAGGGTTTACGTCAAATGACGCCATGGTGATTTCCAACTCCACCAATCCTCCTATTCTGGCAGGTGACAAAGATCTCCAGACCATCTTGAGCTATCTCGGTAGGGTACAGTATGACTTTAAAGACAAATACCTGTTCAGTGCCAGTTACCGAATTGATGGCTCCTCTCAATTTCCTTTGGAGAACCGTCTCGCTCCCTTCCCCTCATTCTCCGTCGGGTACAACTTAGCTGAAGAGGAGTTCTTTAAGGATTTGATTTCACGCAAAATCATCAATCAGTTTAAGATCCGCTACGGGTATGGCCAGACAGGAAACAGCCGAATTCCTTCTTTCCAATTCATCCCAGTCATTACCCCTAATATTGATTATGTCTTAGGTACCGATGACGCCATTCAATCCGGGATCACCATCAATGAGATCGTGAACCAAACCGGACTTCGTTGGGAGACCAGTATTCAAAACAACCTAGGAATCGACTTATCCTTTTTCAAGTCCAAGCTTACTGCTTCTATTGACCTGTACAACAAGAGGAGTCGATCTCTTCTGTTTCCCTTGGAAATTCCTGGGTCTGCCGGAACGGGCTTTACCGGTAACTCATCCGTCATCACCAATGTGGGGGACATCGAAAACAAGGGCATCGAAATCGCCGCGAGATACCGGGGCCGAATTACCAAAGACCTTACTTTCAACGTGAGGGGAACCTTCACCAAAAACGTGAATACGGTATTAAAAATGGCTACCCCAGGACAAATCATCTTTGGAGGAAGATTTACGGGCAACGCAGATGCCGTCACGGCTATCAGAGAAGGATACCCAGTAGGCTCCTTTTTCGTGATCCCCGCGAATGGGGTCATCTCTACCCAGTCGGATTTGGAAGAAGCACGCGCTTATCAGCCTGCGGCTCGCTATGGGGACTTGAAATACCAAGATACCAACAACGATGGCATCTTGGATGACAATGACCGTGTGTACTCTGGCAACCCCAATCCAGACTTCGAAGCAGGCTTTAATCTGTCTGTACGTTACAAATCTTTTGATTTAAGCGTAGCCCTTTACGGGGTATATGGCAACACCCTGTTTAATGGGGCTACTTATCACGCATATGATCGGCAACGCTACAAAGGCCTCATCAACATGTGGAGCTTTGAAAATCCTGACAGCGAAATTCCGGTGCCTACCCGGGCCAATAACAGCCGGGCATGGAGTGATTACTGGTTAGAAGATGGCTCTTATCTACGGGTGAGGAACATCAATTTTGGCTACACCTTGCCAACCATCCTGAACCTAAACAATGCCCGCGTGTATTTCAGCGCCATCAACCCCTTTACCTTCACCAACTACACGGGATTCGACCCAGAAGTAGGAGGATCTCTGCTGTTCCAAGGGGTAGATCGGACCAACTACCCTCTGACCAAGCGGTATATGCTAGGTGTTCAAATCGGATTTTAACTTCTGCTACTGCCCAATTTTAAAAAGATGAAAAAATATATATTTAT
>CAZFPQ010000173.1:2167-15340 GCA_964521065.1 uncultured Bacteroidia bacterium | reverse complement strand
TACAGAAAACACCTTCACTTCTTAACTTTGTTAACTCCTTAACTCCTTAACTCCTTAACTCCTTAACCTTGTTAACTGCTTAACCCTTACCCTACCTCCTGACTAGAATCATCTCCATCTCACAGGCTCTCATCTTCTCAACATCTCCTACATGAAAGTTGGACTCTTTTTTGGCTCTTTTAATCCCGTTCACGTAGGGCATCTCATCATTGCTCAAACGGCATTGAATGAGGCCGGATTAGATTACGTCTGGTTGGTGGTATCCCCACAGAATCCTTTTAAAGAGAAGAAAAACCTGCTTCCGGAGTATGACCGATTGAAAATGGTGGAGTTGGCTACGGAAGGGGATGACCGTCTGCAAGGCTCCAACGTGGAGTTTTCTTTGCCTCAGCCCAGTTACACCATCGATACCCTCACCCATCTGCGGGATCGCTATCGCAGCTATGAGTTTTCCATCATCATGGGGCAAGACAATTTGCAGTACTTGCATAAATGGAAAAACCATGAGGCTTTGCTGAAATACTATCCCATCTGGGTATATCCCCGACCTGGTACCCCCGCTAGTCGTTTCGATGAGCATCCAAACGTAAAGTCTTTTGAGGCTCCTCTGCTGGATATTTCGGCATCTTACATCCGCCAGCAGATAAAGGCAGAAAAATCCATTCGCTACATGGTCGCGGAACCTGTATTCCAATATATTGAAAAGGAAGGCTTGTTTCGGTAGTTAGCGAATAGGAATGGGCTTGTCGTCTCTCACACTAGACGGCGGCTGTTGATCGTCTTGTGGTCGGTTTTCTAATTGGATCTGATTGACTTGCTTACTCGCCTCTTTTAATGCTTCCAGACTGATGCCCAAAGCTCCACGGGCAAAGTCCTTGACATAGGGATACATCAGGGATCCTTGGGCATTGGCGGGAGACGGAAAGTTGACATAGCTCCCTAAGATAAACGCAATGCTCAAGGCCAAAGTAGCAAGGGTGCCGCCAAACAGGGCACCCAAGGCCTTGTTAAGGTTGAGCTTGATTTTTTCCAGACCTGTAGTCAAGGTCTTGAGGAGGGCAGACATCAGGATATAAATGATCACAAAGCCCGTGGCGAAAGCCAGAAAGGCAATGAGTTGATCACTGGCTTGAACATTGAGGTAGTCGCGGTATAGGATATCTCCAAGATAGCGCAAGCGGAAGCTAAGCAATACCGATACGACGATTGAAACCAAGATGGCTGCCCGGTCGATGACTCCTTTTACGGCACCTCGGTACATACCGAAGCCGATGATGGCCACGATGATGATGTCTAATGGATTAAGTACCCAGCCTTCCGTCATGGTCTTATCGCTTATCCGGCCAATAATCTTTTAACAATTCCAGAGATCATTTTTCCATCAGCTTGCCCGGCCATGGCTTGGGTCGCAGGTCCCATGACCTTGCCCATGTCCTTCATGCTGCTGGCACCAGTTTGCGCAATGATCTCTTTTACTTTCGCTTCAATATCTGCTTCTGAAAGCTGCTTGGGTAAATACTTCTCAATTACCTCCAACTCTTCGGCTTCCTTGGCAGCTAAATCGTCACGCCCATTGTCTTTATACTGCCCCAAAGAGTCGCGTCGCTGCTTTGCCTGCTTGATTAATAGCTTCATTTCTTCATCGTCAGTCAAGGGTTTTCCTTGACGTCCTTCAGCTACCTCAGCATTAAGAATGGCCGCTTTGATGGCGCGTAGAGTCCGCAAAGCAACTTGATCTTTGGCCCGCATGGCGGTTTTTATGTCGGTCTGAATGGTCTCTTTCAGGCTCATAGTTCGTTTAAAGAAGGTGGGTTTGGCAATAAAGTTGGGAAATATGGACAAAAATAAAACCGGGAAGCCTATGACCACCCGGTATTATGCTAAAAATGGCCATAGATTGACCCTTAAATTACAAATAATTTAGCAAAACGTCAGCTTCTTGCTCCTCTCCAAAGTACTTGGCTTGCTTTTTCCCAGGCTGAAAACAATAGATGTTAACCGGATCATCGGTATAGCCAAAGAAGTCTTCAAAGCGGATTTCGCTGTCCATCAAAAAGTACATCTGAGAACCCAATCCACTTTCTCCAAAGTAGTCATTCTTGAATTTTGCGATGGCTTCTGGATCTGGCTCCAGGGTCACCCAAACAAACTGTACCTGCTTTGCCTTGAACTGCCTGGCTGCTTCGGCAATGTGTTTGGCTTGGGTCTGGCAGTGGTCGCAATATGGGTCAAACATCATCACGAAGACTGGTTTCTCTGCGTCAAGCTGGGCAGATGAAAAAGGCTGACCTTCGAGATCGGTGAAAGAAAAAGCAGGCAAAGATACCTTTTGGGCAGAAACGCTAAGGGACAAAGCCGTGAGGGTGAGGAAAATGGCGAGGCTAATAGGTCTCATTGTCATATAAAGTGTTTTTCTCTTTAAGGAACACTCAAAAAATAAGTTATGCCTTTTTACTTGGCCTTTTGCCCCATCTCTTCGTCAGAAAATCCTCCCTTAGCTCCGACAGGTCGGAATCTTCGACTCGCTAAGGTCGATTTTTTTTCCTTGATCTGGAGCAAAATTCCTACGCAAAAGCGACACGCTATTTTTTTCGTGTTCCTAAGCAAGCAAAATTTCTAATTAAACGGGAAATAGTAGGGAAAAGGTACTGTATTTGTACTTCAATTTCCCCAGCGTGTTTTTTTTGGCGATATTCTGTGCCCATTTACCGCTCTTGATTTCCTAAGTCCTCCATGTACGCATTCATCAGTTTCCTTGCCCTGCTGGCTAGTAGCTGGGTCAGCGAACCCGAGCCTTCTAATTTTCCCAAACGCGAATTTCGCGCTACTTGGGTTGCTTCGGCCTACAACATTGATTGGCCCTCCACCAAGGGACTTTCTACCGAAGAACAACAAACGGAGTTTTTACGGATTGTAGACCAGCAGCAAGCTCTGGGAATGAATGCCATCGTGGTGCAGGTGCGGGCGGCTGGCGATGCCTTTTACCCTAGTCGATTGGTGCCTTGGTCAGAGTTTTTGACTGGTACCCAGGGCCAAGCCCCAGAACCCTATTACGACCCTTTGGCCTTCATGATTGAGGCATGTCATGAGCGTAACCTAGAATTCCATGCTTGGTTCAATCCTTTTAGAGGTATCTCTCACGTTCGCTTTAGCAGTGTTGCCAAGCACAACCCCTTATTGGAAAATGCAGACTGGACCTTCCTCTACGGAGAAACCCGCTTTTTAGACCCAGGTAATCCTGCCGTACAAGATCACCTTACTGAGGTCATCTGTGAAGTCTTGCGAGGGTATGACCTGGACGGGGTGCACTTTGACGACTACTTTTATCCTTATCGAAAAAATGGCCAGCCCATACCCGATGGAGCCAGCTTTGCACGTTTTGGACGAGGATATACCCAACGAGATGCTTGGCGTCGGGGCAATGTGGATCGCTTCATTGAGCGGATTGCAGACAGCATCCAATCCATTCGGCCTTACGTCAAGTTTGGGGTTTCTCCTGTAGGAATATGGCGCAACAAGGACCAAGATCCCTTGGGATCAAATAGCCGGGTAGACCAAACCGCCTATGACGTTCTCCATGCAGACGTGCGCAAGTGGCTACAACTGGGCTGGATTGATTATGTGGCGCCCCAGCTTTATTGGAGCACGGAGCACCCCCGGGCCAATTATGCCGAACTATTGCCTTGGTGGGCAGATAATAGCTTTGGCCGCCATCTCTACGTAGGACAAGCTTTGTTTAAGCTCAAAAAAGACCAAAATCGATACTGGCACAATCCTAGGCAACTGCCGGCCCAACTAGATCTCAATCAGCGCTATCCTCAGGTAAAAGGGTCGATTTTCTACAGCGCCAACGCTTTTCGGGACAATCCCCATCAGGTGCTTCAGATGTTGCGTAGGCAACGTTATCGCTATCCTGCTTTGGTGCCTGGTATGCAGTGGAAAGACAGCATCCCGCCTTTGGCTCCTAGGGAGTTGAGAATTTTGCCGCATCAAGAGGGGGCGCAACTTCACTGGCAAGGCCCTGAGCCGGCCGAGGATGATGAAAAGGCAACCTATTTCGTGATCTATCGATACGAGCGAGGGGCAGCCATCAGTACCCATGATCCAGCGAATATTGTAGCCATACAAAGAGATTCCACTTGGATCGATAAGCATACGGAACCCGGAGCGACTTATACTTACTTGGTTAGCTCTTGTGATCGCTTACACAATGAGAGTCGTACTTGTGCAGCGGCGGCTTGGTACGTACAGCGGCCTTACACCCGGGAGAGAGAAGAATAGCTTTTTTATAACTAGCAGGATTGGCGCAACGCTGAGCTAGCTGAGTCCGTTGATTCCAAAAAGCCTATGCGATTCTTTTATCTGTATTTGCTGTGCATGGGGGCGTTAGCCTGCCAATCTTTAGAAAAGCGTTTACCTGCAGCTGAGGGGGGATGGAGCATAGAACAACTCAGCTACGATTACGTGATTGATGAAGACGTAGTGGGGGGGCAGGACAGCAGTATGTACGGCCGGATCTGGTTCTATGAAAATGGTAGCGGTGAGTTGTTACCGGGTAATGATTCTAGCCGCCTAGAAAACATTACTTGGAAGCAACTGTCAGATTCTCAGGTCCGACTGGAATTTGAGCGTACCCGCTTTGAGGGGTTGGGCACTTTTGACTTTCGGATCGAAGAAAACCAAGCCCGGACCCAATTGTGGCGTGCTGAAGAGCCCGGCCGCATTTACAATCCTCTGCGGCGAGACTCCTCGGACACGCGTTTACTCGTGCAATTGGAGATGCTGCGATTGGACTAGAGTCCAAATCGGTACACGATACCTAGGCCAAAGTACCCACCAGATTGTAGGGAGAGCTGAGTTACGGTACCATTAGGGGTTTCGTTGGTGAAGGTCGCAGGACCTTGGAAGGGACTTGCATGAGCCCGAAGGATCATGGGGCTATTGCGAGATTGGATGTGGATTTCGGCGACGGCTCCAGGGGCCACGTAGGTGGTGCGGAGGTTGTTTCCGCTCGCGAAGAAGACTGAATAGTTTACCAAATTTCCTCCAATGCCCAGGGCTAAACCTAAGAGTTGTTGGTTATAAGGAGTGGCACCAGCCCCAATCCTGGCCATCAGATAAACTGGGACCTGCAGGTTGTAATTGAAGCGGAGGTTACCAGAGACGGTAGGAGTGACATTGAAACCGAATTCTACGTTGGGCTGAACCCCAAAGCTGACGATATCATTCTTTTGGCCAAGAATGTAATAAGACCCAACATTAAGGTTGTAAAAGCTCTGAAGGATCTCAGTTTGGGCTCCGCCTGCTTCGGATGCGGTGGCAAACTCCCACATAAAACCGAGGTGAGGCATCAATTTATCCGTGATTTGGGCCTGAAGCTGATGAAAACTTGCAAAAGCAACCACGGTGAGGGCGAGGGCAATTTTCCGCATAACATTCTTTAGATTAACTCTGTATTTGCTTAACGATTCTAATGCTAAGTAAGTTTGGGTAAAAATAGGGCAAGGAAGATTCGTTTAAAGGACCTTTTTTGTGATTGATACAATTTTACATTTTCCCCTACTTACTAGAGCTTAATATCGTAGACTTTTAGCTATTTTCTTTTACGCAAAAAACGCGATCAAATCCTGGTATCAACTCCGCAATGAGCAAGCGTGTCTGAATCTACCTTAAGCATACAGTCTGAAGACAACGGTGCACCTAATGGCCTGTTCCACAAAGTGGTGTATTTGTCCGCTACGCAGCCACGTAGCTTGTGGCCAACCTGCAAGCACATCTTTTACATCATCAAGGACAAGGCCTATAGCTTATTGATTGCTCCCACGGGGGAGCCTTGTGTTTGTATCGGCTATCACAAGCAAGGTGAGGTGACCCAGGATCTGTTTTTGCGCTTTCTATTTGAAAAAGAAGCTCACCTTACCCAGCCCTATTTAGAATATGAGGTAGTCTTAGGGCAAGTTCCCTTTTTGCTAATTCCTGCAGAATTGAGGGATGAGGCTTACGACATGGCGCTTACTCGCCTGCTGATTGATGAGGACCTGCTGCAAGAAGAGCTGATGGAGACTCAATTGTCCAACCCCGATCTTCATATTCTATGGGGAGTAAACAGTCAAATGCGCTACTTGCTAGACTTCTATTTGCGGGATTATCAGATGCGGCCACTCTGCGAGTTAAACCTAAGTCTCTTACCCCAATTAGAGGCGAGTAAGGAAGGGAATGTGGTGTTACTCACTCGCTTGCCTGGTCGTGTCGAAATTGCGGTCTATCAGGCCGGGCAACTCCAGCTTTGTAATGCCTATGCCGCGAGCGCTCCCATGGAAGAGCTGTATTATCTTCAGTCCGTATTAGAAGTGATCGGTCTTAAGTCAGAGGAGGTCGCTTGTTACGTGCAGGGGGAAGCCGACCCCAGTGGAGAAGAAGCCGATTCATTGTGGAGTCGGTGGTCCTGGTTGAAACTGCCTAGCTATCCATCCTTGTCCGACGAAATCGAGGCCGATCAATACTGGCGTTATTGGTTTTTGGCCACAGGATAGAAAGGTCTCCCCATTCACATTACCTTGGGTCTTCCCCCAAAAAAGCCCCACCCAGCGAACTAGGTAGGGCCAAAGGAAAGTTCAAAAGGCTTTGTGATACAAATGTCTAAATTTTCCATTATTAGATTATCCGATTTTACGTATTCGGTTGTTTTTTCTGCTTTAAAGGTTTTTTTGAGCCGGTGGAGTTAACTAAGTGCGCAGTCTAGGCGGGTTAGACCCTCGAGATACTTGCTTTGGCCAACTATTTGAAGGGTGGTAATTTTGGAAAAAGCTACAAATAGCTTCCCAACCCATAACCACTTTCTGACCCCTTTCGCCTGAATCGTAAAAACCTAACAATTGCACCATGCTCAACTGGGATTATTTTTTAGAGGCTCCGGTATCTTTGGGTCTACTTGGCCTTACGGTAATAGTCAGTCTCTTGGCCTTCTGGAAAGAAGAAATTCAAGACAAAATGGTCTTGGTTCCATACGATATGTGGACCTACCGAGAATATTGGCGGCTCTTTAGCAGTGGCTTGATACATGGAAATGTTCCCCACCTCTTTTTTAACACGGTGACCCTCTTATTTTTTGGCTCCATGCTTGAACATAGATTGGGGCATTGGCAGTTGGGGGTACTTTACTTGGCTGCCTTGTTATTAAGTAATGTCGCAGTTTCCCTCCGCTATGGTCGGGATAGCGGCTATGAAGGGACTCTAGGAGCCTCGGGAGCCATCAGTGCGGTGGTACTTGGCGTGGTGGTATTAAATCCATTTCTCCGATTTGGGTTTCCGCTCATTTCAGATCTCTGGCCCATTCTCACGGCTCCGGCTTGGATTGTTGGTCTGGTTTATTTGCTGTACAGCGGCATAAGTTTATTCGTGCCTAATCCGATGAAGATCAACCATCACGCCCACTTGTCAGGAGCTATCAGTGGAGTATTGTTGACGATTTTGCTCAAACCACAGGCTACGGAGATTCTGGGGCAGTTGGTAGCGATGTGGCACTAAAATTTGCGAATGTCTTCACCTCTGAAGATTTTGCTTCTTCTATAGCTGCAGAAAGATCTGCGGCAGCCTTTGAGAGGTTGGTCAGATCCGTTTGTAGATGATTGTTTAGGCTGTCTAGTTGGTTCAAACTGGAATCACGCGCACTCAAGGTTGCTTGTAAGTAGCTAGAGTAGGCTTCTTGCTTGGATAAATTCGCGCTAATTTGTGCGATTTTTTCCCTTTGCGTATCTACCTTGTTTGCTAGTAGTACATGGTCCTCTTTGAGCTCTGCAAGCTGTTCTTTTAGCGTGTTGATTTCTACATCCCGTTGGCTTAATTCTTCATGCAGTTCTATCTGCTTGTCTCCTGCGGTAACTAGGGCAATAATGCCTACGACGATAACGATGCTGACCAGGGTCAATTGGAACCACTTTTTAAGATCAATTCCAACTTTTTTCCAATGATTCTGGGGTCTTTCTAATCGGGTGGTCCAGTGATAGTTTAACCATTCCTCGGGGTTGCTTGCCATAATTGTGCAGATTTAGTTCATAAAATATAAGTATTTCTATCACGATTTGACAATTTGTGCGAGAGGATTTTTGCCAACTTTTCTGGTCCTATGCCCTCTTTGTTTCACTGAACCCTTGGATTCACTTTGTCTATGCGTCAGATTCTCCATCGCTTGCCCTCACATGAATACGAGCATCCCTTTGACCGAGCGTCTTTGGATAGGCTACAAAATACCCGAGGCTTAGACTTACTGACTGAGCGGGTGCTCGATTGGGGCTTTGAGAAATACCTGCGACTGAAATACACCGGGAATAATCTTCGAATTTCCCACCGAAACGTAGAGGAAGTGCATGACTTACTGCTCGAAGCCTGCCGTATCTTGGAAATGGATGAGGAGGTACCTGAGTTGTACGTGAAGCTAGAGGACAAAATCACTTCCTTTAGCAGTGGGGAAAAGCGGAGATTGATCATCATCAGCAGTGGTGCGTTGGAGCTACTCAGTCAAGACGAACTGCTCTTTTTGTTGGGCAGGGAATTGGGGCATATTCGCAGCGATCATGTCTTGTATCGCATGATGGCCGAGTCACTGACGGTTATTGCCCAGCTGATCAGCGATGTGACCTTGGGGATAGGGACTTTGCTTACTATGCCGCTCCAGTTAGCTCTTACCCATTGGTATCGCATGTCCGAGTTTACGGCTGACCGAGCGGGTCTATTGGTCTGCCAAGATCCCGAAGTCGCAGGGCAGGCCTTGATAAAAATGGCTGGCTTGCCACAAAAGTACCATGGGCAGGTAGGGGTAGAAGACCTGCGGCGACAAGCTCAGGAATTTGATGATTTATCCCTTAATAATTTTGACAAGCTGATTCGCTTCGTAGCGAATTACGAAAACGAGCATCCCTTTACGGTGATCCGGGCGTCTCAGCTATTTCAATGGGTAGAAGAAGGGGAATTTCAGCGCATTTTGGAGCGCCCCGATTCATCCCCTATTGATTCAAAGCTATTGTGCCCCAACTGTCGGCAACCCTTTCAGCGGGGAGATGCCTTCTGTACCTTCTGCGGAAGTTCGCTTCAGGATCCCGCCGCCGCTTCTTTGGGCTGATTGATCGGTATCCTGATGATTACATCTGTCCCTTGACCAGGATCGCTTTCTGCTCGGATCTCTCCGTGGTGTTGGCGTATGATGCCATGGACGATGGACATGCCCAGTCCCGTACCTTCCCCAACATCTTTGGTCGTATAAAATGGCTCAAAAATTCGCTTGAGGGTCTCCTCGTTCATGCCCATGCCTGTATCTCTCATGCGGATCTCTATGTCATCTCCTAAATTTTCGGTCCCCAGGTAAATCATGCCACCTTCTGGCATGGCTTGAATGGCATTGGTCAAGACATTCATGAAAACCTGGTTGAGCTTGCCAGGGAAGCATTCTACGCCTGGTAGGTCGCCATAGTCTTTGAGGACCTCAATGTTTTCCAGGTGACTTTTTAGCAAAGCCAGGGTGCTGTCTAATCCTTGGTGAACGTCAAATCGTTTGTACTCTTCATTGTCTAATCGGGCAAAGTTCCTCAAACCACTTACAATTTCTGTAGTCCGGTGAGCCCCTTCTTCAATTCCAGTGAGTAGATCTTGGATTTCCTCTCGCAGAAAGGTGAGATCCAGCTCCTCTTCTTTCTCGGCTAACTCGGCAAACTCTTGATTGAGACCTTGTTCTTTTACCTTTTGACGGTAAGCATCTACCAACTCCATCAAGTCATCGATGTCGGTGCGTAGGGGATAGACGTTGCCTGAGATGAAATTAACGGGATTGTTGATCTCATGGGCGATGCCAGCCGTGAGCTGACCCAAAGAGGCCATTTTCTCAGCCGCCACCAACTGGGTCTGGGTGGTCTTGAGTTGCTCGTGAGTCTGATTAAGGTCGGTGTAGGCATGGGTCAACTGGCGATGAGCCCGGCGCTTAGAGAAAAGCAAGTAGGTGATCAGGCCCGTAATCACCAAAATGGCCATTAAGCCTAACAAAGCTAAGTTGCGCTGAGATTCACGAAGCTCTTGTTGGGCTTTGAAATTGGCGATTTCTTGATTTTTGCTTTCGATTAAGAAGGCCGTCTCTAAAGAATCCTCCCGCCAATGTTGCTCCATGTCGAAGATCTTTTTTTGGAGCAACTGGGCTTGCAACATGACTTCATAGGAACCTTCAAAGTCACCTTCTTCGGCCAATCGAGCGGCATCGCGTAGGTAGCCATCTCGAGCTTCTACAATTTGGACCTCTTCCTCCGTTTTGGGACGGTTACTGCTTTGCTCCTCAATGATTTCGCTCAAATCTTTGGCTGGGGGCCGGGCACTGGCGGTGGATGCCAGCTCAGGAGCTTCTTCGGAAGGGTTGCGCATGTGGGCTACTAGTCCCCTATACCAATTGGCCTGTTCTTCGTTGCCCAAAATTTCTTGAAGATTACCAGCTTTGGCGTATAAAGGCAATAATTGGGCAGTATCACCTTTGCCTTCATAATAGGTGATCATGCCTTCATAGTATTCAAGTGCAGAAGTATAATTGCCATTGGCCTCCGCCCTTTTGGCCAAGTCTTCAGCCAGGACGACTGAGGGAGCTTCATCACTGATTCCCTCTCTCTCCTCCGCGGGGATGAGGGCCTCCAACTCTTCTACGGCTGTTTGCAAAACCTTGCCAGCGTTGATCTGCAAGCCCGTTCCCCGGTCCATCTTTTTGAGCAGGGCTTCGGCTTTGGCCTTTAGGCTAGCATCGCTGATCTCGTCTGCCTTGCGATAGGCTTTGCGAAAATAGCGAACTGCTTGACCCTCATCATCAGTGGCCAGGTGAAACTGCCCGATAAGCAGACGCGCTTTGATTCGTTGCTGTTCTAGTTGACGAAGGGCTTTGTTGCCCTCACTGGTACCTAGGGGAACCTGCTTGCGGTATTGGTCGGCTAGGGTTAAGACCTCGGTTCCTGTTTCAAGGACCTGTTCAAAAGCTTTTTGCTCCAGATAATACTCTCCAATGCGGTTCAACACCTCCAACTTGGCCAAACCGGTGGCCTTTTCTTCCGCCCGTTTAAGTATGGCAAGGTCGTTTTGGGTCCAACCCCAAAGGGCAGTGCCTAGTAAGATACTTAAAACCGCTATTTTCTTCAGCCAATCCATTGCTTAACCCTTGATATCACTGAAAAAGACCGAAGCTCGACACGAAACGTTGCACCCCCATTTGTCACTGTGTAATTTTGTAGCATGAATCAAAAAAATGGATTTGCGCGGTACGACCTGCATGAACGGGTATTGGCTGCTCTCAAAGGTTTGAACTGGGAGCGTCCCACCCGGGTACAGGAGAAGGTGATTCCGATGTTTTTGCAGCAATTTAACCTCATTGTGGAGGCTCCAACGGGCACTGGAAAAACGGCGGCCTACGGTCTTCCTCTTCTTTCGAAGATAAATCTACATAAAAATAAAACACAGGCCCTGATCATGGTGCCTTCCCGTGAGTTGGCTCTACAGGTTCAGTCGGCCTTGAGGTCATACATGGAGGGGGGACAGGTGAAGATAGGGGCGGTATACGGTGGTAGCAGCATGGAAGAAAGCTTCCAGGCCATCAAGAGTGAACCTCATGTATTAATCGTAGTCCCTGGGCGCCTCAAAGATGTCATGGCCCATTACCAGTATGACTATCTGTGGCGAGACATCAAGTTTCTCATCGTAGATGAAGGAGATAAAATGCTCGAAAGTGGTTTCCGAAGAGATTTTGATGATATTCGGCGCCACGTGCGTACCCGAGTTTGGGTTGGTTTCTTTTCGGCGACCATTTCATCGGAGAGTGAAGAAGCCATTCGAGAGCGTTTTCCTCATATCAAAACACTGCGCTTGAGCCCTAAGCATATGTTGCGGAACATCCGCTTTTATGCCATTCAGTCCAAGAAGGGACAGCGAGATCCCTACCTAGCTGGCTTGCTCCGAGCGCGAAACTTGCATAAAGCTTTGATCTTTTGTGCCCGACGGGATGACATCTACGCCACTACGGGTTTTCTACGGAATTGTGGTTTCCGGGCTGAAGCATATTATGGAAACCAGGAGCAGCAGGAGCGACTGAATATTTTGCAGCGCTTTAAGGACGACCATATTGATTACTTGGTCGCCTCAGACTTAGCTGCTCGAGGCTTGGATATAGAAGCTCTTCCTGCCGTCATCAACCTGGCAATTCCTTCGGAATACGAGTATTACCTGCATCGGGTGGGACGAACGGGCAGAGCGGGCAACAAGGGCAGTGTTTACAATGTCTTGTTAGGAGAGGTGGAGAAAATTCGCCTACAAAAGCATCATGCACGCATTGAACTTCCTTTCGTAGAACTTGATATCGCTCCCGAGGAAGCCAAGTCTGCCCACGCCCCCGAAGAAGAAAAATGGGTCAAATACCTGATTTCGCGCGGCAAGCGTGACAAGATCCGCAAAGGAGACATCGTTGGCTTCTTGCTTAATCAGGCAGGTCTAGACATGAACGAAATTGGGACCATCACCATTTATGATTCCTATTCGGTGGTAGACATGCCTCAGCGAGGCTTTTTAAACCTCCAAGGGCAGGACGAGCTGCGCCTCAAAGGCAAGACCGTCAAGCTGCGTAAGTACCAAGTAGAGGAACAGGACCGTAAAGCCCGAGCCATCAAGAAGTTGAAGCAGGATCGGAGGTGACAAGGGTAGATCGCTTTGGTGGGGGGTGAAATGGGAGAAGTTGAGCAAGAGAACAACAAAAAACCTGAAAGCGAGGGAGGTAGCTTTATTGCAAGCTAATCCCTGACTGTGCTAGCTCTCGATGCTCCCTGAGGGCTCGAGGAGATATCTATGGTCGAGATATTGTTCTCGCCATCCCACGAGCTTCATAACGTGAGATTGTCGTAGGTAATTTCTTAAAGATGTTTGAGTGTAGTGTTTGAAAGTTTTGAGAAAATGAGAATGATCTGAGTAGCCCCATTGGTGGGCCAGACTGCTCAGACTAGTAAACTGACCGGAATTTAGTTGTGCTATGGCTTTGCTAAAGCGTATCAGTTTAATGTATTGGGCAGGGGATAGTCCATGCTGTTCAGTCCACACTCGGCGTAAATGGCGCTCGCTAATGCCAAGTTCTCGGCTTATTTCCCAGGCTTTTTTCCAGGGAGTGCGAAACAT
>CAZFPQ010000173.1:0-2067 GCA_964521065.1 uncultured Bacteroidia bacterium | reverse complement strand
AGTCCATAACACTCGACATAATCTGCCAAGGCAGGATGGGGCTTAAATGATGCAAAATTCATGGTCATGATGTGTTGATGGACATCAGAGTTACTGGGATGATAACTTGGAGAAAGGTGTATGTATAATTGGCGCGGAATGCCAAATTAATGTAGGGAAAAATTACATTATCAGAAACTGCTTCAGGGAAAATTCTCCATGAGGGATGATTCATGCAAAGAGCGACTTGAAGACCGTCGGGAAGGCCCCT
The DNA here is from genome assembly GCA_964521065.1 of uncultured Bacteroidia bacterium. Lineage (GTDB taxonomy): Bacteria > Bacteroidota > Bacteroidia > J057 > J057 > CAYVAP01. Next base: position 1,817 of record CAZFPQ010000173.1, on the reverse strand, counting down.
GAGCCATTTAAGTTTTTCCCCTTTTTGCCTAAGAGTGACAATAAAAGATGTTGGAATGAGGGAAATGGTCAGTGTGGGTTTTGGCTTACACGCAAGTCCATCTCTTTGACTCGCTGGATCATTCGGTAGACGCAACCAGGAGAAGGATTTAGGGTATTTCTGTCTCAAATGTTAATCTAGGAAATGGCTATTTGAGATGCTGAGACATTGAGAGCCTGGGAAATTGTGACGATGACCTGATAGGAAAAACGCTTTGACCCTTCTCAGACTTCTGAATGAATTTCTTTTGACAAGCTAGCCCCCATAATACGTTACAACCGAATTCCATGAAACGATCACCCGCTTTTCTGCTTTCTTTAGCCTCTATCTTGATTCTGAGCGCCTGTGGCCCTGGCCGTGTGGTACAAAAGTATTCCTACCTTACAGAAGACCTGGAAACAAAGACCAGACAAGAAGAGGAGGTCGCTTCTAATTCTGATCCTGTATCCAGCAAAGACGAGGCACCTACGAGGCGGCCAAAGAGAGATAAAGAGGTAGATCTTATTGTTGAAACTGCCATGTCCTATGAAGGTGTACCCTACAAATATGGGGGCCTTTCCCGCAAAGGAATGGATTGCTCTGGCTTGGTGTATACTTCCTATTTAGCGGTTGACCGCAGGTTGCCACGGACGACCTCTCAATTAGCGGCTACGGGCACTCCAGTTTCTCTGAAAAAGCTAGAGCCTGGACACGTAGTTTTATTCGCTGCCAAAGGAGGTCGGCGCATCGACCACGCGGGCTTGGTAGTGGATGTCTCTGGAGATGAGGTTAGCTTTATTCACGCTACCAGCAGTGCAGGGGTGCGGGTGGATCTACTTTCAAATCCCTATTGGAAGACACGAGTTGTGAAGGCGGTAAGGTTTTGATGAGGGGATTTATAAAACCTAGGCCTGATGCAACGCTGCCACCATGCAGATAGATTAAACATGAGGGTGTGTAGGCAGATGGCTCCGTTGGGTCATATAAGAACTGTGTCTCAAAGCCTATTCTCCCAACATCTCCGCATCTTCAGCAAAACGAGGGTAAATGGGTGTGTTTTTGGGTATTTGCAGAGAGATCGCCCATTGATTGGCCACGTAAACTGGTGGACATAAGGAAAACGGCAATCGGGTTACGGGGGTACGTGGTGGAAATTGCTTATAAGCATAGTTCCGTAGGCCATACCCCGATTCCTTTAAGGGGGCATAGACTAATTCCCTACCTCAGACATAAACTTGATCCGCACCAGCCGAATCTCATCCCGCGTAGCTTCTGGTCCTAGCTCGTTTTCAGCGGCATCTAGGTCGTCAGTTTCAGATTGCATGAAGTAATCAAAGATGTCGTCGATCTTGTCTTCGTCGATCACGTCTTCGACGTAGTAATCGAGGTTGAGCTTGGTGCCCGAGTAGACAATTTGCTCTACGCTATCCAAAAGTTCTCCGTATTCTAGCTTTTTGATCTTGGCGATCTCATCTAAAGGTGTACGACGGTCCACGTGCTGAATGACAAATAGCTTGTTCATGGACTTTCGAGCGGCTGATTTTACCACCACTTCGCTGGTACGCTCGATTCCATTGGCTTCGACGTACTCTGAAATCAACTTGATAAAGGGCGCAGCAAATTTTTTGGCTTTTCCTTGACCTACCCCTGTGATGTTGAAAAACTCATTCATCGAGGTAGGATATTTGGTCGCCATGTCCTCCAAGGAAGTTTCTTGGAAGATGACGTAGGGAGGAATTTTCTTTTGATCCGCCAGTTTGTTGCGAAGCTTGCTAAGCTGATCAAAAAGGACCACATCA
>CAZFPQ010000172.1:4962-15447 GCA_964521065.1 uncultured Bacteroidia bacterium | reverse complement strand
GCTTAATAGCAATCTATCCACCTTTTATATGAGGTTTTGTAAATATATTAGGGCAATCATTCAAAGTGATTCCCCTACAAGGGGAAAGTCCTAGATCAGAATGAAGCCTGGACTGGCTCTATAGACTGCTTGATATCAGCTTGATCTCTCAATCTCCTGCCTCATGAAACGAGTTGCCTTATCTATCCTAATCGGCGGTTTGATTCTCTTTGTCTGGAACATCATATCCTGGATGGGCCTGCCTTTCCATGATTCTTCCTTGCACAGTATCCCTGAATCGGCCTTGAATACTTCAATCCTGCAATCCTCTCTTCCCGAAGACGGCGTCTACCATTACCCCGGCATGGATACCGAAAATGTGGAGGCAAAGCTGAGCCAGGGACCCCGGATTCCGCTCATGGTATTCAAAAAGGGCTCGACCCAATTGTTTGATCCCGCTAGCTTTGGGGTGAGTTTTGCGATAAACCTGCTGACGGCGGCTTCCCTTCTGCTCATCATGGCTCGGCTCAAAGACAAATCTTTGCGCAGCCTGCTTCAGGTGGCTTTGCTGCTAGGCCTAGCTGCGAGCTTGGTAAGTGACTTCTCACTGATGAACTGGTACATGTTTCCGCTCGATTATACCATAATCAATGTCATGGACCACTTGATCGGATTTACCTTGGTCGCGGTGTTTTTCCATTTCTTTTCGGTAGAAAAAGAAAAGCAGCCCGAATTGACTGCCGTCAACTAAACCGGTTTTACGCGGAGGCGGAAGCCTCAAGCTTTTGACAAAACTCATTTACTTCTGCGGTACTACGCAGGATAAAGACCTGTTGACTTGGGTCTAGCTCTGTCAATCGCTTCAAAATGCCGGGGCGACGGGTATGGTTGTAGTGGGCTATGTAGCCCATGAATTGCCAGCTAAATTTTTCTGGACAATTCGGCCCCAAGTCTGGCCGAGTTTTACCATAATTTGTAATCACCCGTTTTAACACCCGCCAGATACGCAAGCCGGTCGGCATGTCCAGAAAAATGACGGTATCCGCCCGGGCTAAGCGTAGCTCCATGGTCCCTCCGTAGTTGCCGTCGATGATCCAGCTTTCTCCTTGGGCCAATTCCGTCACTTTACTAGCCCAGGTCAATTTATCCGTTTCTACCCAGTTGGGCAGCCAATAATGGCTATCCAGGTGAACCAAAGGAAGTCCCGTCAGGGCGTGGATGCGTCTGGCCAGAGTAGACTTGCCCGCGCCTCCGCAGCCGATGATCATGATGCGTTGCATGTGGGTCGAGTTAAAGCAAGAAGCCTAGAAACAGCCTCTCAAGATAAAAGGAAACCTATTTAAGGCTTTTTAAAAGTTCTATCAAGCCAATAGCTTCTGCCCCACCAGATAGAGGGAAACGTTCTCGTCCTGAATATACCACCAGCTTTTTGGTGGCTTTGATATCATCGCAGGCCCGGTGGAATCCAGGGGTGGTTTTGGGACTGAGTCCTCGCTTTATTTCAATAGCCCAGATCTCGCTTCTGCCTTTTTCGATGACCAAATCTATCTCTGTTTGGGCGGCACTGCGATAGTAACTGGCATGCCAATGACTGGGGAGCACCGCCAGAATATTTTCGATTACAAAACCCTCCCAAGAATACCCTAAAACCGGATGGCCAAGTAAGTCCTCAAACTCTGGTAAGCCAAGTAAGCTATGTAGAAGTCCTGTGTCACGAATGAATACCTTGGGGCTCTTTACGATTCGCTTTTTGGTGTTGCCGGACCAAGGTTGTATTTGCCTGACCATGTACAAATCCGTCAGGATATCCAGATAACTACGAATGGTTGGATGAGATACTTCTAAACTTTTTCCTAAAGCTGAGAGATTGACTTGTTGCCCTTGTAAATGAGCCAGCATGGTCCAAAATCGCCTCATACGGGTGCTAGAGGTATTGATTCCTAGCTGGGGGATATCCCGTTCCAAATAGGTTCCAATAAAATCTTCTCTCCACTTCCAGCTTGCAAGGTCCTTGCTAGCCAAGTAACTCAGGGGAAAACCACCCCGCAGCCAGAGTTTTTCCGGTGAGAAGTTCAATGGATCTTCTGCCTCTAATTCTAAGATGGAAAAAGGCCGTAACTCGTGGTAGCGGATTCTTCCAGCAAGAGATTCTGAAGATTGTTGAAGAAGCTCTTTTGATGCAGAGCCTAGCAGTAGGAAGTGGGCACTAGGTTCTCCTTTTCTCCTCCTTTGGTCGATCAGACCTCTTAAAATTCGAAATAGCTCGGGTCTTCGCTGAACCTCATCAATGATTAACAATTTACCTTCATAGCCTTGCAGATAAGCTTCTGCCTCTTCCAGTTTCGTTAAGTCAGAGTCGAGCTCCAGATCCAAGTAAGCAGTGGGCTTCTTTAATTTCCTTTCCGCAATATCTAGGGCGAGCGTAGTTTTCCCAACTTGTCGTGGGCCTAGAATGGCGACTGCTGGCATTTGCTCCAAAGAGTCTAATAACTCAGGAGCTAGTACTCTTGATACCATGGCCTAAAAGAGTAAATAAACTTTTAATTTGCAAGATATTCGCCCGAAATATTGCAATCTGAAAGCTGGACTTTCAATTTGCAAGATTTTGGGCTCGAGGGCCAAAGCTAGATTCGATCAAATCAACGGCTTTTTCTAAGCCATGCTCTGCTTCGATGACCTCTTTCAGCCGTTGAGGCTCCGTCCAGTGTGTCGCTATCAGTTCGTGGACTCCCTTTTTCAAAGACGAAATAGTCAACTTTTTGAGTGGAACAGGTCTTACTCCCAGGGCCTTGCGGGCGAGTTGCTTGCCCCACCAATATTGATCACCTAGAGGGTGTAGAACTGGGCAAATCATCTGAGGCAGTCCTGCCTGCAAGGCCGTGGCCGTGGTGCCTGCTCCGCCATGATGCATGACGTAGTCTGCCAAAGGAAATAACTGATCAAAAGGTACGCGTTCAATGGCCAGAACCCGCTCATGTTGGGGTATTTCAGCGTCCTTTAAACCCCATCCCCTCACCAGCAAGACTTGTAAGTCAAAAGACTTAATCAAAGCTTGAATAAAATCCTTGATGGGGGTTTTGGCTTGGTAAGGCATGCTGCCAAAGGTGATGACCAGGGTAGGTATTTTTTGAGATAAAAATTCCGTCCATGCTGAGGGCAAGGGCGCTTGAGTTTGGGGGGGCGAGAGCCATAGTCCCGTAAAGAGATGGTCTGCGGGATAATCTGCTGGACGTTCTATTAGACTAGGGCTGACCCCATAAATGGCTGGAGTCTCTAGCCAGTTGCTGCTCTGTTGGATCTGATGCTTTTTTTGAAAATTCCTGATGGGCTCTCCCACCGTCCCCATCAGGAAGTTGGTGATGCGATAACTGAATTTGTTGAGAAAGGAAGGCAGGGGCAGGAACTCCAATAAGGGATTGCGGAAGGCCGCTGTAGGCGTAAACGCAGGTACCACATAGGCTTTCATGAGCTTATGGGGCATTTGCTGGCCAAAGCTGTCAATCAATGTTTTGGGATGGTAGACCAGCGCATCCGCCCATTGGGCGACTTCGTAGAACTTATGCAAGGAGCTTTCCAGCACCGGGTATACCTTTTCCCTGAGTTTTTGCCTCATGGTAAAGGGATTCTTCCCGATCATCTTTTTCATTTGTTCATCATCGACTAGGGCGGCATAATCCCCTTCAAAGGCTTCATACGCCACCCCGAAATCATCCGCTAGGGATTGGTACATGCCTGCCGAAACGACCTTGACGTGGTGTCCACGTACGGCGGCTTTCCTTCCCAATTCTAGGAAAGGCTGAATGTCTCCCCGTGATCCAATAGAACAAAATGCGATCTTCATAGCAGCAAGTAAATAAGGTTTCCCCTAGATACACATTCTGCTCTACCCCATCAACCACCACGTAGGGGTGGATAACATCCCCCCAAGCTCTCGTTAGACCCCGCTCTAACGAGAGCAAGAAAAACTCACTCCCATCCCCACTCAGTTCCCTTGGCCCCATCATTGAGCTTGATGTTGAGGGCGGCTAGTTGATCTCTTATTTGATCCGAGGTGGCGTAATCTTTGTTGGCACGGGCCTTTTGGCGCATCTCGATCAACAGCTGCATCAATCCATCGATGGTCTCGCCGGCTTTTCCTCCTTCGTCTCCTTCAAGCTTTAGTCCTAAGAGATCAAGGAAGACATGGCGGAAGTCTTGCTTGAATTGCTCGAAGGTTTCTTTCTGTACGCCGAAGGCAGGGCCTGCCTCACTCGCAAGGGAATTGATCACGGGTAGGGCGTCAAACATGCGAGCGATAACTTTGGCAGTGTTGAAGTCGTCATTCATCTCATGCTCTACGTCACCCATAAATTGAGCGAGGTTTTCTTCAAAACTGGCGTTCACGGATACCGTCTTGCTGCTGGGATCAATGGTATCTAGCCGTTTGAGGCCTTCCATCATGCGCTTGAGTGCTTTTTCTGATGCTTGGAGCGCCTCGTTGCTAAAGTCCAAGGTGCTGCGATAATGGGCCTGCAGCATGAAAAAGCGAATGGTCATGGGAGTATAGGCCTGAGCCAACAAGGGATGATCCCCTGAAAAGAAGCCTTTCAGGTTGATGGCATTACCTAGGGACTTTCCCATTTTTTTGCCTTCATAGGTGATCATGTTGTTGTGCATCCAGTACTTCGCCTCATCTCTTTCCTCCCCATGGCAATTGCAGGCGTTACTTTGAGCGATCTCTGCTTCATGGTGAGGAAACAACAAGTCCATGCCTCCCCCGTGGATGTCATATTTAGGGCCCAGGTATTTGGTACTCATGGCCGTACATTCGAGGTGCCAACCTGGGAAGCCCACTCCCCAAGGCGAATTCCAACGCATGAGGTGATTGGGCTCAGCTTTTTTCCACAGGGCAAAATCAGCAGGGTGCCGCTTATCCGAGCCACCGGCGAGATCGTCTCGTGACTCCGCTAAGAAGTTTTCCAAGTCTCTACCAGATAATTTTCCATAGGAAAAATCTCTGTCGTAGGTAGGTACGTCGAAATAAACGGAACCATTTACCTCATAGGCATAGCCATTGGCAAGGATTTGCTCGATCAGCTCTATCTGTTCCCCTATGTGCCCCGTGGCCCGTGGCTCAATGCTGGGCCGACGGAGGTTAAGGGCAGTCATGTCTTCGATGTAGGAGTTGTAGTAGCGCTGGGCTACCTCCATAGGTTCCAATTGCTCCAAGCGAGCCTGCTTTTCCACTTTGCTCTCTCCTTCATCCCCATCACCAACTAGGTGTCCCACGTCAGTGATGTTGCGTACGTAGCGTACCCGATACCCCAAATGATCCAGATAACGCCACACTATGTCAAAGGTAATGGCTGAGCGGGCATGGCCTAAGTGGGCATTTCCGTAAACAGTCGGACCACAGACGTACATTCCTACCATAGGTCCGTTGAGGGGTTCGAACTTTTCTTTTTGGCGGGAAAGTGAATTGTGTATGTGGAGTTCGTTCACGGTATTTTTTTTGATTCTTAACGGAAAAAAGCGACCAAAGATAGGGAAAAGGAGTTTTTTTTCGAAGGAAACTAAGCCAAGCACCTAGCTCATGCTGATTTTTACTCTGCATTCGAGGCTTTTGTCTTGTATCGATTTCGTAACAGGTATTCAGACCTTGCTGGTTGGCTATCGATCAAAAAGATAAAAGAGCCAAGCAAAGCTCCTAGAATTCTTATTTTTACCTCATGGAAGCGACCTCTTTTGCTGCCTTTTTGGTCAAAAAATGGCTATCTGGATCTGAGCCTCTTTCCTCTCGGGAAACAGCAAACCAACTGATAGCACTGGTAAATCAACTCACTGAAGAACTTCCTGCCGAAGATGCTGCTCCGTTTATCAAACGGATTCTGGTCCATTGGGATGAGCATCCGGGGATTGAAGGCCTCAGGCGACATTCTCGCTGGCAAGATCTCACTACCCAAAGTTTAGCCCGCTTGGAAGAGACCCTGCCTGTTGAGACAAGAGGGAGTACCCTCCCCCAGCTGACCTCTCTTCGGGCATCGCTTGAAATGCTTGCTAATCGGCCTCAATGGTTGGAGGGATTTTTACATGGGGAAAGCTCTTTATGGCTGGAAGGAAAACTTTCTTTACAGACTCGGATCCCTCCTTCAGGCCTGAGAGAATTGAGGAGTAAATACCGAAAATCCACAAAGCCCGAAAATGAATTGGTGGGAGTAGAGATAGAGCGGCCAATAGTGTTGCCGGACTCCGATGTTCGATTAGGCGAACTGATGTCGACTTTTATGGAAGGAAAGCGTGACTTGTTAAGCTTTCTAATAGAAGAGGCCAAGAACTTTGGGGTAGAGGAGTCAGAAATTCCAGCGGTCTTTCTTCAATTGGTTCAAGAACATCCTTCCCAAATAGACATTAAAACCGACCTGATAGTTTGGCGAGCGCGTAGCTGGGCAAAGGTTTTACCTATGAATAAGCCAGCTTAATCCCAGAGCTCTCAGAGCTTTTAATAAACCAAAGTACCTCTCATGGGTTATGGGAATGTATGAAGACATAGGAGGTAAGCGTAAGAGAGGCACAAAATTATATACATAGATTTAAGTAGGCGGACATTAGAAAAACGGTAATCGGGGTACGGGAGTACGGGGTATGTTTCTGTATTCGTTCATCCTTAGATCCATAGCCCGTACCACCATACCCCGATTTCTTCTGTCCAACTGCTTAAGTATTTAATGATATCCCTTTTTTACTGGTCGCGATTCATTCGGGCATATTTCGAGTTAAGCTCATCATGCCTACTTTGCGAGCTTGGGGGATTTGCTAACTTTGGGCGTTAAAGTTGAGTTAATACCGGGGAATCCTTTGGTCTTCTAGAAGAAAATGAGGGAATTTGTTAAGGGTTTACGCCGGGTTTTCCGCCTCCATTAAAATTGAAATAGAAATCGAATGAACGGTGCTGCTTGGTTCTTCAACGGAATAGGGCTGGTTGTGATAGTAACCTTTGTCCTTGGGTTGTATAAACTGTTTGAAAAAGCGGGAGAAGAGGGATGGAAAGCCATCGTGCCGGTGTATAACTGGGTAGTTTGGCTTAAATTGATCGGAAAGCCGGTTTGGTGGGTGGCCTTGTTGCTGATCCCTGTGGTCAACATCCTGGTGCTGGTATCTATGGTCATCGATTTATGTCGGGCCTACGGTCAGCATGATTTGAAGCATCATGCGGCGGCGCTGTTGCTCCCTTTTTACTACTTCCCCAAGGCAGGTTTTGATCCCAAGGTGCAATACCTGGGACCTCCTGAAGAGCAGAAAAATCTTCCTCCCAAGACCAATTTGCGCGAGTGGGGAGACGCAATTCTCTTTGCCGGCGTGGCTGCCTTGATCATTCGTACCTTCTTCGTGGAGGCGTTCATGATTCCTACGAGCTCGATGGAGCGCACCCTGATGGCGGGCGATTTCTTGTTTGTGAGTAAGTTTCATTATGGCTCTCGCATGCCCATGACCCCTGCCGCAGTGCCCTTTGTGCACAACAAAATCAAGATTGGCAACTTTGCCATGCCCTCTTATATCGGTGGACTGCAGCTACCGTATTACCGTACTCCGGGCTTGACCGATATCAAGCGAAACGACATTGTGGTATTCAATTACCCCGCCCACGACATCCATGACCTAGAGGACGGCGCTGGCAAAGTAAAGCCAGTGAGCATGAAGGAAAACTATATCAAGCGTTGTGTAGGGATGCCTGGGGACAGCCTGGAGATTCGTGATCGTGTGATCTACATCAATAGCAAAAAAGCTTATCAACCACCTTTACGCCAGTTTCGCTATCAGGTGGACATTGATCAGAGCAGCGGTTACGTGGCGACCAAAAAAATCGCAGGAGAGCCAGCCATCGAGTTTACCTTTCCAGACATGGAGGAGATGGGATTTCGTCCTTGGATAGAACCCACCCGTCGAGGTGCAGGCATTCCCATTACCGAAAACTACAACTGGCGCCCTTTGAGCAAGGATAGCTATGAGATGAATATGCCCCCTTCTTTGGCCAAGGAATTCGAAGATATTGAAGCCGTCCGACACATTACCCCATTAGTGAGAAAAGAAGGAACCAGTTCAAGTGAAATTTATCCCGGCAAGCCCAAACTCTTGCCATACAACGTGGATTGGTATGGGCCGATGTTAATTCCGGCCGAAGGACTGACGGTAGATCTTACCGCACAAAATATCGCCCTTTATCAGCGCATCATCACTGCCTATGAAGGACACGAGCTGGAGATAGAAGGTAATACGGTAAGGATCGATGGGCAAGCAACCAAAACCTATACCTTCGAGATGAACTACTACTGGATGATGGGGGATAACCGGCACAACTCTCAGGATAGCCGCTACTGGGGTTTTGTTCCCGAGAACCACATCGTCGGGAAGCCTTTGTTTGTCTTCTTCTCTTACGAAAGCGCTTTTGGAATCCGTTGGAATCGCATCGGTACCAAATACGTACATTGAGTAGGGTCGGGTAGGCATGTTGTCCTAGAATATTAGCAAGTCTCCCCCAACTTGAGGCTAGCTTTTTATTGATACCCAACTTCCCATGCATATTCTCCGCCTAGGTCTCATCGGCTGCTTAATCATCGCTTGCCTTCCCGTCTTGGCTCAAAAGCCTAAGCCCAAAGACTTTGGAATTAGTTCCAAAAGAGCCTTGGAATATTACCTAGAGGGGCTGCAGCAGGCCCAATACAGGGACCGACTCCGGGCTGCCCAGCTCTTCGAAAAAGCCATAGAAGAGGAACCCGATTTTGCCCATGCCCACTATCATTTGGGGGTCAATGCTTACGTGCAAAAAGCTTGGCCTGAGGCCTTGCTTCACCTTAGCAAGGTGAGACAATTGTTGCCCAATGAATTTGGGCCTTTGCCTTATTATCTAGGGGTAAGCTATTTCTATAACTTGCACTACGATTCTGCTTACCAGGAGCTGATGGACTTTTTGTCGCTAGGCAAGGGGCGTCGTCCAGATGTGGAAAGGGCTAAGTTTTTGGTACGCCATGCGGCCTTTGCCCGCGAAGCCATTAAAGATTCCATCCCCTTGGATTTAGTCAACATGGGGGACAGCATCAACACGGTGTACGACGAATATCTGCCTTCTCTAAATGCCGATGATAGCTATTTGCTGTTCTCCTCTAGACGTCCACAAAGTACAGGAGGCTTTAGCCAGGTAGCCCGTGATTACACGGAGGATTTCTTTTTCAGTTTTCGGCAGGAAGATGGAGCGTGGTCAGAGGCAAAGAACCTCGGTCCGCCAGTCAATACCCGAGAAAATGAGGGAGCGGCGACCTTGACCCAAGACGGCCGGGTGGTATTTTTTACGGCCTGTAACCTCCCAGATGGTTTGGGTAATTGTGACCTATACTACGCTGTGCGAGAAGGTGATCGCTGGAGTAAGCCCAAGAATCTCGGCCCAGCGATCAACTCCAAAAGCTGGGACTCACAGCCTTGTCTAGGGCCCGAGGGGGACGTTTTGTACTTCGCTTCCGGGAGACAAGGGGGCCAGGGTGGGTCTGATATCTGGTACAGTCGCAGGGTCAAAGGGCGCTGGCAAGCTGCCAAGAATCTAGGTAAACCCATTAATACGGCCGGAAGGGAAGATTCTCCTTTCCTCCACGCAGACGGACAAACCCTGTATTTTTCTTCGGACTACCATCCGGGCTTTGGTGGCCAAGATCTTTTTCGCAGTGTAAAGACTGAAGAAGGGGCCTGGTCAGCTCCCCAGAACTTAGGGTTTCCCTTGAATACACCGGCTGAGGAAAGCAACATCTTTGTCAGTGCCCAAGGTCGCATGGGCTTTATTAATTCAGATCGAGAAGGAGGTGTGGGGGGCAGTGACCTTTATACCTTTGAGCTGGCGGAAGAGATCCGTCCCCAGATGGCGACCTTTCTGCGTGGCACCGTGCAAGACAGCCTGACTGATAAGCCTGTTTATGCCTTTATTCGTTTGATAGACGTTGAATCGGGAGATACGGTGCGCCAGGCCTTTTCAGATCGGACTGATGGGAAGTTTCTGATGAGCCTCCCACTGAATCGAGAGTATGCTGCTTTTGTGAATGCCAAAGGCTATCTGTTTTCATCACAGAATTTCCTTTTGAAAAATGTTGGAGAGGATCTGTATTACGATCTGTTGATCAAACTCTCTCCCATTCGGGAAGGAGTCAAAGTAGAGTTGAATAACCTGTTTTTTGCCTCGGGAAGCTATGAATTAGAAGAGACTTCCGAGGCTGAGCTCACCTTTCTTTACAATTACCTCAGGCAAAATCCACGGCTGCGCATCCAGATTCAAGGGCATACTGACGACGTGGGATCAGATACCGATAACCTGCGACTTAGCCAGCAAAGAGCAGAGGCCGTACGGACATATTTGCTTGATCGAGGCATCGCCGAGACCCGGGTGGAGGCGCAAGGTTTTGGCGAAACCCAGCCCATTGATAGCAACGAGACAGAAGAGGGGCGTGCGGCCAATCGTCGCACAGAGTTCCAGGTCCTCAAGAGTGAGTA
>CAZFPQ010000172.1:0-4862 GCA_964521065.1 uncultured Bacteroidia bacterium | reverse complement strand
TCCACCTTATCCCAATATCTCAGACTCTCAATGTCTCAAACTCTCAATGTCTCAGCATCTCTAAATCTGATCTATGATGGAACGGAGGCTAGGAGCGTATCCTTTTCGCTTCACGATCAGGAGAGGGATTTGATCTTCGATTTTGATCAGCTTCTCGGTGACGGATCCTAGTAAGAGGGCCGATAACCCCGACAAACCCCGGGCAGCTACAATGATTAGGTCTACATCCCGTTGATGAGCTTCTTCATGCATCAAGTTTGCGGGGGAAGCCTTGCGTCCATAAGTAAAAACCCGCTCTATGCCTGCCAGGTCAAGATCATACTCATCGGCAAAATTGATCAAGCGTTTCTCTGCGTGTTGGCGCATCAGGCCAGCAAATTGGGCCTCGGTTCGACCGGTTTTGTAATAGCCCATGGGAACTTGGTATACATGCTGCAGCGTGAGCTCAATGTCCTTTGGTCTCATTTTTTGAAGATCCATGGCTTCCTGAAGGGCGAGTTTAGCATGTTCTGAGAAATCACAACCTACCAGGATTTTCTTCAGATCTAATGGGGGATTTTCTGGTACAAATAAGACGGAACAAGGGGCCTTTCTTGCTACCTGGGCGGGTACAATCCCACTACCGCCTTGTTGTTTGATCCCCATAATGATGAGGTCGACGTCAGCCAATTCTGCTTCCTTGATCAATTCACGACGAGGAGAGCCTTCCTTGATCAAGTAGTTGAGCTGTCCGTCCCATGTTTCCCCATCGCTCCAATTCTCGTTCACCAGCGTCATGAGGTCCTCTGATAGCTTTTCTAAGGGAGATGAGATGATATTAGGAAAGTCAGCTTTGAGCTCTTCTGGAATTTCTAGGCTAGGCTGGATGTTGATGAAGGTCACTTCTTCCGCCTGGATCATTTGACAAAGCTGAGAAGAAAACTTTATCAGGCCCCGGTCCATCAGGGTGAAATCCAAGCCAATCATTACACGTTTAAAAGCATACATGCTATTAGGATAAATAAAGATTCTCGCTTGCTAAATCCTTTTAGAGGGACTTCTTGCTTATCCTTTTCCCTGCTATCTTTAAATATAACGAAACCCTTTTCCTCCATGCAAAAGTGGGTATGTTGCTTTTGGTCATTTCTTTTGTCCCTGCCACTCAGTGCCCAGGTATACAACGTCACTAGGTACTCTACCGACGTGGGATTGGTTCAATCCCAAGTAATGGGTTTGATGCAAGACCGCTACGGATATCTCTGGCTGGGAACCCACCGAGGTGCCGCTAAATTCGATGGCACTACCTTCTATGCCTATGGCGTAGAGGATGGTTTGGGCAGTGCTTTTTTGTCAGATTTGGTGGAAGATGAGTTGGGCAATATCTGGATTGCCACAGACGGAGGATTAAGCTATGGACGCAATGGAAGCTTTTCAAACCTCACGATCAAAGATGGCCTGCCAGAGAATGACCTGACCTGCCTGTTGCTCGATCAGCAAGGGGAGCTATGGGTAGGAACCAATCAGCATGGCTTGGCCATCCTGCGAGAAGATAGCTTGCTGAACAATCCCTTTAAATGGCCAGACATGGCCCAGCATGGCATAAGAGCGCTCTGTGAAGACCGACAGGGAAAGGTCTGGGTAGGGACTTTAGAAGGCCTTTACGTCAAAAGTCCGGGCGATAATGACCTAAAAGCATTTCAAGCCCCCGGTCTCCCCACCCACTTGATGGTGCTCTCTTTGCTGGAAACCCGTGATGGTAGTTTGTGGATAGGTACAGAAAAAGGGGTGTATCGCTACCACAACGAGGTGTTGAGTTATCATGATTTATCCCAGACTGGAGCAGAAGATTTGAGGGTGTATTGCATGGTAGAAGACCGTCAGGGGCAACTTTGGCTAGGCTTAGGCAACGGAATCCTCCGCTTCAATGGTCAAGAGTTTGTGCCCTTGGTGAGCGGAGATCGCTTGCTCAATTACCAAATGACCGCTGCCATGCTGGACCAAGAAGGCAATCTCTGGTTTGGCACTGATGGGGGAGGAGTGAGAAAAATTACCGATGGGGTATTTGAAGACTATGCCATGGAAGATGGCTTGGCCAGCAACCTCGCTAAATCTTTCCTAGAAGATTCCCAGGGGCGAATCTGGATCAGCAGCAAAGACCGAGGGATCAACCTCTACGAAAATGGCAAGATTGTGGACCATTTTACCACCCAGGATGGCCTGGGAGGGAATGATATCATCAGCAGCTATGAAGACCGAGATGGCAATTTTTGGTTTGCCTCTTATAATGGCAGCCTGACTCGTTATCGAGATGGGGCGTTTACGGCCTATGGCGAGGCTGACGGGTTGATTTGTAATGCCCTCTACTGGGTGACGGAGGACAACGATGGGCTCATATGGATAGGGACAGACAATGGCGTGTTTGTTCGGAAAAAAGAGAAATTTTATCGAGAACTGTATCAAGGCCAAGGGTTAGAAGACAATACCATTTACAACTTACTATTTGACCAAACTGGGCGCATGTGGCTAGGTTCCTCAGCAGGACTCACCCTGCTGGAGGACGGTAAAACGCGCGATTGGATTGGGAGCAAAGAGGTCGGTGCCAATGTGATTACCATGCAAGAAGATCCCTGGGGCCGGATTTGGTTTGGTAGTTCGGTGGGCTTGTCCTTTTTCGCCGAAGGAAAGATGCAAGTGCTAACCATCAGTGGGGCCAGTGGGGCGGGGACCGTGGTGGGTTTGAATATCGAGAAAAAACGTTGGCTGTGGGTCGCTACAGAAAATGGCGCCTATAGACTAGATTTGAAAGCCTTCGAAGCAGGGGAAGAAGCGCGTTTTGAACATTATACCGAAAAAGATGGCTTGCCAAGTCTGGAATGTAACGCCAACGCGATTTTTCAGGATAGCCAAGGGGCACTTTGGATTGGAACGGCAGAAGGAGCCATTCGCCGGCCACAAGGTGCCCAGCAACAAGGGCAGGTGATCACCCCAGAGGTCTACATCACCCAGGTGAGGGGTTCGCAAGATAGCAGCTGGGAATCCCGGGGATACTTAGTAGGGGCCTTTGACCTGCCTCGTTCCCTAGAATTGGCTTATACTGAAAATCGACTGGATTTTTCTTTTATAGGGGTGAGTCTACGCGCTCCCCAGCAGGTTGAATACCGCTTCATGATGGAGGGGGTAGACGATGATTGGCAGCGGCCCACCCGGCAAACCTCCGTTTTCTACCCCAACCTTGACCCTGGACCCTATACCTTCAAGGTCATGGCAAAATTAGAAACGGAGCAATGGGATGAAGAAAACATAGACACCTTTAGCTTCAACATTGCCCCCCCGTTTTGGCAGACTTGGTGGTTTACTCTTTTACTTCTAGGGGCCTTGCTCATGATGGGCTACGTGGTATATGACAATGTGATGACCCGGCGCCGGCGTTACCAGGAGCAGCGACGGCTCCAAAATGCCGCCGAAAAGCTCCAATTGGAACACCAGGCTTTGTATGCGATGATGAACCCCCACTTCACTTTCAACGCCCTCCAATCCATCCAGTATTTCATTCACCGGCAGGATCGCAAATCAGCCAATAAATTTCTTTCCAGTTTTGCCAAGTTGGTAAGGAAAAACCTAGAGAGCACCAAGGTCGACTTCATTAGCTTGTCTGAAGAGGTAGAGCGGCTCAAACTCTACATGTCGCTAGAGAAGATGCGTTTTCCTGAGAAGTTTGATTTTCAGGTGGAGGTAGAGCCAGGACTAGATCTGAGCGAAACCCAACTGCCGCCCATGATGCTCCAGCCATTTGTGGAAAACAGCATCAAGCATGGGATCATGCCCCTAGAGAGCGACGGCTTGATCACCGTGGCGATTGCGCAACAAGACCAGGATTACTTGCGAATTTTGATCCAAGACAATGGGATTGGGATCGAAGCTTCCCGGCAGCGCAGAGCCAATCGCCCCAGCGATCACGTATCACAAGGCATGCAAATTACCAAAGACCGACTTGCCCTCTTTGCTCGAATCACTGGAAAGGCCTATACCTTGGATATCTTTGAACGAAAATCAAGCGCGGGAGAAGTCGAAGGCACTACTGTAGAAATGATTTTGCCAATCCGAGAGGAGGTGAGCTTGTAGGGACAGGGGTTTAGGCGGCGTGGGAGTTGGACGTGAAGAGTTGAGGAGTGTAAGAGTTAAGGAGTGAAAAAAGTCAAAAAGTTAAGGAATATGGATTCTTCTAGCCCATATCCCACTTTCCTATGTTCCAGTACTTACTTGGGAAAAGAGTATACAAAAGCCTCCCAGACTCCTCAGGCTCCAGATCGCCGTTCGGATCCAATTGCTTTGTACCAGCTTTTGGATGACCTCAGGCTGATGCCCTTCGTCTAAACGAGCGTGAAGGGGTACCTGGATGAAGAAGGTGCTTAGCCACAAGGCCGCGATGCATAGTAGACCGGCCCATGTCATCCAAGAGGAAAGCCAGACTGGACGTGTAAATAGCAGCATCAGCCCCGTCCCTAATTCCAGCAGCATAAGGGGAGCGACTACCCAAAATGTCTTCGCTCGATGCTGTGCTTCAAAATGGCTGAATCCTGGGCTACCTACTTCCGTAAACAGGGGGTAGTGCACAATTTGAACGAACCAAATGATGCCTGTCATCATGGCCGTGGAAAAGAGATGTAGTAGGAATAGCCAGGTCATCTTTGGAGGACTGGGTTGGTTTCGGCTAACTTGCTTGAGAAGAAAAAGAATGAACGCTGAAGGGTTGGTTTGGAAGGGAAATAGTTAATGCTTGACCAAAGGGGAATGGATCCATGATCAAGCTCCTTAAGTCTTCCAAGTGACCCATAGAATAAAAAATTACGATTGATCACACCTCCATCAACTCTCCCAAGCTT
>CAZFPQ010000171.1:0-15612 GCA_964521065.1 uncultured Bacteroidia bacterium | reverse complement strand
ATCTCCGATGGGAATTCGGTCTACATAACGGGACTCATGAAAAATTTTGCTGTAAGACTCTTCCTGCATACGCTGCTGCGCCCCCAAGCGGGTCCGCCATTCCTCAATCACTACGCCACGTTCTTTGTCAATTTCTTCTCCGTCAAGGGTAGCGTATTGAGCCCAGTCTTCTAAAATTTGAAAGCCTTTCTCAAACTTTTCTCCTTCATCAGTGGGCACCCGTAACATGTAAACAGTTTCATCAAAACTGGTGTAGGCATTTAGGTGTGCACCAAATCGGGTACCAATTGATTCTAGATAATTAACCAAGTCTGCCTGGGGAAAGTTCCGGGTACCATTGAAACACATATGCTCCATGAAATGGGCGAGGCCCAGTTGAGATTCGTTCTCTTGCATGGATCCCGCGTTGAGGGCCAGTCTCAACTCCGCATAGTTTTCGGGTTTGCTGTTCTGACGAATGTAATAACGCAGTCCATTATCTAGCGTTCCGGTCCGGGTAGCTGGGTCTAGGGGAATAAGCTGATCAAAGTCTAGTTGAGCGTGTAAGCTACTGCTGCAGAGCAAACTCAGCGTAGAGAGAATGATTATGCTAAAAAAGCGAAGATTGAGATTCATCGAGGTAATATATTGTCTATTTTGGGTATCACTTTAAGTACATGCCTAGAAGGTATCAGGGTGGGTAGTATGAGCGCTGGCCTTAAGATTCGATAAGTCCAGCTCCATGCTTCGCATTTACTCCCCCATCACAGTTTTTTCCTCCTCCTGCTTATGTACAAAGACTTCGCAAAATAGTCATTTCAGGGGACAAGCCATTGCCCATACCAAGAATCTTCCTGTCTTTCAAATTGGGCACGTAGATGTCCTTCCCTGCGGAGTTGTAGGTATTCAAAGCTGCTCAACCGAGTTTGAACCACTGCAAAATTCGGATACCACTCTTCCAAGGAACTTTTAGCCAAATCTTCATAGGAGCTCTGGGCTTTTTTACCCACCGCCCAGCTCTCAACTGCTGAACCTGGCGGTAATTGGCTGCTGTAATTCAAACGACTACTGGGAGCTAAGTCTTGCCAAGCTGAGCGAGATACTTGGTCTAAGTGATGAAGTACCGTGACTCCGTTCAGGCGCAGCTGTATGCGCTGCTTGGGATGCCAGAATAGCCAACTGACTTGTGGATAGGCCCTGATTTGCTCCACTTTCGCAGAGCGAATATCGGTGTGAAAGGTCAAGATGGCTTGTTTGGCATCGACATCTCTCAAAATTACCTGCCGAGCCTGGGGACGCTGCCCATCGTAGTTTACAAAGCTCGCCGAATGAAAGGGAGACTTGGTATCCACGGTTCCACGCCTTAGCAACTGCCAAGTTTGCTGGATCAGTTCAGAAAAGGATAAGTCAGCCATGTATTTTCCCTTGCATCGGGATATTTAGAGCTACAACCCCATTGCGAAAAGACTGTTTAAATTGACTTCCCAAAGGACCCTTTGCACCCATTTTATAGCACTTACCGCAGCATTTTTTACAGGCTGGCCCATTTTTTGCCTTCATAATCATGTCCTATAATGCCTTAATCGTTTTTAATTATGCTCTTGGTTGAACGCAATCAACATCGTCAGAGCCTCCCCTACACCCAAAACTTCCGAACTGCCATTGGATTTATGCTTTTCAAGGAAGGATCTCAGGCTCATCAAGCTGTATGGCTTGAGTTGGGATCAACTCAAGGCAAGTATATCCACATCAAGGTGGTAGATAGCCAGGGTAACATCATGTTTCAAGAGAGACAGCGCATCAAGGACCTGGGACCCAAACTGACCTTCTCACTTAGGAACCTAGCTTCAGGCACCTATTTTTTTGAGGTCAACGATGGCTTTTACTACCAAATCAAAGAATTGGAAGTATAGCTAGGTTTAGCACGTTACTCTCGAGAAAAGTGAAAAGGCCACCCTGCTTGGGGTGGCCTTTTGGTTTTTGAGGCGCTTGCTTTTGAATCCCCGCCTGTGCCCTTCGAAAGCCAAAATTGTATATTTTAACCGTGCACTTCACAGCAACAACGCCATGATCAATTATCCTAAATATGCCCTGTTATTGCTTGCAGTTCTTTTATCTGGATTAGCCAAGGGGCAATCACAACATTCCTTCACCTTAATTGACGCAGAAAGTCAACTCCCCATCGCATACGCCAGGGTCTGCTGGCTGGCGCACCCGGCCTCAGGCACCCTCACCAACGAGCAAGGACTTGGGAGCTTGCCACCCTCTTCCCATGGAGACACCCTTTTGATCCAACACCTGGCTTACGGAAAGAGGCACATTCCCTTTGGCCTGGACCTGAAAGATACCATTCTGCTTTCTTCCCGCGTGGTCACTTTACCAGAAGTCCCCATCCTGAGCGAGTCTGGAAAAGATTTACTCAAAAAGATCAGGGCGAACCTAAAGCGTAATCATCAAATCGATTCTACGATGTTTTTCTCCAGCGGATGGGCAGCTTGTACTCCCGTAGGTTCGGAACAACTGCACCTATTTTATGAGTTGGATGGATATTTCTTGGTGAGTAGAAAGCCACTCGGCAAAGGAAAATCAACTCTAATAAGGGTTAGATCTAAGGTTTTTTCGGATTATGGAAAAGTATGGTTAAGCGATGAGCGGGTGGCAAGTAACCTATTTGAATCAGTTAGCATCACCCAGTGGCACTTCGGTTGGGAACTCCTCTTGGTTCCAGGGAAAGCTAGGTCTTTCGAAGTCAAGATCATTGCTAGTGAACAAATTGACGACCTTCACCTATTGTCCCTTAAAATTACCCCGAAGCATCCAAAGCGAGACGCATCCTACCTCTTGAAAATTGACTTAGCCACTTACGCTATCGTCAACTTTCAAGAGTATAATCGCCCCGGAGTTGCGGATTTCTTTTTGGAAGTAGGATTTTCCCAGAAGGGGCAGAAGTGGTACCCCTACTATGCAAAAAGTAGGCAGCAATCCTATAAAATTGGGGACTTCTCTTTCGAAGAAGAGCTTCGGTCTTTAGAAATAGTCGATAGCAAAACCATTTCTAAAATCGCGCCTAATACTCAATTAGAGTGGAGCCCTAATTCTTATTGGAATCTACTTACTCCTTTTGAAATCCCTTGGCAGGATTCCTATTGGCAAAGTCGGCCCTCGGTGCCCGTTCCAGAATGGATAAGTCGCCAGTTGGGTCGATAGCGAATCGCTCTTATGCCCTGCTTTCACGATACTTGATGTAAGTATCCAAGTCTTTGTCTCCCCTGCCTGAAAGATTGAGGATGACGATTTCACCCGGCTGGAAACTCAACTTGTCCAAGGCCGCCAACGCATGGGCGGTTTCTATGGCCGGGATGATGCCTTCAATCTCGCTGAGGTCAAAACCAGCTTGCATGGCTTCATCATCGGTGACGTACACAAACTGCGCACGACCCGTCTCAAACAAGTGGGCGTGAATAGGCCCAATGCCAGGATAATCCAAACCGGCCGAAATGCTGTGTGGCTCGACCACCTGTCCATCGGGGGTCTGCATCAAGATGGTGCGACTGCCATGCAGGACACCAGGTTTACCCAGGGCCGTGGTCGCAGCAGACTTACCCGAATCCACCCCAAATCCTGCGGCTTCCGCAGCAACCAGCTTCACTTCAGGCTGGTTCAAGTAATGGTAATAGGCTCCGACGGCATTGCTGCCTCCACCGACACAAGCAATGACATAGTCAGGGTTTTCGCGGCCTTCTTTTTCCAGCAACTGAGCCTTCATTTCCTCGCTGATCACGCTGTGAAAGCGGGCTACCATGTCAGGATAGGGATGCGGCCCGACTACCGAGCCGATGATGTAATGGGTATCCGTCGGGTTGTTGATCCAATGACGCATGGCCTCGTTGGTCGCATCCTTGAGGGTTTGATTGCCGCTGGTAGCAGGGACCACCTCTGCCCCCAACATGCGCATCCGAGCTACGTTGGGTTGTTGGCGCTCAATGTCCACGGCTCCCATGTACACGATACATGGCATGCCCATCAAAGCACACACTGTGGCAGTAGCCACGCCGTGTTGTCCCGCACCGGTCTCGGCAATGATTTTCTTTTTGCCCAGCCGCTTTGCCAACAGAATTTGGCCCACGGTATTATTTACCTTATGAGCCCCGGTATGACAAAGGTCCTCGCGCTTGAGGTAGATTTTGGCGCCGTATTTTTCTGAAAGTCTTTTGGCCAAATAAAGAGGAGTTGGACGCCCCACATAATCCTTCAACAAGGCTTGAAACTCTTCCTGAAAAGAAGTTTCAGCCATGATTTTTAGGTAATTTTCCTTTAGCTCCTCAATGTTGGGATACAACATCTCGGGGATGTAAGCTCCCCCATAGTTCCCGTAATATCCCTGTTCATTCACCTCAAAAGAGGCCGTCCCTAACTTTTGCATTCGGTCTCAATTTTTACTGTAAAAAAAGTAAATTCTAAGGTCTTCTCTCCTATCACTTACGATTTTTTGCAAGGGTCCTTCAGCTTGCAAGCTCCCTTTCGAACAAATATAGCGTAAGTGTAATTCGTTTTTGTTTCGTGAAGGAAAGAAAAACTTGATCTCGCCCTTAAGGTTTTAGCTTTTCTAGTTTTTATCCGCTTATGAAACCACCCAAAACTTTCGTTTCCCTCCTGCTCATGATTGCTTGGAGTGGAACTCCTTTACTCCTATCAGCCCAATCTTCCTACGAGAAGGTATACTACGCTTATCATCACAACCAAGTAAGCAGTTGGAAAACTGCTGTAGAAGAACTGAGAAAAGATTGGTACCAACGTGGCAAGCCTCAAGACCATCGACTCTACCAACTAATCATCAGTGAATACGGATTAATTGGTGCTTGTCAAAATGGAGGAAGTTGCGATGATGTCGCAGCTCGAATTGCCAGAGTAGATCGCTATCTCCAACTGCTGGCTGACGAGTCTGAGTTCCAAGGAATTGCCAAGGCCTTAGAAGGAGGATTGATCGCCTTAAAGATCAATGAAGCTCCTTGGAAGGGAGTCACCTTAGCAGGTGAAAGTATTTCAAAAATCAAAGCTGGGGTAGAGCTCGCTCCGAAAGAACCCGAACCATGGATAGAATTGGGCAATTTTCGCGCGCATGCTCCTGATTTATTTGGGGGCGACCAAGGGGCAGCCATCAAAGCCTATGAAACGGCCATCAAATTGTATGAGGAGCGCCCGGAAGCTGAGCGCCATACATGGCTATATCTTCATGCCCTAGCCA
Organism: uncultured Bacteroidia bacterium; assembly: GCA_964521065.1. Taxonomy (GTDB): domain Bacteria; phylum Bacteroidota; class Bacteroidia; order J057; family J057; genus CAYVAP01. The sequence continues at coordinate 10,388 of CAZFPQ010000171.1, read as the reverse complement.
GTCTGGGGCAGGCTTACATCGCTGATGGCCAGCCTTATCAAGGCAAAGCTATTTACCGGAAGGCCCTGAGGATTGAGCCCAACTTTCACTTAGTCAAGAATGTCTTACTACCTTTGGCAAACAAAGGAGAATAAGGGCATGGATCTAAGCTTTCTTCAATATGAGCTAGGCGGGGGCAAGGTGCTTCGCTACGAATTATTTGATGGGAAATCACCCGTCACTCAAGCCCAGGTGACTCGAGCCTGGGCTGAGGACCTAGATTTTGTTCAGTGGTGGAGCGACCTACTCGCCTCTGCAGAGTTCCAGGCTTTCTTTTGGGAACTGCCTCCCCAGACCTTGGCCACTCAGGATCAACCCTTTGAATTTGTGTTAGTTGACAGCCCAGCCTTAGCGAGCCGGTACGCAGACCAATCAGCCTTTTCACAGCATTTTGCCCGAGCAGGTCAAGACTTGGTCCTGTCCTTTGCCAACCTTCGAGGAGATGCAAAGCTAATTGTGCCTACCCCCAGGCAAGGGAAATTGGCCTATCCTCATCTCGCGGCGTTTTTGCGCCGCGCCGCAGTAGATCAGCAGATGGCGCTATGGAGTAGCTTGAGTTCGGAAATCATGGGTCAGCTAAGTCAAAATCCCCTATGGATCAGTACCTCTGGCTTAGGGGTTTCTTGGCTACACCTGAGGCTAGACCAGCGACCGAAGTATTACAGTTATTCTTCTTACAGAGAATGGGACAACAACTATAAATAAGCCAAACATTAACAAAGTTTTACCCTCCAGGCAGAAAGGTTATCATATGGTAAAGTCTCCCTCTTTTAGCCCTTGAGCTAGAGCAGTGGAGACTATATTCGCTGAGAAATAATTGGCCTTGTATTTCCTGGCGGGAAGAAGTTGAGGCAGATAATTCATGACCTTAATGCCCGATAGAAAGACAGTTTTTCTAATGAAAATTTTGTTGCCCATCATATTGTTGCTGGTTGCCTGTGGGCAAACGACAGAGCAACAGGAGGAAACTGATCCTACAAATGAGTCTCTCTCTCAAGAACTTCAACCAAACTATGTGACCGCTCCTGTAGCAACGGATAGTGATGATCCTGCCATATGGGTACATCCCACAGAGCCAAGTCAAAGCTTAATCGTCGGCACGGACAAAGGTTCACCAGATGGAGGTCTATACGTGTTTGACTTACAGGGAAAAAAGCTTGACTCAGTGAAAGGGCTGCTGCGGCCCAACAACGTAGACTTGGCTTGGGTAAGAAGCGAAGCAGATACATTTGCTGTGGTCGTTTGTACGGAGCGCCAAGCCGGTCAGCTCAGGGCTTTCAGAATGCCAGACTTAGCTCCGATAGACGGAGGAGGCTTCCCCCTTTTCGAAGGAGAAGAAAACCGAGCAGCCATGGGAATTGCCCTGTTTGAGCGCCCAAGTGACGGAGCCATTTTCGCTCAAGTAAGCCGCAAAACCGAAGAAGGTAGCCCCGCTGACAGTCAAGCGATTTGGCAATACCAGCTCACCTTTGACGGAACCGAAACCAAAGCTCAATCTAGCTTCTTACGTCGCTTCGGCCAATTTAGTGGCCAGAAGGAGATAGAGGCCATGGCGGTAGACAATCAACTAGGTTATCTCTATTACTCTGATGAAGGCGTTGGGGTGCGTCGTTATTTTGTGGACCCAGATTCTCCTAGTGAGGAGTTGGCGCTTTTTGGGACCCAGGGATTCGCCGAGGATCATGAAGGCATTGCCATTTATCCTACCGGTGCGAGCAGCGGTTACATAACCGTAAGCGACCAAGGCGCACAGCGTTTTCATTTTTTTGACCGCGAGAGCTTAGAACCACTCGGAATCACCTCCGTAGCAGCGCTGAAAAGTGATGGTTCTGAAGCCGTTGCAGACTCCCTCAATGAGGATTTCCCCCAGGGACTTTTTGTTGCCATGAGCGATGATCGGACCTTTCATCTTTATGACTGGCGAGCATTTCTTGCTAGTAGAGCAGAATAGAAAACCATACTTGCTTATGAGTGGCCAACAAATGGCATCTACAAGTTTGCAGATGGGATAGTGTTCTATGGAGGAAGTTTTTTAATTACCTTTCCCTAAAAAGTAAGGCCCGTAGCTCAAAAGCTCCGGTTTATCGGAGTGGCGACACTGCTGATGGCTAAGGTCAACATTTTTAAGTCCCGCTAAGATGGAAACCTTGAAATACGGAGTAGTTGGGTTCAGTCGAAATCAGTTTGACCAGCAAGCTGCTCACCAAATTTTGCATCAGGTATTCCAGCACATCAAAGGCAAGCATTCCCATAAAACCATTGAAATCGTCAGTGGGTACACCAATTCCGGGGTGCCTAAAATCGCTTATGAGCTGGCCGATGAGTTTGGGTTTGCCACGGTAGGTTTTTCGGCCAAACAAGCCTTGCAGGTCAAGAGCGGGACCTACCCAGTGAGCAAAGTCATCCTGAAGGGAGAGAAATTTGGAGACGAATCTGAGGATTTTGTTAGGTATATCGACGCCCTGATTCGCGTGGGCGGGGGCAAGCAGAGTAGGTACGAGACCGCTTTATTTAAGCAGCTTCAATCCCATAAACCACTTGATAAATTTCTACAGGAATATGAGGTGGATTGGTGGGGCTAACTAACGCAGCAAGCGTTCCGATACGCTACTTTATCTCCGAACCATGCCACATATGGTTTGCTATTTTTCACTGTGATACTACTTACCTAAACTCTACAAGTCCTAGGATAATCGATCCATGCCAAAGACCAAAAGCTACTTCTTATGAAAAAGGTAATTCTACTACTCACTCTTTTATCTCTCGGCGCCTCCACCCTACCTGCTCAAGACATGAAAATCTGGGATGAGACCGAGCAAGAAAAAGTCGAGCGACTCGCCTGGTGGACGCATGACCGATTTGGCATGTTTATCCACTGGGGTACCTACTCCTTAGCAGGGCGGCATGAGTGGGTCAAAAGACGAGAGCGGATGGACGACTCTACCTACCAGAAGTATTTTGATCATTTCAATCCTGATTTGTACGACCCCAGCGAATGGGCCAAATTGGCCAAAGCCGCCGGTATGAAGTACGCCGTGATTACCACCAAGCATCACGAAGGGTTTACCCTATTCGACTCCAAGTTTACCGAATACAAAGTCACCAATACTCCCTATGGCAAAGATGTCCTCAAAGAATGGGTAGAAGCCTTTCGAGCGGAGGGGCTGAAGATCGGATTTTACTACTCTTTGATTGATTGGCACCATCCCGAATATACCATTGACCGCATCCATCCCCAGCAGGCAAAAGATCAAGCTGAGTACGACCGTCTCAATCAAGATCGAGACATGTCCATTTACCGTACCTACTTAATCAACCAAGTAAGCGAAATCTTGACCCAATACGGCAAAGTAGACATTTTATGGCTCGATTATTCCTTTCCACATGGAGAACATGGCAAAGGAAGAGAAGATTGGGGCTCCATGGAGCTCATTAAATTGGTAAGAAAGCTACAGCCTGGAATCATTGTAAATGACCGGCTTGACTTGAAGGAGTATGAAGGAGGCTGGGATTTCACTACGCCTGAACAATTCAAAGTAGATGAATGGCCCACCTACCAGGGCAAAAAAATCCCTTGGGAAACCTGCCAGACCTTCAGTGGGTCTTGGGGCTACTATCGCGATGAGCATACTTGGAAGGACAATAAGCAGTTATTGGTCCTTTTGATAGAATCAGTCAGCAAGGGAGGCAACCTCCTGCTCAATGTCGGTCCATCAGGCCGCGGAGTTATCGATTACCGGGCAGAGGAAGCATTGAGCAAAATGGGAAAGTGGATGAAATTCAACGCCAGGTCGATATATGGCTGCACCCAGGCCCCAAGTGAATTTGAAGTTCCCGCCAATTCTTTGCTAACCTATAATCCTACCACCAAGCGGCTCTACATCCATTTACTCGATTATCCCCTTACCAATTTCAACCTAAAGGGAATGGAAGGGAAAATAAAGTACGTGCAGTTTTTGCACGACGCCTCCGAGATACGAATCTCACAGCCAAAAGGTAGTTGGATCAAGCAGGAGTTGGCTGAGGGCGACGTAAACCTAATCTTGCCAGTCAATAAGCCCCCTGTTGAAATACCGGTGATAGAGGTGTTTTTGAATTAACGACAACAAGCTACACCCTGACCGTCATCATTTGCTGCCCATCATTGATAGACAACTCCCAGATTCCATTATCCTTCCAGAGATGTAGTTGCTGAATTTTTCCTTCGAAATTTACTACCCGGTAGGTTTCCGGAAACTTCCTAGGGGAGTTTGATCGGTCTATGGTTAGGCCATTTGAACGCCATTCTAGGGAACAGTTCTCAATACCAAGCTTTTGGGGCTCTAGCTTCACCTCTAGGGGTATAGCTTCAAGGTCGGAGATCAGTTCTTGATACAGCATTCCCTTGTGTAGGCTTAGTTTTCGAGGTATGGCCATCACTCCACTAAATGTCCCTTCGCTCAGTTGGCCCGCGTAGGCCCAGTTCCCCGCCCAACCCAGCATCACTCGTTCATTAAGCCCCTCGAAGGTTACCCCAGCATAAAAATCACTGCCATGATCCAGCACCATACTCGGCCCCTGGGCCTGAAAAGCATGCCCATCAAAGAAGCCTACAAAATAGAACATGCCCCAGCTTTGTCCATCCGAATTTTGACCAGAAAGTGTCAAAACCCAAGTCTCCTGTCCCGCTTCATCAAGTAGTGGAAATAGGTCTGGACATTCCCAAAACTGTCCATGGGGCTCTGAAGAAGTAAATTCACCCGAGGGTGTCCAGCTATATAAATCCGTGGAGCGGTAAAACAAAATGGTGTACTGCTTGGGTAAGGCCACACACATGACCCAATATTGCCCTGCTTCATACCAAAACACCTTGGGATCTCTAAAATCATTTTCCTGTCGCTCTAAGATGATCTGTCGCTTCTCCTGGTCGAAGCTAAAGCCTCCATCATGGCTTCGAGCCAGGCAAATTCTCTCTTGATAGTCTTCTGTATCACCTAGGTGTTCGGTGTAGATGGCACAAATATTCCCAGCTCTATCTCGCACGGTACAACCGGAATAAATCATGGCTTCAGCGGTAAACCTTAGGGCCACCTCATGATGATTCCAGGTCTTCAAATCCCGACTGGTGGCGTGTCCCCAGGAAATATTCCCAAACTCATTGGCTAGGGGATTGTGTTGGTAGTAGACATGGTACAGGCCTTCATGGTAGATCAATCCATTGGGATCATTCATCCAATTCAGGGGAGGAGTAAAGTGAAAATCAGGCCTACTGGGCATGGCTAAAGGTTGGTGTGAGCAAAGTGCTTTTTGTACTGCAGGGGGCTGGCCTGTTTCCTCTCCACGAAACAGCGATGAAAATGGGTCAAGCTATTAAAGCCTGATTCGAAAGCCACTTGGGCCACCGATAAGTCTTTGAGAATTAGCTGACAGGCCTTGCCAATCCTCAGGTCATTCACATACTCAATCGCTGTCTTACCTGTCATTTTTTTAAAATACCTACAGAAGGAGGACTTATTCATGTTAGCCAAAGAGGCGAGGTCTTCCACACTGACTTCCTCGGCAAAATGGGTGTGAATATACTGACATACCCTGCCAATTCGCCTTTCACTTTCAAAGCTTTTGTTGGGGTTATAGGCCATAGAGGCCAGACTCCGACTGGAAGCTTCTGACAGGTCATTCAGGATGTCTAAAAGCCCATGATACCTGGCGAATCCTTCTAGGGAGGGCAAGCGTTCTAGCTTAGGCCCTATATGTTGGCTGGCAGAAGAGTCAAAACAGAGGCCCCTGTTTCCTCGGCGAATCAACTCACCAATGGCACTCAACTCTACAATTTCCAAGGAGCGAGCTTCGAGTATTTCTCTGGGAAACTGCACCACAACCACCTCCATGTCACCCTCCATCATTTCATCAGATACCAAGGTATGGGGAAGGTCCGACCCCAAAAAAAGAAGATCCCCTTCATAAAACTCCTCCACGCTATCCCCTACCATACGAGTACCATGACCATGCTTGACAAAGGAAATTTCGAACTCAGGGTGATAGTGCCAGTGAAACCCAAATGTATGCGACCTCACCCAGTAACTCAGGAAAGAAGCATCGACTGTATCAAAACCAAGGTGTTGAAAAGAAGGTTTTTTCATTCTTACCCTAAATTAACTACAATTCCCACCAATGAACCCTAAAATGCAAATATAAGGTATATAATGGTCATTTTTGGTGACGCAAACCTTTGAAAAAGTTGGGATTTTTGATGATATGTTGCGAAGGATCTATCTACTACTACCTACCATCCTGTTCCTCTGCTTGGGGTGTTCCAAGCGGAGTGAGAACATGAGAATTTCCTCATGGGTAAGTAGCCCCGCGGAAACCAAGATGTTCGAAACTACCCTGGATTCTTTCCGCAGGGCCTATCCTGGAGTCCCATTTGACTTCGAACCCATTCCTGGGAACTATTCCGAAAAGCTGCAGCTGATGTTAGGTACCAATACGGGGCCTGATCTCTTTTTCATGAAGGGCTATTTGGCTCCCTCCTATATGAATTTCGAGATCATTCACCCCTTGAATGACTTCATCACTGCGGACCCCAACATTGACCTGGATGACTTCTTCCCTAACCTGTTGCAGGCCTTTGAGCGCGATGGCAAACAGTATGGCTTGCCGAAGGATTTCACTCCATATGTCCTGTTCTATAACCAGGCCATGTTTGAGGAAGCGGGACTCCCAGGCCCTCCCCAAGACTGGGCCGAACTGAAGGAGTACGCGCGAAGGCTAACCTTAGACAAAGATGGCGATGGGAAAGCCGACCAATTCGGGTTAGTCTTAGAACCCAGTACCGAGATGTTGATGCCTTTTGTGTACCAAAATGGAGGCAATTTCCAGAATCCTGATGGCTCCCTTGGCATCACAGACGAGCCCTTTATTGAGGCCCTAGAATTCTACCATGGGCTATACAAAGAGGGCGTTGCGACCATCCCTACGGATGTAGGTCAAGGATGGAATGGCGATGCCTTTGGGCGGGGTATGGCCGCGATGTGTCTTTCTGGTGGCTGGTTGATTCCCTTTTTGGATGGAAACTATCCTGATATAGACTGGAAGGTCGCCGTTCTCCCCAAAGGAAAGCAACGAAGCACCATTGCCTTTACTACTGCCTTTGCCATTCCCAAAAACTCCAGCTATCAATCCGATGCCTGGACCATGATGAACTACCTCACTGGCAAAGAGGGAATGAAGATATGGACCAGCCAAGGCCTAGCGCTTCCAAGTCGGCGAAGTGTGGCAGAGGTCAATGGTTTTTATGATCATCCTGTTTATGGAGTCCTCATGGAGAGCGCCTCCTATGCTCGGACCTTCCAGGTCGAATTCTCTGAGCGAGGATTTGAAGAGGTAATCGTGGCCATGCAGGCCATCTTTTTCACCGGAAAAGAGCCCAAACAAGCCATGGAGGACATCAAAGCTCGCATCAAAAAATACGGTCTCAAATGAGTAAATCAAGATCAAAAAAGTGGGCTCAGGCCAGAACGGGGTATCTGTTTCTGCTCTTCCCCCTGCTGATTTTTGGGGTCTTCACCATCTTCCCTATGGTGTTTGCCTTCATGATCAGTCTGTACGACTGGAATCTCCTCATTCCCGATAAGCCATTCATAGGCCTGGGCAATTACATAGAGCTTTTCCAGGATGAGGTCTTCCTCATCGCCATTAAAAATACGGTCATTTATGCCCTTGGAGTGGTCCCGGTCCAAACCATTCTCTCCTTGTTCCTGGCCTTTATCATGAACCAAAAGCTACCTGGGCGGGCATTTTTCCGAACGGCCTTCTACATCCCAGCCGTCACGGCTTCAGTAGTTACCTCCACCATCTTCATTTGGATTTATAGCAAACCCGGTCTTCTAAACTACTTGCTATCCCAAATTGGAGTAGAAGGCACGGACTGGCTCACCAACCCTAGTACGGCCCTGCTATCTATCATGGCACTCAACGTCTGGTCTACTTCGGGCTACTTTATGATCACCTTCCTAGCGGGCTTGCAAAACATTCCCAAGTCGGTGTACGAAGCGGCAAAAATAGATGGAGCCAATACCTGGACCCAATTCTGGAAGATCACCGTGCCCATGGTTCGTCCTGTGACTTTTTTTGTCGTGGTTCTCGGTCTCATTGGCTGCTTCCAAGTATTTGATCAGGTATTCATCATGTCACAAGGGGGGCCGGTCAACAGCACCACCACCATGAGCTTTTTCGTCTACCTGAACTCCTTTAAGTACTTCAGATTAGGTTATGGAGCAGCGGCGGCGGTCATCCTAGCGGCCATCATCTACATCGTGACCTTGATTCAGAAAAAATACCTTCCACCAGATCCATACTAAGTGTCATGAGAGAAATCAAGCTTTCTAAAATTCTATTCTGGTTGCTGCTGGTGGTCATGACGGCCTTTTACATTGGGCCCTTTCTATTTTCACTTTCCATCAGTTTCAACGCCGAGCAGGACGTTTTCCAGTGGCCCATCAAATTGATCCCAGAAAAGTGGACCCTCGATAACTACATCCACGTATGGCAAGACCTGCCTTTTGCTACCTGGCTAGCAAACAGCTTGTTCATTACCATCGTGCAAACCCTAACCAATGTGTTCTTTGCCTCTCTGGCCGGCTTTGCTTTTGCTAGGCTAGATTTTCCCGGTAAGGACCTCATATTCTCCATCTTCATGGCCAGCTTGATGATCCCAGGCATCATCTTGTTGGTACCCAAGTTCATTGTCCTCAACGAGCTCAACCTGATCAATACTTACGCCGGTATCATGCTGCCAGGCTTGGTGACGGTGGTGAACATCTTCTTGATGAAGCAATTCTTTGAAACCATCCCCAAGGACCTGGAAGAAGCTGCGCTGATTGATGGCTGTAGTTATTTCAGGATCTTTTGGCAGATATTCCTGCCCGTTTCCAAACCTGCCCTGGCCGCCGTAGCCATCTATACCTTTCAGGGTTCTTGGAATGAATTCATGTGGACGGTCATTGTGACGACGACCTCAGACATGTTCACCCTCCCAGTTGGGATGAACTTCCTCAAAAACGAATTTCAGGTAAACTGGCCCTTGTTGATGTCAGGTACCATTCTCATCTCTCTCCCTACCCTCATCATTTTCCTTGTCTTCCAGCGATACTTCGTAGAAGGGGTGGCAAGCTCAGGATCCAAAGAATAATCCCATGGCTAAAGTAGAACTAAAACATATCCGCAAAACCTATGACGAAAAAGTCACGGTCATCAAAGACGCCAATGTCACCATTGAAGACAAGGAGTTTGCGGTACTGGTCGGCCCATCTGGATGTGGCAAATCCACCATGCTCCGCATGATTGCTGGGCTGGAGGAAATCAGCGGAGGCGACCTGCTCATTGATGGAGAACGGGTCAATGAGCTCTCTCCCAAGGACCGCAACATCTCCATGGTGTTTCAAAACTACGCCCTTTACCCCCACATGACCGTGTTTGACAACATGGCTTTTGGCCTGAAATTAAAGAAGACCCCTAAAAAGGAAATCAAGCAAAGGGTAGAAGAAGCCGCTGAAATTTTAGGTCTGACTGATCTGTTAAAGCGCCGTCCCAAAGCCATGTCCGGTGGACAGCGACAGCGGGTAGCCATTGGCCGGTCTATCGTTCGGAAGCCCAAAGTGTTCTTGTTTGACGAGCCCCTATCCAACCTAGACGCCAAGTTGCGAGTGCAGATGCGCATGGAAATCAAGCGGCTTCACAAGAAGTTAGATGCCACCATGATCTACGTGACCCATGACCAGATAGAAGCCATGACCATGGGAAATAAAATCGTGGTGCTAAAGGATGGCGATGTGATGCAGGCCGATAAACCCATGACCCTGTACAATGATCCGTCGAATCAATTCGTAGGCAGTTTCATTGGTAGTCCGTCTATGAACTTTGCTACGGGAAGTATTACCCAAAATGGGCGCCAATATTTTGAAGGTCAAGGCTTCAAGTTTTCCATCCCTGAGAACATCGAGCCCAACACCCATTCTCTCATCGGCAAGGAAATCGTCCTTGGCTTTCGCCCCGAAAGCATCTATGACCACGACTACGAAGACAAAGCCCAACTCACTGAGAAAAACGAAATCGAGGTAGATGTGACCGAACCCATCGGAGCAGAAACCTTCATCTATTTCCACTCAGGTGGAAAGGAGTTTTGCATGCGCAGCAGTTCCGGCTTGATCTATCAAAATAACCAAAAACTGAACATTGGCTTTGATGCCAAACGACTCTATTTCTTCGACTCTAAATCAGGCAAGAGATTAGCATAAATGAGCGATTCCACGTGGAACGTCACTGCCACCGAGATCCAGGGCAGTAATTATCACGGTGTAACCGTGGCAAAT
>CAZFPQ010000170.1:10308-15636 GCA_964521065.1 uncultured Bacteroidia bacterium | reverse complement strand
TGGTCACGCCTCATGAATTGATTTTGCATAAGTATTTGATTATCAAAGGAGGCCGCCCTATGTGGGCGGTCTTTTTTGGTGCTTAAGTATTTGTGTCGCTTTTGTTTTAGGTATTATTACGTAATAAAATACGTAAATAAGTAGTTTTGTTGAAATATTACGTATATATTGCTTCCGAATTACGGAGGATAGCTACTGATATTTCTTAAAAGCATTGTAACTCTAATCCTATTACCTATGAACTCGACGCGACTACTTAAGTGTTTGGTGCTGCTCCTTGGAACTTTTGCTTGTCTACCGCAGAGTAGGGGGCAGCTAACCTTGACCGGAGAAGTTCGCCCCAGAGCTGAATTCAGAAATGGCTTCAAGACTCCAACTTCCTCTGTAAATGATCCTGTATTCTTTATTGAGCAACGTAGTCGCCTGTACGTAGACTTTGCGGATGCTAAGTATAAGTTTCGTTTGTCTTTGCAGGATGTTCGGATGTGGGGAGAAGTACCTCAGATTTTCAAGCAGGAGGATGGCAATACTTTTTTGAGCGAGGCTTGGGGGCAGTATTATGTTACGCCTAAGTTTTCGATTAAAGCCGGGCGTCAGATCATCTCTTACGACAACCAGCGCATCCTAGGAGGACTAGAGTGGGCCCAGCAAGGCCGCAGACATGACGCTCTACTGGCCATTTATGAAGACGCGGAGAAGAAGTTTAAGCTTCACCTGGGGGGAGCCTATCATTCTGACGACGACGTAGCAGAACCCGCTTACATTCAGAGTCCAGGGGCCTCATTTTACTCGGTAGCTGGCAACTACAAGCACATGCAGTATGCCTGGCTACACAAGGAATTCAAAGCCGGTAAATTCTCTTTATTAGCCCTTAATACCGCTTTTCAAAACCCTGCTGATTCAAGTGTTTCTGCTAAGCAGACCTTAGGAGGAGTTGGATCTGTCAACCTGGGAAAAAGCATAAGCTTAGGTGGAGATGTGTATTACCAAACGGGTCAACTCCGCAATACGGATGTCAACGCCCTGTTGGCTGGCGTCAACTTGACCTTCAAAACGGCCATGACCCCCATCAAGGTGGGAGTAGAGTACATTTCTGGAAAAGATGACGACGACGAGTCTGCCACGATTACCAACTTCAGCCCAGACTTTGGTACCAACCACGCCCACAACGGCTTTATGGACTACTTCTTTGTAGGGCCTGCCAATGGCTCGGTAGGAGTAACTGACCTGTACGTCAAAACCAAGTTTAAGCTCAAGAAAGGTGCCTTGGTAGCCAATGTACACGAGTTCATGACAGGATCGGTTCAGCTAGGTGAAAGCGGAAATCAGTTGAATCGAGCGATGGGACTAGAGGTGGATTTGGTCTACGTGGCCAAGCTAGCCCCTAGTGTCACGTTTAATTTAGGTTACTCTCACCTAGTCGCCACCGAAACCATGTTGGCGCTGCGTCCGGGTTCTTCTACCCATAACAACTGGGCTTGGATGATGCTCACGTTTAAGCCTACCCTTTTCAAATCTAAGACTGACCAATAATCTATTCTTCCCTAAAATCTGTTGCCATGATGAAATCTTATCTCTCATATATTCTTCTGGGGCTGATTCTGTGTATATCGGCATGTAGCTCTGAGAAAAGTACGGCCAGCGAGGGTGCCCAAGTTTCCTCAACCAGCCTGGCCATCGAAAAACCTCAGCTTACCTTTGGCTTTATCAAACTGACCGACATGGCCCCTTTGGCCATTGCCAAAGAGCTGGGATTCTTTGAAGATGAAGGCTTGTTTGTGACCATTGAGGCCCAGTCTAACTGGAAAAATGTCTTGGATCGAGTCATTGATGGACAGTTGGATGGCTCTCACATGCTGGCTGGTCAGCCGATTGCGGCAGGAGCTGGATTTGGCCGCCAAGCAGAATTGATCACTCCCTTTTCTATGGACCTCAATGGCAATGGCATTACCGTTTCCAATGAAGTATGGGGCGCGATGAAGGGCAACATCGAAATGGGAGCGGACGGCAAACCGGTACACCCCATCAAGGCCGATGCCCTTAAGCCCGTAGTAGAAGCTTATCGCAATGATGGTAAGCCTTTTAAAATGGGCATGGTATTCCCGGTTTCTACCCACAACTACGAGATCCGCTATTGGTTGGCCGCCGCAGGTATCCACCCAGGGATGTACACCGCCGAAAACATTCAAGGTCAGGTAGACGCAGAAGTATTGCTTTCTGTGACTCCTCCTCCTCAGATGCCTGCCACCCTGGAAGCTGGAACCATCTATGGATACTGTGTAGGAGAGCCTTGGAACCAGCAAGCTGTATTCCGGGGTATTGGAGTGCCAGTCACTACCAACTATGACATCTGGAAAAACAATCCTGAAAAGGTGTTTGTGATCCGCAAAGATTTTGCAGAAAAATATCCCAATACCACCGTTGCGATTACCAAGGCCCTGATTCGTGCCGCCAAGTGGCTAGATACCCCCGGTAATCGCCCCAAGGCAGTGGGAATACTCTCTCAACCTGACTACGTAGGAGCAGACTCCATCGTGATCGCCAACTCCATGACGGGAACCTTTGAGTTTGAAAAGGGAGATAAGCGCTCCATGCCAGACTTCAACGTGTTTTACCGCTACAACGCGACCTATCCTTTCTACTCGGATGGCATTTGGTTCCTAACTCAAATGCGTCGCTGGGGACAAATTCCCGAAAGCAAATCTGCGGATTGGTACGACGAAAAGATCAAGCAAATCTATCGGCCTGACATCTGGCAGAGCGCTGCGGAAGCGTTGGTCGCAGAAGGAAAAATCGAGGAGGCCGACATCCCCGAAACAGATGGTTACAAGGATCCCACTACGGATTTCATCGATGGCCTCCTGTTTGACGCCAAAGATCCCATCGGCTACCTCAACAGCTTTGCAATTGGTAACAAAGAGGCAGTTCAATAGCCTCGAATCTGTTCCTAATCAAGACGAATTAACTCTCTCAATTTTAAAGGGCTAGCGGTGGAGTCTTACTAAATCTCTGCTTAGCTTAGTTAAGCTTCATTGCCTAGCCCTTTGCATAAGCTTAAGATACATGAAAGAAGCAACCATGCCCTTGCCGGGCAAAGCCTCCCCGCTCCTTAGGTTGATCAACAAGGGCAAGGCGGCTATCCCGAGTCGGGGCAAATTGGCCGGGAGCTTAAAAAATGTAGGTATTACCCTGCTTTCTATTACCATATTTCTGCTGGCATGGCATTTTGGGGCAAAGATGCTCTACCAAATGGAGGCCAACTTCAAGATTCAATCTGCCTTGGAAACCCAAGGAACTGCGGCGGCCCAAGAAGTGGAAGCCTGTATCCTTAGTGGGGAAAAAAGTTGCCAGCCCAACACCTTGCCTTCACCTGCTCAAGTTTGGGTAGCAGCACAAGCGCTGTATGCAGATTACTTGGTGATCAGTGACAAAAAAACGGCTTTTGCGGCCAAAGTGGCCGATACCAATAAGCAAAGGCGCGCCCAGGGCCTAGATCCTATTACCTACACCGGTCGTCCCTCTTTCGTAGATCAGATGTTTACCAGCTTGAAAACGGTAATGGTAGGCTTCCTACTAGCATTATTCATCGCGGTACCCATTGGGATTGTGATTGGGTTCAATCAGAACCTGCGTACGGCCTTCAATTGGCTGGTCCAGATTTTTAAGCCTGTTTCGCCGGTAGTTTGGTTGCTGCTAGTCTTCATGATTGTCAAAACCTTGACCCTGGGGTCCAAGGATGATACCTCGTTTATGATTTCCAGCATTTCAGTAGCTCTCTGTGCGATGTGGGCGACCCTGGTCAACACCAGCGTGGGGGTATCCTCGGTGAACAAAGATTACCTCAACGTTGCCAAGGTTCTTCGCCTAGGAGTGGGCAAGAAGATCTTTCGGGTGATTTTGCCTTCATCCATTCCGCTGATATTCACAGGCTTGAGGATCACCGTTTCAGTGGCTTGGATGGTGGTTATCGCCATTGAGTTGCTGGCTCAGAGCCCTGGACTGGGAACCTTTGTGTGGGAAGAGTTCCAAAATGGAGCCAATGATTCCAACGCCAAAATTATCGTGGCCATGTTCGTGATTGGGGTGATTGGCTTTTTGCTGGATCGGGTCATGTTTTGGGTTCAGCAGTCGGTTTCCTTTGAAAAGGCGGTGGCTTGATGAGACATTGAGATGTTGGGAGTTTGGGATAACGTGAGAGGGATTGATCGTTTGTGGACGATCAACAATTGGAGAGCTTGAGATAGTGAGATTTGGGGACATGTGGAGGAGGGGAAATGAAGGATGATGCGCTAGCTTAAGGAGAGCCATCATCAACAATCAAGCGGTTGGACGTAGATGTCAACGTCTTGCTGTAGAAACCTCAAGTCCTTATGGGTGACTTTTACAAAACAAAAAACATGTCAGAACCTATCATAGAATTTCGGAACGTCAGCAAGTGGTATGGCAATGGAGCTCAGCGCAGCTACGTCCTGAAAGACATCAATTTGACCTTGCGAGAAGGGGAGTTTTTGGCGGTTGTTGGTTTTACCGGCTCAGGGAAAACTACCTTGATAAACCTGATCAGCGGCCTGCTTCAACCCAGCGAGGGGGAAGTGCTGTTTAAGGGGAAACCCATCACGGGACCCAGCTTGGAGCGAGGAATCATCTTTCAAAATTATTCGCTGCTGCCTTGGTTGACGGTTTACCAAAATGTGGCTTTGGCCGTCAATAAGGTCTTTCCCCACTGGGACAAGGCCAAGCGAGACGAACACATTCGCCGTTTTATCGACATGGTTAACCTTACCCCTGCCATAAATAAGCGGCCCAAGGAACTTTCTGGAGGGATGCGGCAACGGGTAGCGGTGGCTCGAGTCCTGTCAACCGATCCTGAGGTATTGCTGATGGATGAACCTTTGGGGGCTTTGGATGCCCTGACTCGCGGCAATCTGCAAGATGAAATCCTCAAGATTTGGAGTGAAAATAAACGTACCGCCTTATTGATCACCAATGATGTCGACGAAGGCATTCTCATGGCTGATCGCATCATCCCGCTGAATCCCGGACCCAATGCCACCCTAGGACCCGAGTACCCCATCAGCCTGAGTCGCCCTAGAGATAAAAAGGCCCTGAATTCAGATCCCACCTTCAAGCAAGTTCGAACCGAGATCCTCAATTACCTGGTCCAGCTAGGCGAAACCTCTCGGCTGAAGACCACCCGCACTTACCATCTTCCCGACCTCATGCCGCGCGCCAAGCGCCGCCTCTTTAATAAGGCGGTTTGAGGAAAGGAAGAAGAGGTTAAAGAGTTAAGAAAGTTAAGGAGTGAAATAGTTAAAGAAGTTAAGGCAT
>CAZFPQ010000170.1:0-10208 GCA_964521065.1 uncultured Bacteroidia bacterium | reverse complement strand
GAGGTTAAAGAGTTAAGAAAGTTAAGGAGTGAAATAGTTAAAGAAGTTAAGGCATACTCATTTTCCTTACCCCTTACCCCTTACCCCTTACCCCTTACCCCTTACCGCCGCGGTACCCACTAAACCATTCAGATTCATGTCTCTCACTGCACCAATATTGCCTTCTCCAGAGCAGCCCCTTACCGCTCCAGCGGTGATGCTGGAAATGAAGGATTTGACCAAAATCTACCCAACTCCGAAAGGGCCTTATTACGTACTCGAAAACCTCCAGTTACAAATCATGCAGGAGGAATTTGTTTCTATCATCGGGCACTCTGGCTGCGGGAAAACCACCTTGTTGACCATGATTGCCGGACTGAATGAGATTTCGGGAGGACACATTACGGTGCATGGACAAGCCATCAGTGGCCCTGGGCCTGACCGTGCGGTGATTTTTCAATCACCCAGCCTCATGCCCTGGATGACGGCTTTGGAAAATGTACTCTTAGGAGTCAAGGAAGTGTTTGGCTACGCCAAGCGATCAGAGCAAATCGATATCGCTCAATACTACCTTAGCAAGGTCGGTCTAGAGTCAGCTTTTCATAAAAAAGCCAATGAACTGTCTCAAGGAATGCAACAGCGGGTAGGGATTGCGCGGGCCTTTGCGCTCAAGCCCAAAATCTTGTTGCTAGATGAGCCCTTTGGTATGTTGGATTCTCTGACCCGAGCGGAACTCCAGGATGTTTTGCTCGAAGTTTGGGACAAAGAAAAAATCACAGCCATTCAAATCACCCATGACGTGGACGAAGCCATCTTTTTGGCTGACCGGGTGATCATGATGACTTCTGGGCCTAAGGCTCAGGTGGGAGACATCCTATCGATTGGGTTTGAGCGCCCTAGGGAGCGCAAGGAAATCCTCAATCATCCAGACTATTACCAGTACCGCAAGCACCTGATCGATTTCCTAGAGCATTAAGAGGAACTTGGCGGTGGAAAGGGCAGAGACCAGCTGATCTCCAGAGTAGGGGGCTAGATGGGTACGTAAGGGCCTCAATTGCTTATCCCTAGATCTCAAAGTCTCGATGTCGCATTTCCCGTCACCTTAAATATCTACAATTCGCTATATTGAGGGCAGATTAAAAGACTGCTCCACTTGCTACTAGAAGCTTCCTCTATGGAGGAGGCAGGGTCTTATAGAGATGTGAGAGTAGTATGATAAAATCCACAAGCTACAAGACAACCTGTTCCTACTGTGGCGTAGGTTGTGGCGTGTTGGTCAAAAAGGACCTCAGGGGAAATATCCAGGTAGAAGGGGATCCCGATCATCCAGCTAACCGAGGGATGCTTTGCTCTAAGGGCAGAAACCTTCATTACGTGGCTCAAGATCATGCTGATCGCATCCTCTACCCTCAGATGCGGCACAGTCGCAGCCATCCCTTGGAGCGGGTCAGTTGGGATACCGCCATGCAACGGGCAGCAGCGGTGTTCAAGTCATTGATTAAGAAGTACGGACCTGATTCGGTTGGATTTTATGTTTCTGGCCAGTGTCTAACTGAAGAATACTATCTGGTCAATAAACTGGTCAAGGGTTATCTGGGGACCAATAACATCGATACCAATTCACGGCTATGTATGAGCTCGGCTGTAGCGGGCTATATCAAGACTTTTGGTGAAGATAGCGTGCCTGTCAGCTACGATGACATCGAGCTGGCCGATTGCTTTTTAATTGCCGGAGCCAATCCTGCTTGGTGTCATCCCATTCTCTTCCGTCGCCTCGAAGCCCACAAAGCCGCCAATCCTAAGACCAAGGTCATCGTGGTAGATCCACGAGAGACAGCGACCTGCTCCATCGCTGATTTGCATCTACAGATTTTACCCGGTACAGATGTCTACCTTTTTGCCGCCATCGCTAGGCGCTTGTGGGAAACCAAGCGCATCGATGCGCAATTCTTAGCCCAGCATACGGAAGGGTTCGAGGCATACCGCAGTTTTATCTTGGCGACACCTATCAAGCGAGCCGCCCAACTTTGTGGTATAGATACCGACCAAATCAAGCGAGCTGCCCAGTACATCGGCAATGCCAAAGGGTTCATCAGCATGTGGGCCATGGGCCTCAACCAAAGCGTCTTTGGGGTAGACAAAAACGTGGCTTTGCTCAATCTTTCCTTGATCACCGGACACATTGGGAAACCTGGTTCGGGCCCTCTTTCCCTGACCGGTCAGCCCAATGCCATGGGAGGACGAGAGGTTGGCGGCATGTCTACACTGTTGGCTGCTCACCGAGATCAGCAAAATCCTCAGCACCGAGCAGAGGTCGCTCGGTACTGGGAGGTGGACGATTTGCCTGCCAAGCCTGGTTTGACGGCTACGCAGATGTTTGATGCCCTGGATTCTGGCGAACTCAAAGCCATTTGGATCATCTGTACCAATCCTTTGGTCAGCCTGCCCCACGCCAATAAGATGGAATGGGCCTTGTCCAAAGCGAAATTTGTGGTGGTACAAGATATTTCCCATCGCTCTGACACGGGCAAGCACGCAGACTTGCTGCTTCCCGCCGCTGGCTGGCTGGAAAAGGCTGGAACCATGACCAACTCAGACCGACGCATCACCTACTTACCTAAGGTATTAGATGCGCCTGGTGAGGCTCTACCCGACGCGGAGATTTTATGCAGATTTGCTCAGGAAATGGGATTCCCTGGTTTTGACTATCCCGATCAAGCTGCTGTCTACACAGAGCACTGCCAGTTGACCAAAGGGACTCATATTGATATCTCTGGACTATCTCATGAGCGTTTGATCAAAGAAGGGTCCTTCCAGTGGCCGGTTCCTTATGAAGATCACCCCGGGACGCCCCGTTTGTTTACCGACCATCAGTTTTACACCCCCTCCCAAAAGGCTCAATTCAATGTTCCTCAGGGGTCCCAAAGAGCCTCCGAGCCTCCAAACCTTGAACATCCCCTGATTTTGACTACGGGCAGAATCCGGGACCAATGGCATACCATGACCCGTACGGGGAAGGTCAATAAACTTAACACCCATTATCCTACTCCCTTTTTAGAAATCCATCCTGGCGATGCCCTAGACCGAAACCTCAAGGAAGGCAACTTGGCAACCATCAGCAATGCCCGAGGGGAGGTAAGGGTCAAAGTGCGCATCACCAATACCATAAAGCCAGGTGTGGTATTTCTGCCTATGCACTGGGGCAAGGTGCTGAACCATAGCGCTGGACGAGCCAATAACCTGACCGCCAACCGCTATGACCCCGCTTCTAAAGAGCCGGACTTTAAATATGCCACTGTGCAGGTCCGCAAATACCGGAAACCTCGCCAAAAAATCTGCGTCATCGGAGCAGGAGCGGCGGCATACCGATTCATCCAGTCCTATCGAGCCTTGAATAAGCAGGATGAAATCCACGTTTTTTCCCGTGAGGCCTATCCTTTTTACAACCGCGTACTGTTGCCAGAATACGTCAGCGATCATTTGAGCTGGGAGGGATTAGAGAAAATCAAACGGAATGAACTGCGCAAGCTGAATGTTCATTTGCATGGAGAAACCTCTGTAGAGGAGCTCGACCTAACTCAAAAGACCCTCTTAGATAGCAAGGGCTTTCCCCATCACTACGATGTCTTAATTGGTGCGACGGGTAGCCGACCCTATGTTCCCCGAGAGGTACCCATCCACCTGGAGGGGGTGTTTTCCATGCGGGAACGCAGTGATGCGGATCGACTCAAGTCCTATTTGACTGCTTCTGGCTTACCTAAGTCTCAACAGCATGTCTTGGTAGTAGGGGGAGGGCTTTTAGGCCTAGAGTTGGCGGCTGCTTTGCGTAGCAAAGGAAATCAAATCACCATGGTCCAGCGGGGCTCCCGACTGATGTTGCGTCAGTTGGATCCCATCGCCAGTCAGTTGCTAGCGGAAGACGTAATCGAGCGGGGTATCCAAATATTTTTTGACAACGAAGTAGACACGATCTTTTCTCAAGATGAACAAGTTGGTTTAACGGTGAGCCTAAAAAGTGGCAAAATTATCTCTTGTACAGCCGTGGTATATGCCATTGGCACCCGCCCCAACATTGAATTGTTCAAGGCCAATGGAATTGAGTGCTCCCGAGGAGTCGTGGTCAATGAATACCTGCAAACCAGCGATCCTGATGTCTACGCCATAGGCGAAATCGCGGAGTACCAGCAAAAAATGTATGGCATCACCGCTGCCGCTGAGCAACAAGCCGATAGCTTAGCCAAATACTTGACGGGGGATTTTTACAGTGTATATCAAGGCTCAGTGAGCCTCAATATTCTCAAATTTGACGACCTGAATTTGTGCAGCATCGGTGAGGTGAGCTATCCCAAGGAGGATCCCTCCTACGACGAAATTTTGTTTACCGACCTCAAGAAGCGCTATTACAAGAAGTGTATTGTGAAAAATGACCGCTTGGTGGGGGCCATTTTAATCGGGGACAAAGCCGAGTTTGCAGAATATCGCATGTTGATTGAGGAGAAAATAGAGCTTTCGGAGAAGCGGGAAGAGTTGTTGAGGTCTGGAGCCAAGCCTAAGCCCGTGTTGGGGACCCTGCTTTGTTCCTGCAACCATGTCGGCACAGGAAATATAGAAGAGTTGATCAAGAATGGAGTCACCGACTTTGCGGAAGTGTGTAAGCTGAGTGGAGCAGGTTTGGGCTGCGGAAGCTGTAAGCCCGAGGTGCAAAGTTTGCTTCAGTCAAAGCGCGTCCGAGCCTGATGAAAGGCCAAGATCGTTTCATCATGAATTTGAACTGCTATGAATAAAGACCTCATTCGCATTTTTGTCAAGGGAGGTGTCCTATCCCCGAGCGAACTACGCAACATCATAGATCTCGCGGAAGCCTTGGGGCATAGCACCATTCATTTTGGATCTAGGCAAGATATCTTATTTCCTTTTCCACCAGAGAAAAAAGACGTACTCAGCCGATATCCAGACATCTCCTATGAGTTACTAGGTGAGGCGCGCCACCACAACATTTCCAGTTCTTATGTGTCGGCAGATATTTTTCCCTCTACTTCCTGGTTGAGTGGAGCGGGCTATTTGTACGTCCTAGAGCAATTTGACTTCGAGCCTAGCTTGGAAATCAATGTAGTGGATCCTCTCCAGCGCATTGTCCCCATCTTTTCTGGCCAATTAAATTTTATTGCTTCTGAAGAAGAGGACTACTGGTACCTATATCTCCGTCTTCCTACCCTGGAAGGCATTGTTCGTTACCCGGTACTGATTAATACTTGGGACATCGCTTTGCTAGCCAAAACGATGGAAGCAGTCTACGAAGACGTAAGCTCAGTTGAAGAGCTTTTTGAGGAAATAAATAGTGAAATTGACACGAACAACCGCACGATATCTCAGTCGCTCAGTCTTCCGTTTGAAGCCTTTCCTTACTATGAGGGCATGAACAAGATGAGCATCGACCAATATTGGCTGGGCTTATACTGGCGGAATAATTGTTATGACTTGGCCTTTTTACGTGCCATGTGCACCCTATGCCTGGATTGTAAGATTGGTAAAATTTGCCTGACACCTTGGAAGTCATTCATCGTCAAAGGCATAGGCAAGAAGGATCGACTTCGCTGGGAAAAATTGTTGGGGAAATTTGGGATCAATGTACGACACTCCTCCCTGGAGTTGAACTGGCATCTTCCCATCATGGACTTAGAAGCCTTGGCCCTAAAGCGGTTTATCGTACGAAACTTTGACCAAAATGACATCAGTACTTACGGCCTTACTTTTTCGATAAAAAGTGAGTACGGGGTCAATTTTACCTCCATTGTCATTGAGAAAAATCCCATCCCGTCAATTGTGCAAGAATATGAGGTACGGCCTACCTATAACGTCCTTCATTGTGAAAATTTTGACCCCAATCGCCTGCGATATATTTACTACGCTCAGGATGTAGACAAAATAGAGTTGCCGGGGTTATTGATGGAACTAAGTCACCTATATTTTGAACAACTGGGCGAGATTGAAGAGCCTGGTGATTCTCTAAGCCGGGGCATGGGCTTTAGCAAAGAGGCCCTTCCACCCTCGCCATTCTACCAGTGTGGTGATTGCCTCACTCATTATGACATGAAGTTTGGCGATCTCACCCAAGGAGTAGAGCCTGGAATATCCTTTGAACAGCTGCCAGAAAGTTACTGCTGTCCCGTATGTGAAGCTCCTAAGTCGGCATTCATCAGGATTGTTCCAGATCCCAGCCTGGAATCTTGATAGTAGGGCAAGAAATGGAGATCTCTAAAAAGATGTTAATCCCTGATTATAGCTGACCGTCTTGGTTGGAAAAAGGGGGATGATTAATAATTAGAAGGCATATGTCCACACTAAGATTCTTTTGGGGAGGAATCGAGCCCGAAATTTTCTGTGGTTTAACCAGATGATAGTCCAGTCTATCATAGGCATGGACTACCGTAATTCTTCGCTATATTCGCGAGACTGTCTGAGTTTTTTTTATGCTCTTTTACATGTGGTTTTTTCGTAATGGTGGCCACCCTATTTCCGGAATGTACAGAGTTTGGATATGTAGTCAATAGCCTTGCTTTTTCATAAAAGGAAGAATACTACATTCTTAGGGCATGTTTTTTAGAGGGAGTAAACTGGTCCACCGGTCGAATGAACACCATTGATGGAATTTTCTTTCCGCTAGGAGAATAGTAATTTTCCTTTATGAAGAGGACCTTTTGGATCGACCTTCGGCTGTTGATGGCATGGATTCCATGGCTAGTCCTTTCCTGTAGCCAACCCCGAACCTACACTCCTGAGTATCGCGTGATTTGGGAGGGAAGTCGCTATGGCTACATAGATCGAAGCGGAGAGATTGCCTTAAATCCTCAATTTGATTATGCCATGCCCTTTTCCGAAGAGCTTGGAGGAGTCAACGTTGGAGGGCGTGTACGAAATGGGCATTTGCCTCAGGATGGGAAGTGGGGATTTGTGAATATCTATGGGAAGTTTGTCATTAATCCCAAGTATTACTCACCACCCGAGGTCGGAGCTCCCTACGATCGCACTCTGTTGGCACAAGCCCAACATGAGGCGTATATTTTTTCGGAGGGCTTGGCGGCAGTAAAAACACAAGATCGATGGATCTACATCAATAAGCGAGACAGCGTGGTAATTGATCGGCCAGATATAGAGTCTCCTAGGTGCTTTCGAGAGGGCCTAGCCAATGTCTTTATCCGTGGCCTTTGGGGATATATCAACCATAAAGGCGAGACCGTCATTTCACCTCAATTTCTTTATCCTGGAGATTTTGTCAACGGGCACGCTACCGTGGTAAACACCAAGGGCCGCCGCTACATCATAGATCGAAGTGGGAACCCCGTTCTACCTCAATATCGCTTTGACAGCCCCTTTTATAGCGGGGTAGCTCGGGCCCAGCCTGGGTTCCGGGGGGCAAAACTGGACCGCATGGCTGATCGCAGCTATACCTTGGTAGATACTTCCGGCTATTTTCTGTTTGAACCTGAGTTTGACGGGCTGGGCCGCTGGGGCAATGGCGTAGCACCGGCCTTAGTCGGTAGCCTAATAGGGGATCCTTTGAGCCACCCTAGGCCCATAAGCCCCATCGAAGAGCCGGGGGGAAAGTGGGGTTTCATAAACCGACAGGGAGAATTTGTGGTCAATCCTACCTATCAAGACCTCAAAGGCTTTAGCGAAGGATTTGCTGCCGTTAAACGAGGAGGGCTATGGGCTTACATTGATGAAGATTTTCAGCGAATTACAGATTATGAATTTCGCTGGGTCGACTATTTTAAGAATGGAATCGCTGAGGTCCGGCTCAGTTCCGTGCATGGTGACTATGATGGTCGATTCGCTTACATCAATAGCCAAGGAGATATCATCTGGGTAGAGCCTAGGCCATAAGGACTGACTTCTGGACGAGAAAAAAATGTGGCAACCCGTATGGAAATATCCTCCTTGTCTAGTCTTAGTCCATGTAAAGCCACTGATGGCCTTCATTCCTCTCCTTCTAATTCGGAGAGGCAGGCTAAGATGTAATAGTAAGAACAGGCCAGGCTAGCACTTTTTTTGAGGAACCCTTATCAGGTAAGTCCGACTGATTATATGCGTCTCTTTCAACGCACTCTCAGACCCAAAGACCTCAGCGATGAGGCCTTGATTGCCAAATACCAAGAGGATGAAAATCCCCTGTGGTTGGGAGAGCTATATGATCGCTATACTCATTTGGTTTTTCTGGTATGCATGAAATATCTCAAGGATGAGTTGGAGAGTGAAGACATGTGCATGCGTGTATTTGAGAAACTCATGAAAGATCTCAAGAAATATGAGATCAAGCTGTTTAGACCTTGGCTTCATACCGTGGTGAAAAACCAGTGCTTGGTATACCTAGACCGGAAAAAAAGACAGAAGACCAAGGAGGAGGTATATCAGCAAGAAATCATTCGTGATCGACCAGAATTATTAGGTACACCTTTTGAACTCAAGCCTGCAGAAGAGCGCGAAGCTCAGCTGCGTTTGATGGAGGCGTCGCTGGGGTTTTTGAAGCAGGAGCAACAAATCTGCCTTGATCTATTCTACCTAAAACAAAAAAGTTATCAGGAAGTAGCCGAGCAAACCGGATTTACGCTCAAGCAAGTCAAAAGTCATATTCAGAATGGCAAACGCATGCTGCGCAAACACATGGAATCCCAATCGCCTAATGGCGACAACTACATCGCCTGATTACAGATATTGAATTATGTTATTACTCTCGACCTATTACGCTTCTTCTGATTCCGTGCCCAGTCTAAGGGACTTGGAGCGCTATGTGTCGGGGGAACTAAGCGCAGTAGAGGCTCAAGCCTTTGCCGAAGCAATGTCCGAAGATCCCCTGCTGGCCGATGCAGTGGAAGGGCTTAAGGAGGTTCGAGATCCTCAGGCTCTTAGAAAGAGAATCAAGCAAATTCAGCGCTTACACCAGCGGAGATTGACCGCTAGGTTACCTATTGGCGAGCAGCAAGAGGAGCGCAGCAAGCGAAAGTCCCGTGTCCGGCCTATGTATATTCCCCAGATGCTCATGGGGGCCGTCGCAGTCGTGTTATTGTTGGTTTTGGGTTTTAATCTCTTCCGAGGCCTGCGTTCCAATCAACCTGAGGCTTTTGCCCAGGCCCATTCTGAACCTGTCTCAGGTAGAGAAGACGAGCCAGCTGTAGAGCAGCAACTTGCCACTTCTTCTGATCCCGCAGCCGAAAGGGAGGCGGAGGACGAGGCAGATAGCTCTATAGTCCCCCCCCCCTCTAGCCTTTCTCTGGCGACTCCCCCACCAGCGGCAACTCCCAAGGACCCGATCCTCCCCACTCCCTTACCGGTAGGTAATTCCTCTGGTGGCAGGGCCAGCATATGGCGAAGAGACACAGACATAGACCCTTCTTTAGAGGAGGAAATAGCAAGGTTTAAAGCCGATGATATGGCTTCCCGGGCTCAGTCTTCAGCGGCTATGACGGAAGCGGTAGAAGAGGCAGATCTCCAAAGAGAGGAAAAAGTGCGGGCTCAGACCCAAGAAGAAGCAATGGCTAGGGCAGAGCGTCCTCGAGAAGAGCCACTCCCGGGATCGGCGAATACCTCTTTGCCCAACGATCCCCAACAGAGTTTTGCCCCTGAGGCCGCGACCTACTCCACACAACTTGCTGCAGAGCAAGCCAAAGCCTCTACCCAAAGGGAAGACTTGAAAGCCCTGGCTGAACTTGGCCCTCAAGTTCAACTGGCGGTTGCCCGTAGCCATTACCAAGCTCAGCAATGGCGCAAGGCAGAAAAAGAATTGGAAAGGATTTTGATCCAAAATCCCAGATCCCCAGAAGCTCTTTTTATGTTAGGGGATACCTATTATCGGCAAGGTGAAATAAAAGACGCCATGCCTTACTTGCTAAGGGTTTCAGCGGGCGCAGAACCTTGGTATGCTCAAGCTCAGTGGACCCTTGCTTTGTGTGCCAAAGCCCAGGGCAAAACCAATACGGCCATTCGCTTGCTGAAGCAGCTGGCTACTCGCGAAAACCTCTATCAAGCTGCTGCACAGAGCCTCTTAAATCAATGGGAGCCTCGTCCTTAAGAGAAGCATTGGGAAGGAAAAAATCCGGAATTGCTTAAACAAAGCAACAATCCTTAACTTTTCACTCCTTCACTCCTTCACTCCTTCACTCCTTCACTCCTTCACTCCTTCACTCCTTCACTCTGCCATTCGTTCCTGGAATACTTGCCACTTTGTCATTGGC
>CAZFPQ010000169.1:0-15663 GCA_964521065.1 uncultured Bacteroidia bacterium | reverse complement strand
GGCTGATTACCATTTCTTCAAAGAACGAAGGAGAAACTCCCAAACATGGTCTAAGGGATATTGGCTATTTAGCCCGTAGCCCGTAGCCCGTAGCCCATCTTTCCGCTTACCTATTCGGTTAAAAGCGCGCGATCAAGGTGAACATATCCACCATCGACGAATACAAATTGACCTGTGGTATGGCTAGATTTTTCTGAGATTAGGAACAAAGCTGTATCTGATATTTCTTGTGGCTGAGTCATGCGGCTGTGCAAGGGAATGGTTCGCTGTATCTTTTCCAATGCACCTTCTGGGTCATCTAGCGTTTTGATCCAGTTTTCGTAAGCGGGAGTCCAGCTTTCGGCAATGATTAGGGCGTTGACTCGGATACCATGGCTGATCAAATCCACCGCCCATTCCCGGGTGAGAGCCAATACTCCTCCTTTTGAAGCGGCATAGCCAGAAGTGCCTCCCTGTCCCGTGAGGGCTACTTTTGAGCCGACGTTCAGGATATTTCCTTTGGATTCAATCAACTTAGGCAGGGCGTATTTGACTACAGCAAAATAACTGATCAAGTTGAGCTTGAGGGAGGCAACAAAGTCCTCTACGCTGGAGTCTAAGCTCGCCCCATCATTGACGCCCACGTTGTTGATTACGGCGTCAATGCGTCCATACTTTGCGATGATGGATTCAACCGATTGTTTGATTTGGTCGGGTTCAGTGGCATCGGTTTGGGCAAACATGGCATCTACGCCTTGAGCTTGGAGTTCCGCAACATACTCAAATCCTCGCTTGTTGCGATCTATGATTGCGGGAATGGCTCCCTCTTTGGCGAGGTTGACCAGCATGGTCTGGCCGATGCTACCGCGGATACCCGCTGCACCAGTGATCAATACCACTTTATCTTTTAGTCCTAAATCCATCGATGATTCTTTTATGGAAAGGGGGCTTTCCAGGCGTTCAATTGAAAAAAGTTGAGCTAAGTCTAGCCCTTGTTAATATAACTTGAAGATTTCTTTCATGGGAACCCACTTTTCCCCTGGAGCGGCCCAAGGCGGGGCCTGTTGATAGGTGTTCATCAACTCTTCCCATTCTTGGACACGGGGATTCTCCGCATCCATTTTGGCCTTTTGATCAAAATCAAACGTCTCATTGACCTCCATGATCATGAAAAGCCGGTTGCCCATGCGATAAATTTCCATGTCGATGATGCCTGCCACTTTGATGCTTTCAGCAATATCTGGCCAATGGGCTTCTTTGGAATGATAACGTTCATAAGCCTCGATCAAGGCAGGTTCATCCTTCAGGTCACAGGCAAAGCAATAGCGACGAGTCTTACTCATGAGGAAAGGGATTCAGTTTGACGAAGGCGATACATGCGGAGGCCGTATAGGGCAATTACGACAAAGCAGACTAGCGGAATAAAGTAAGAGAGTTGTACCCCAATCTGGTCGATGAGCAATCCTTGAATGGGGGGCAAGAGGGAACCTCCTGCGATGGCCATGACTAGCCCCGCAGCACCCAACTTAGCATCGTCAGTCAATCCTTCTAGGGCAATGCCATAAATGGTCGGGAACATCAGGGACATACAACCTGAGATACCAACTAAGGCGTACAAGCCAAATCGACCTCCCACTCCGATAACTGGGATTAGTAGGACCATGGCTCCGATAGATAGGAACATCAGTAGGCGACCTGAGTCGATGTATTTTAGCAGGAAGGTACAGATGAAGCGACTGAGCGCGAAGAGAATCATCGCGTAAAAGTTGTAGTTGACTGCTTCGGCGGCAGCAGCGGATTCGCTCATGCCTTCTGCCATCAATACTTCCGTGCCGTAGTGGATGGTATAGGTCCAGACCGTAATCTGGGCACCTACGTAAAAAGCCTGTGCGACTACTCCTTGGCGATATTTGAGGTTAGCCATCAAGCGAGAAAAGGTACCAGCAAGGTCAAGCTTTTTGCCTCCATCTTGGGTTTTGGGCATGCGGGTAAACCAAATGAGCAAGAACATCACGATGATGACCATTCCAATGGCAACATATGGTCCTCTAACGATGGCGAGGTCCGCCATTTTGATCTGCTCGAATGCTTCGCTACTTAAAGCCGCTCTTTCTTCGGTACCTGCAGGGTTGATTTTAGCCAAGATGAAATCCTTGGCTACCAAGATGCCGATGATTGACCCCATGGGGTTAAAAGACTGAGCCAGGTTCAAGCGGCGGGTGGCCGTTGCCTGATCCCCCATAGACAGGATGTAGGGGTTGGCGCTGGTCTCTAAGAAACTCAACCCACAGGTCATGATGAAAAAGGCGGCGCAAAATGGATAAAACAGGCCGATAAGGCTCGCAGGGATGAAAAGGATCCCCCCAAGGGCGTACAAGGCTAGGCCGACCAAAATGCCAGATTTGTAGCTGTATTTTTTGATAAATATAGCCGCTGGGATGGCCATGAAACAGTATCCCCCATAAAATGCGAATTGGACGAAAGAGCTGATGAAAGCACTTTGGTTAAAGATGATTCCAAAAGCCTTAACCAGAGGATTGGTGATGTCGTTGGCAAAGCCCCATAGGGCAAAGCAGAAGGTGATCAGGATGAAAGGAAAAATCAGGGCTTTGGGAATCAACGCCACCTGAGAGGAAGCGGGGGCCGTCTGGGCCTCCTGCGTATTACTTTGGAGCATAATGGCTAGGGTGAATAGGAAAAAGGAGGGAGGATGTAAAAGGAGGGACCCGAGGAGTGATCTCACTCCTCAGGTTTCCTAACCACATCAATTCAGATCGATCTTCAGGGTATAGGCATGCTGACCTACAGGACTTTCGGGGAGCTGGACCCTCATTCCTTCTGTATTTTGGTCAAAAGATAAAGCAGACGCTGAGCCCAGTATGCTAACGGAAGCTATCTCTTGAGTCAGATAGGGGCTGTCTTTAGCTAGACTCTTGATGTTGATCTCCCCTCCTTCTGGCCAACCCAGCAAGATGGCATAGAGAGAACCTTCTTTCCAGGTGAAGCGGATGTCTTGGGCAGTGAAAGCCTTGTTTTTACCTTCTGAGTGATGTCCGTTGTCTACTTCAGTGGGGCCTTCACCAAATACTTCCCAAGGGCGGGTGCCATAGATGGCCTCGCCATTAACGTCTAGCCATTCGCCCATTTCTAATAAAACCTCAGCTTGATCCTGTGGGATGGTGCCATCCGCCTTGGGGCCTACATTGAGCAGTAGGCATCCATTTTTTGAAACGATGTCGATCAAATCGTGAAGTAGGCTGGTGGGAGTCTTGGATAGCCAGTTGGTCACGTAGCCCCAAGAGTTCTTGCCAACTGAAGTGTCGGTCTGCCAGGGGAATTTACGGGTATCTGCCAATTTGCCTCGCTCAATATCCAAGACATTGGTGCCATCTGGGAAGGATTCCAGGTCGAAATTCTTAGTTTGAAGAACCACTTCCTGCTTCCAATCTAGGCCCTTGTTGTAATAATATGCCGCGAGTTTAGGGTGATAGGGGATAAACTCTGGGTTGTCAATATAAAAGTCAAACCATAGTATATCAGGCTGGTACTGGTCAATGATCTCAGTGGTGCGATCCCACCACATTTGTAGGAATTCTTCATCGCAAGGTTCGTATTGCTCATGAGGGCGGCTGTAGAGATCTGCATAAGCGGGATCATCGGTATCCCAACCTTCTTGACGAGAAAAATAGTTCCAGTTAAAAGCGTAGTGGCTAGATGCACCAAATTTCATCCCCTTCTCTCTCGTAGCTTCCGCGAGCTCCCCAATAATGTCTCGTTTGGGGCCCATATCCTTGGCATTCCAACGGGTAAGGGACGAGGCATACATGGCAAAACCATCGTGGTGCTCTGCCACAGGAATGACATATTTTGCTCCGGCCTTTTCAAATAAGTCAACCCATTGATTGGCATCAAATTTTTCCCCCTTAAACATGGGGATAAAGTCTTTGTACCCGAATTCTGAAGGGTCTCCGTACTTCGCTAAGTGATATTGATAGATATCATCTCTGCTACTGGTTATTTCTCCTTTTGCGTTTCGAACTTCTCCCTTTTCGTACATACGACGGGGATACCATTCAGAACCGTAAGCAGGGACACTGTAGGGACCCCAGTGAATGAAAATTCCGAATTTTGCGTCTGCAAACCATTCAGGGATGGTGTAGCTTTTCAATGATTCCCAATTTGCTTCGTATCGGGGGTCCTCAAATTTAGGGGCATCTCCACCTTTACCTTCTAGGGTACACCCACTGAGGTAAACAGAGATAGCAAGTAGCAGGAAAATAAATCTAGACATATCGAAGAAGTCTGGATGTGTAAGTTTTAGTGTGTTCCTCTACGGTTCTACCCTCTTCAAATAGGAGGGAAGAAACGATGAATCTAATATCCTCAATATTCGCGCTGAGGCTTAGCACGTATGGTTAAAACCATGCTACAATCGGATTAATTGGGCATATGGCCCTGTATTGTCTAGTTTGTAGTAAGTCTGAGCGGGTAGATATTCCCTAGGTTTTTCCAGATCCTTTTTACCTTGCTAGGGCAAACTTTAAGGATTTTTATTCTTAGTAAGTAAAGTGAAAAAGGCAATCTCCTTAGGGAGACTGCCCTTCGGTCAGGCTTAAGCCTGATCGACTCTCAACCGTTCCTTACACACTTCTTGGGGTCTAAATGGGATATTGCTGGAGAATGAACTCAACCCACTTAGATGAACTAGCTATTAATGGTTAAGAAGCGACTGAATCTATTTTCGGCTGCGATAACAGGCTAATCATAAGGTAGCCAAGGAGTGAATCATTAGGGTTCCATCATCAGGTGGAACCCTACCTCATTTGGTTCTGAGTGTGAAAGGAATGGTTAAGCCCTATTCATCCCTTATCGTCATACAGATTTAATAGGTTAAATTTTGAACCCAATATGTTCTTGATTAAAGGTGAAAAAGGCAGTTCCTATCATCCAGTTGGTATCCTAGCTTTTCATTCAACCGAAATCTCATCGAATCATACCCTCATGACCCTCCTTCTTTCTCGATCCACTATTTTCAATGGGCTAAAAACACCCACCATCCTCTTTGGTGTATGGTGGATGGTAGTTAGTCTGTCGTTTGGTCAAACCCAGCGCCCCAATATCATTTACATCATGAGTGATGACCATGCGGCCCATGCCATTGGAGCATATGGCAGCCGTTTGGCCCGCCTTAATCCTACACCGAATTTAGATCAGTTAGCTAAGGGAGGGGTTTTGTTTGACCAAGTATTTTGCGTCAACTCCATTTGTACCCCCAGCCGAGCCACCGTGCTCACAGGTCAATATCCTCAAACCAATGGGGTGTTGGATTTGGATGGAGATTTAGCTGTAGAGAAACAGTACCTGCCTCAGGAGATGAAAAAGCTTGGGTATAGCACGGCCATCATTGGAAAATGGCATTTGAAAAATGAGCCTGAGCATTTTGATTATTACCAAGTACTCAAAGGTCAAGGGACTTACTTCGACCCCAGTTTCCGGGACAAAAACGCTGGGACTTGGCCCAACAACATGGTCCAATACCAAGGTCATTCTTCCGACGTAGTAACCGACTTGAGCCTGGAATATCTGAAAGAAAGAGATCCTGATAAGCCCTTCTTTCTGATGCATCATTACAAGGCACCACACGATGATTTTGAGTTTGCCCCCCGATATGAGGAATATCTAGCTGATACAGAAATTCCAGAGCCAAGTAGCCTATACGCTCAGCCCTATTTTGGGTCAGAGGCCACCCGAGGCGGCAATGACAGCCTGGCCCATTTGATCGGTACTTCAGTGTCTGATCGGCATGAGCGCCGTAACTACGTAAAGATGTATCAGCTAGAAGACCTTCCTGCCAAAGAGGCAACTCATATCGCTTACCAGACTTACTTAAAGCGTTACCTGAGATGTGTCAAAGGAGTGGATGACAACCTTGGGCGACTTTTTGATTTTTTGAAAGAAGAGGGATTATGGGACAATACCATCATCATTTACACCAGTGATCAGGGCATGATGTTGGGAGAGCACGATTATCAAGACAAGCGTTGGATTTACGAAGAGTCTATGCGTATGCCTTTCCTCGTTCATGACCCCCTTGGAGGGAAGGCTGGAAAGCGGTCTAGCTTATTGATCAATAATACTGATTTTGCCCCCACCATCATCGAACTGGCAGGTGGGGAAGTGCCTGATTATATGCAAGGTAAAAGCATTAAGGAGGAGCTGAGAGGCGAAACGCCTTCTGAATGGAGAGAAGCAACCTACTACCGATACTGGATGCATATGATCCATCATGAGGTTCCTGCTCACCTGGGTTTGAGAACCGACCGGTACAAGCTGATTCTTTATTACAGCGCCCATTATCGCAGTGATGAAGAAGGGCGAGACTTTTATTGGTGGAAGCAATACTCTCCAGTGAAGGATGTGGCCCCCGTCGCGTGGGAATTCTATGATTTGCTGCTAGATCCAGAAGAGCTTCACAACCGCTATGATGATCCTGCTTACTTAGAAATCATTACTGAGCTGAAAGCCGAACTTAAGCGGCAAAGAGAAGAATATGGGGAGACTGATAAAGACTTTCCCCACTTGCAAGCCATCATTGATCAGGCTTGGGAAAAGTAACGGGATGACCGCCTTTTGCTTAGGCCTTCCGTTGAGTAGGGTAAAGCAAATTCGGATGAAAAAGTATTGGCCACTTTTATTCCTCCTTCTATGGGGTAGGGTAGATGTCTATGCGCAGCGGATACAACGGAACTATCCCGACACCCTCAATACCCAAAAGCTGGTCTGGACAGCGGGTATAACTGGCTTAACTTACGCGGGAGGAATGTCATTTCTAGGCTGGGTCTGGTACAGCGACGTCCCCAGGGTACCCTTTCACTGGTACAACGACAATGCAGGTTACCTGCAAATGGACAAAATGGGACATGCATATGCAGCCTATGGTCAAAGTCTCTTGGGCTATCAAGCTTTTCGGAGGGCGGGGGTAAAGCGAAACGCCGCCATTTGGTGGGGAGGAAGCCTAGGTTTCTTTATGCAGCTGCCCATTGAAATCTTTGATGGACTTTACCAAGGGTGGGGTTTTTCTTGGGGGGATGTGCTTGCCAATACCGCTGGTTCTGCATTAGTCATGGGCCAGGAGTATGTATTTGATAGGCAGTTGATGCGATTCAAATTCAGCTTTTGGCGGTCGACTTACGCGGAGCAGGCGCATGGGTACCTAGGACGGAATTATTTTGAAAGCCTGTTCTATGACTATAATGGCCATACCTATTGGCTTAGTGCGCCCATTAGTCGACTTACCGGCTTAGATCGGATTCCTGAATGGCTCTGTCTATCTGTCGGCTATAGCGCCAATGGAATGTTTGGCGAGTTTAGCAACCGAAGCAGCTGGGGCGGTCGCCCTTTGCCAGAATCTCCGAGGTATCGTCAATTCTTATTTTCCTTAGATATAGATACTTCTCAAATTCCTGCTCGACAACGTTGGCTACGATTCCTCCTAGATGGATTGGCCTTTGTGAAAATTCCATTTCCAGCCTTGGAACTTAATACCCTGGGCCAGTTTAGGGGCTATCCCATTTATTTTTGATGAGTCAGGCATGGAGCTAATCCTTGGAGAGCATTGCAAGACAAGCAGATATGCCGTTAATTTGCGGTCCGAATAGGTGATACAGGTCGTTCTCTCTACTGGGAAAAACCGTAAAATGATGGCCTTTTCATTCGCTTGTTTTTCTACCCACGAGATTCAAGCATTTTCCTTTATAACAGAATCAAACTACTATGACATATCTTGTTCGCTTCAGTATTATCTTGATCAGTCTTTTTTCTTTGGTATGGGTTGGCTGCGAGTCTCCGACTTCTGCTTCTACAGAACCGGTGGCAAATTCAGACAGCACCCTGAAGGTTCAAGCCCCAGCGCTAAAAGTTGGCTACCTCAACTTTTTGGAATTGCTGTCTTTGATGCCAGAGGGAGCAGAGGCAGACCAAGCTATTCAAAGCTATGCCGCAGGGCAGGAACGTCGTTTCCAAAAGCTGGCACAAGAATACCAAACCAAATTGCAAGATGTCCAGCAAAATGGTGCAACCATGACGCCCATGAAGCAGCAGGTGGCCGTACAAGAAATACAAAAGCTGGAGCAGCAATTGCAAGAAATGCAGACCAACTCTCAGCAGCGTATCGCACAGCGTAGAGATGAATTGTTGGCGCCAGTAATGGCTCGGGCAGATTCCATCATCAACGCCGTTGCCAAAGCCAATGGGTTTGATTTGGTCTATGATGCCCCTAGTCTCCTGTATGCGGATTCCACTTACAATATCATGCCACTCGTAAGAGAGGCCATGGGAATCGAAGAGGAGGAGGAAGAAACTGAAGACCAGGAATAGGACTGTCTAAGGTCTCCAGATCCCAAGTTCTCAGCGTGGCTTAATCAGTGATGGCACCTAGGAATTGGATTTCCATGCCTAGGGCCATTTCTAGCATTTCCTTTTGTTCAATGGCGTGACCAATTTCAAGGGACACATCTTGGGGAGAAAGTATGCGGAGGAGGAGCTGGCCCTCCTTTCGCGGTTCAACGCTGATTTCTTCAACTAAGTCTCGATGGCCTCGGTCTAGGTGATCAGCTATCCGTAAAATTCCTCCTAGCCACAACACCTTTTTTTGTTCACTTTTGGGCAAGATGCTGTAGTGGTAATGATCACGCTTGGGCAAACTCTTGCGGTGATATCGGACCAGGTTGGCGATCAGGACCAATTCATTGGTGGAGAAGCCATAGGGGCTGCTATTGATGATCAGGTACTGGCCGTGTTTGTGGTGTCCACTGGGGTGGATAAACCTCCCAATGTCATGCAATACCGCTGCATAGCGGAGTAGTTCGCGCTCAGCCGGCCCCATGTGGTGCCAAGGCTGGAGCTGCTGGAAAAGACTGTCTGCCAATTCGCTGACTTTCAAGGCATGTTGCCGATCGTATTGGTAGCGCTCAGCCAATTCTTTGACTGATTTTGCCCGAAGGTCCTGGTCGGTAGGGCCGATCAGGCGATTGAGCCGCTGCCTGCGGTCCTTCATGTGGCGGAAGAGGATACCCTCTTTCAGGGCACTCTCTGAGACCATGATTTCCTCAATCGACAGTTGCGCCAGTAGGTAGTCTATTAGGATCACGCCCATCACGATCATGTCTGCTCTTACAGGATCCATTCCTTTCATATCCAAACGCTTTTTGCGGTTGGCCTTAAGGATGGCCTCATGGACCTTGGTAAAATGATGAGGACTAAACCGATATCCGTTTAGGTTGTTGGCCGAAAGTCGATCTCCCTGTTCGTGGGCAATGATGGCAGCGATGGTTTCAAAGGTCCCCGAAGAGCCTACCATGAGCTTGAGATCAAACTCTTTGAGCTCTTGGATTAAATCTCCCATTTGGCTGCTCAAATAAGTCTGAAGTTCTTTTATTTCTCGGCCTTTGATGGGGTCACTGGGTTTTAGGAAGTCCATTAAACGGGCTGCCCCAATTTTTAGGCTTCTAAGCAAAAGAGCTTGACGATCTCTGCTTACCACAAACTCTACGCTTCCCCCTCCGATGTCAACCAGCAGGATATCTTCAGCGGGAGGAAGTTGGACTCCATTTTTTACTCCTTCATGAATAAAAGATGCTTCCGTATTGCCATTGATTACTTGGATGTCAATTCCTGCTTCTTTCTTAGCGACTTCGACAAACTCAGCTCCATTTTTTGCGCTACGAATGGCACTGGTCGCAAAGGCAAAAACCGTCAAAATGCCATTTGAGTCAATAATTTTGCGGAATTGCCTAAGGGCATCAATGCCTCGTTGAAAGGCTGACTCTGCGATGTTTTGTTGGTTAATGCCGTTTTCCCCCAGTTTGACGGCTTCTTTGAATTTGCCTAGAATGCTAAAACTCTCTTGTTCATTGATTTCGGCCAACAGCAAATGAAAAGTGTTGGTACCTAGGTCGATGATCGCAACGGTTTTGTTGTTTACAGACATGGGACTAATTTAGCTAGGAGTAGCCTTAGATGAATGAAAAATCGGGGAAATCCCCAATTAGGCCCCTATTGTATTTGTTTTTGGCTCGACATAGGATTGCTATTTTCGATACGATAAAATGGGTCACAAAAGAATCTACGTTGCTGCTACCTCTCAACATGTTGGGAAAACCACCTCTACCTTGGGATTGCTACACTCCCTGCGCACAGAAGGGTTGAATGTTGGCTATTGTAAACCTGTGGGGCAACAATACATCGATGTCAATGGGCAGCGAGCAGATAAGGATGCTTTGCTGTTTGCGTCATTCATGGAGTTTGACCTGATACCGGATCAACACAGCCCGGTAATCTTAGGTTCTGGCGCAACCACGGCATATTTGGATGATCCCTCGGCCTTTAACTATCAGAATCGCATTCTTAAGGCTTCAAAGATTCTTCAGCAAAAGCACGATGTGGTGATTTATGAAGGAACCGGACACCCAGGAGTGGGCAGTGTGGTGGAGCTTTCCAATGCCCGGGTAGCTCAAATTCTTGATGCAGGCCTGATCATGGTTGTAGAAGCGGGGATAGGAAATACCATCGACCGACTGGATCTCAACCTATCCGTTTTTGAGCAAAAGGGCATTCCCATCATCGGGGTAATCATCAATAAGTGTCTTCCCAGAAAGATTGACAAAGTTCGCCACTACGTCGGCAAGGTCTTGGCCGATCGCGGGATCAATTTGTTGGGAATTCTCCCTTACGAAGAAGAGCTGGGATTGCCGGTCATGCACACCATTGCCCAGGCCATCAACGCGACGGTCACTCATAATGAGGACATGTTGAACAACAAGGTCAAGGATATCATAGCGGGCTCCCTGATTGACCTGAGTGAACTAGATGACTATGATGGGCAATTGTTGGTAGTGAGTATCAGCCGACTGAAGGAAGCCTTGAAAAAGATCGACAATGTTTCCCGAAGGTTAGGAACAGATGCTTCCCCTTTAAGTGGTTTGATCCTCACGGGATCTGGGGAGATGGATATAGATTGTGAAAGCTACTTTCAGCGACATCGAATACCTGTGTTAAGAGCCAAAATAGATACCTATGAAGTGGTCATCAAAATCAGCCGGATAGAGGTGAAAATCAATACGCGAACTCCATGGAAAGTGAAGAAGGCCACTGAGCTCTTTTATGAGCACATGGATATGACTGCCATCCGTGAATTCTTAGCCCAATAGATTCAATGAAAACCAAGTTAGACTTAGCCAACTGGAATCGAAAAGAACATTTTGAAGTATTTAGTGGCTTTGAGGAGCCCTTTCACGGCATCAACTTCGAGGTAGAGCTTTCGGCCATTTACCATCAATCCAAGCGAAGTGGGGATTCTTTTTATCTCAGCTACCTTTATCGATGTCTGATGGCGATTCATGAGGTAGAAAACCTGCATTACCGGATTGAGGGGGAGGAGGTTTACCGCTATGAGCGGATAAATGGTTCTTCGACCATTGCACGTGAAGACCATACATTTGGCTTTGCCTTCTTACCATGGGCTGATAGCTTCGCTGAATTTCAGCGTTTGGCAAGGGAGGAAATAGCTCGGGTTCAGACAGTATCTGGCCTAGCTATTGACGACCATACGTTTCGCCTGGATGCCATCCATGTTTCGGCTATTCCCTGGATCCCATTTACGGGCTTGACACACGCTCGCAAATATAGCCGGCCCGATTCTACGCCCAAGGTGTCTTTTGGTCAGTGTCAATGGCGGGGAAAAGAATTATGGATGGCAGTAGCCATATTTGTCCATCATGGACTGGTCGATGCCTACCACGTGGGGCAGTTTTACCAAGAGTTTCAGGCTTTGCTCAAAAAGCCCATCCTTTCAGCTTCCTAAGTGACCATCATGTCCTATCAATTCTGTCCTTATTGCGCGACTCCCTTGGAAGAACAAGAACATGGTGGGAAAAGCCGCTTAGCCTGTCCCAAGGGCGATTTCGTCCATTGGGATAACCCTACGCCGGTTGTGGCGGCAGTGGTGGAAAGGCAGGGGAAAGTGGTCTTGGTCCAAAGCATTGGATGGCCCCAAGAATGGTTTGGCCTGGTGACAGGATTTTTAGAAAAAGGGGAGAAGGTGGAGGAGGCAGTTTTAAGGGAAGTTCAGGAAGAATTAGGGTTAGAGGCTAAATTGGGCGAATTCCTTGGCCTTTACACATTTACCCGCATGAATCAACTGATCATTGCTTATCACGTCGAAGCTCAGGAAGGTGAGATCCATTTGCAAGAATCAGAGTTAGCTGCTTATCGGGAGGTTCCCATTGCCGAGCTGAGGCCTTGGCGGGCGGGTACGGGGTATGCCTTGGCTAAGTGGCTCAAAAGCAAGGGGTATGAACCCGAATTCATTGATTTACCTAAGAGAAAATAAATTACCTTCATGTTAAGACAAATCTCAATTGTCGCTGGTAGCTTTTTATGGTTATGCGTGTCGGCTTGTAACCCCGGATCACAGACAGAGACTGGTGAATCTAGTGATCAGGAGGCTGCTCCACCTGCCCCCTCCCATTCCGAACCGGCTGCTAAGGCGGAGTTTGAACTTGCGCCTGAACTCATGGCTCAGGGAGAGGAAGTTTACCAAACGCATTGTTTAGCTTGTCATCAAAAAGGAGGGGGTGGAGTGCCTCATCTCAACCCACCTCTGGTGGGCACGGATTGGGTATTGGGTGACAAAAGGAGGCTCATTGGGGTAGTGCTCAATGGCCTGAATGAGGAGATAGAGGTCGATGGAGAGTACTACCAAAATGTGATGGCCTCATTTGCTCATCTGAGCGATGAGGAGTTGGCTGCTGTACTCACCTACATTCGCAATTCTTGGGGGAACTCCGCAGCGCCTATTACTGCGGAGGAAGTAGCAAATGAAAGGACTCTCTAGAGCAATCGCTATACTAGTCTTCGAGGGTAAAGAATAGGAGCGATTGGTTGTTATGCTCAGCCCGCTCATTTATAAGCTGTTCGGTGTCCGCCCAGGCCGTGATTTGATATTGGCCGAGTTGAGTAAACAAAAAGCTAAAGGTATCTGCTTGGGCTTCTTGACTAGGCAGTGAATCTATCGGCACCAAGAAGTGTTGGAGTGTATCAAAAGGCGAAGACTGCTCTGGCCGGAACTCCACTACCAGAGATGTCTGGCTTGAAGGGGCGGTTTGGGTAAAAAAGCAAGCATCGTCGCTCCTGTTGCCAGTAGACACCCATAGATTCAGGGTGTCTCCTAAAGATAGAAATCTACCTTGGGCGGCATTCAGCCGACTCGTCAAATCGGGCTTAGACGCTTGATTCCCACAAGGATCGGGCACGGTGCTAAGGGTATTGGTCTCCCCGATGAAGCTATTCCCCGTCTCTTCCTTCCAAAAAATAGCAAAGTGGTAATCCGTCCCGATCTTTAGGTCACTCACAATCAATTGATATTCCTCATCTAGCCTAGGCGTTCCGCCCAGTACCACACGGTTGTCCCGCTGTAGGTCTAGGGGTAGTTCTTCACCCCAGATAAAACCAAAGGACTCTATGGGGGGACCAGCAAGTTCCTTCCAGCTTCCCCGTGCATCGATGTCCACCGGGGTAATTACGGCGGCTCCCACCAAGCCTGGGCGATTGATCCCGAGGCTGGGCGGGGCCTGCTGGTTGCAGCTTGTGGCCAATAAAACGGCAGCTAGACCGAGATGCAAAAGGCTGGAGATATTCATGGGAGTACCATTAAAATGAAGGCCTGAGGCTATGAAGAATTCTGTTAAGTCGAAGGCCAAAAGAAAAGCGCTAAGTGGGGTATGGAATGACGAGTTACGTTGGGTATTCAATTGTTCTCATAGCCATAGCCATAGCCATAGCCATAGCCATAGCCCGTACCACCATACCCCGATTTCTTCTGTCCAATTGCTTTAGCAGGTAGGCAGAAGAAGCCGGGTAATGAGATTGGGTTAATTGGTTGACTATCATAATCAATTCGTCCCGTATCTAACTTCTCGCTTCTCGCTTCTCGCTTCCTACTTATAAGAACGCTCATGATTCGTAATTTACACTTGTTTTCCCTTAAGCTGCTTCCCCCCTGTGACCAGACCTCCTTCCTTAAATCAGTTCTCAAAGACCCAAATCCGTTCAGCTAATCATTTAGCTACTGCCTTAATTGCACTCCTCTCCAGCGCCTGGTTCAAGTCTGCTATGATGTCATCAGGATGTTCCAATCCTACTGAGACCCTGAGCATTCCCCCACTGATGCCTACTTGAGCTTGTTCTCCTTCTGAGAGCCGGGCGTGGGTAGTAGAAGCCGGATGGGAGACGATGGTTCTGCTGTCACCCAGGTTTGCCGTGAGAGAGGCAAGGGTTAGATGATTCAGAAGTTGACGACCTTGTTCAATTCCTCCTTTGACTTCAAAGGACACGATGCCACCTCCGGCCCGCATTTGTTTTTTCGCTAGTTCATATTGAGGGTGGGAAGGAAGAAAGGGATATTTGACCCAGCTAACGGCGGCCTGATCTTCTAGCCATTGGGCGACCTTGAGCGCATTGTCGCAGTGGCGATCCATGCGTATGGCCAGGGTTTCTAAGCTTTTGGAAAGCGTCCAAGCATTGAATGGAGAAATCGCTGGGCCAGAGTGGCGGGCAAACTGCCGAATTTCTTTAACCAAGTCACTCCTCCCAACGATCAATCCGCCTAAGACCCGCCCTTGCCCGTCCATGTATTTGGTGGCAGAATGGAGTACGAGGTCCGCGCCATAGGAGATGGGCTGCTGCAGGTAGGGGGTTGCAAAGCAGTTGTCGACGATCAAAATCAAGTTATGGGCCTTGGCAAAAGCTCCTAGCCAATTTAAATCAATCAGATCTACGCCTGGATTAGAGGGCGTCTCAACGAAGAGCAGTTTGGTTTCTGGGCGCACAGCTGCCCCCCATTGTTCTGGCTGATGAATGTCCACGTAGGTATGTTCAATCCGCCAGCGAGGCAGCAGCTTGGTCAACACAGAATGGGTAGAGCCAAACACCGAACGACAAGCCAAAATGTGGTCGCCGCTGTGGCATAGTCCTGCCAAGGTTGTGAAGATGGCTGCCATGCCTGTGGCGGTGGCATAGCCGTCTTCGGCTCCTTCTAGCGTACACACTTTCTGTACCAATTCGTCGCTGTTGGGATTCGAAAATCGGCTGTAAATGTTGCCCTCTATCTCGTCAGCAAACATGGCACGCATTTGCTCTGCGTCGTCAAAGGTAAAGCTAGAAGTCAGGTACACGGCACTGCTGTGTTCGCGATGTCCGGAGCGTAGGCATTGGGTACGGATGGCCTCCGTCTCAAAATGTGACATAGTTGGATCAATCAATGAATAGTGGATGCAAAGGAGATACTCAGAATGAGTATGAGATAAATAGGTAAGGGGGAAGGGACTTAGAGGGAAATCTTCCTAAGAGATGATTTCAAAGTCTGCGCTGATCTCAGCAGTTTGCTTGAGCATAGCTGCGGCGGAGCAGTATTTTTCCAGAGAAAGCGATATGGCCCGCTCGACCTTCTTGGGGTCGAGCTCTCCTTGGAGGATGAAATGGAGATGAATACGTGTAAAAACCGCAGGAGTGGTATCGGCGCGAGTACCAGAAACCTCTACTCGATAATCTTGGATATCGAGTTTTTGCTTTTGGAGGATCAGGATTACGTAGATAGAAGTGCAACTTGCTAGTCCTGCTAAAAGCAAT
>CAZFPQ010000168.1:0-15735 GCA_964521065.1 uncultured Bacteroidia bacterium | reverse complement strand
AGTAGTTAAAAAGTGAAGAAGTTAAAGGATGCTTGACTTCTTCACTTTTTGCGGAGAAAAAGACCTAAAAACCAGCGGCCTAGCTTTTTCTGCTTGTCCAAAAAGTAGTGGAATTTGCCAAAGATAAATGCGTAGCCAAGCAAAAGGACTTGATAAATGGGGGTGATGAGAATCACGTACCAGAAGACATACCAAAAAGTCCCAGACTCCAACCCAGTAAGCGGCATGATGAAGCGCGGAAAAACAGCCGCGGTAGACCCGGTAACTGCAAAAATCAATAAGATAATGGCGTAATCTCGGGTACTAGGCTTCTCTGTTTTGGTAGGGGTGCTTTCCCGCTGCATGGTATGGGTTTAGATTTTGCTTGTGCCTTTATGTGATACAAACCGGTTTTTTTCAATTTGGTTACCTCGCTCAGTCTTTTTCAGACTTCTCATGGGAAAGAAAGCAAAATATTGGTGGGAAGTCTGAATTGAGCGCATTTCATCGCTTTTACTCCCTTTTCTTTGACTCCTATGTGAGGCTATCCTCTACTTCATATATCTTTGCGCGCGCATTTATCGTATTTCAAAGCTATGATCAAAGACATTCCCATCAAAAAAGTAGAAGGAGTAGCCATGGCTATCCTTCCTCAATTGGTAGATGCCGAGGCGGAAACCTGGGAGGTGTATCTCATTAACTTGAAAAAAGACTCCCTACACAACGTCATCGTTAGCTCTAATGGTTACGGACAAATAGATGATGAGGTAGTGAAAACATCTACGCTGAGGCATTTCTTCGAAGAAATCCCCGGGCTTTCCTATAAGAAAGTTGAACTCATCCAGACCAAGGTGTTTTCATTGCACAACGAATACCTACTCAGCTTCAGCCTGGACGGTCATCTTTATGACCGCCGTTATACCTTCTTGAGTGGCAGCATTGATCCGGGTAATTTCATGGATGTACCTCTCTTAAATCGTGCGGGAGTATTGATTGACTAGCTCGTGAACCTTCCCCTACTCATTTCTGACCAAGACCCTCCCTGGTACCAGGATGCTCAAAGCGGTCTGTGTGGCCGTGGCTATGTGTATGATGAAAAAGGTTCTTGTCTTCGTGGGGAAGCTATGCTCCAATGGTGGGGAAGCGGACTGGTCGATGAAGAAGATTGGCGGCAAAAATTGCATACTGCCAAGGGGCATTTCGCCTTGGTTTGGCAAGTTCCAGGGGAAGAACATTGCTTAGCTGCGGTGGACAACATTCGCTCCATTCCGGTTTTTTTTCAAGATCATCAACTCAGTAGCTACGTTCCTTGGTTAGGTGTAGATAATTGGGATCAAGCCCGACTATTGCCTTATACCGGGCATTGTTTACATCGCCATACCCTACACCAAGACTGGAAACAATTGCAGGCTGGAGAATATGTCAAGCTCTCACCTAATCAGGCTGCCCAGGTTTCGATCTATCGGCCCTTGTTGAACCAGCCCTCCTCTTGCATACCTGATATCTGGGAACAGGCAAAGTCCAGTTTTGCCCGTTTGGTAAGCGGGGAATCGGCCCAGCAGACCTGGGTGCTGCCTTTGAGTGGAGGGTATGATTCTCGCTTTATTGCCACCATGCTGAAACATGTGGGGGTAGAACGGGTCCTTTGCTACACCTATGGAAGACCTGGAAATCCTGAAGCCTTGATATCAGCTCAGGTAGCCCAAAAACTGGGTTACGAATGGCACTTTGTGGCCTACGATGAGGAGGTGATTGGGACCTACTTGCAAGAAGAAGGTTTGCGGTACCAAGATTGGGCTTCGGCTGGGGCCAGCCTAGCTCATGAACAAGATTGGATGGCTGTCAAAAAGCTGAAAGCTAGAGGAGTGCTGCCAGACAACGCCATTTTCCTGCCAGGCTTTGGAGGAGATGTCCTAGCCGGTAGTTGGTATCCTGCCCAAACCTGGCGAGGGCAATCGGCCTGGTTGGACGATTTACTGCAGGGACCTAAATTTTTCTCGGGTCGACGAGATCAACAATTAGATGAAGATCAGGTGAGAGCCATGATTAGAGCAGAAGTGGCCCAATTTCCTACGGAAGATCAGGCTACTGCCTTTGCTGCTTTACAGTATTGGGGACTGCGGAACCGCATGAGTAAGTTTTTGGTCAATGCCGTTAGGGTCTATGAGTATTTTGGCTACGAATGGCGGCTGCCATTTTTTGATCAGGATTGGGTTGTTGCGTGGTTGAAAATCCCTGACGAGCTAAAACAAGGCAAGCATCACTACTTATCCATGGCGAAGGAAAAACTCTTTAAGCCGATGGGGGTGAGTTTTGACTTGGCACCGCCCAAACAAATGGAGACCAGGAATCGACTTAAACGCTTGCTACCGACACGTTGGATTGATCCTCTCAAAGTTTGGTTAGGCCAAGCCGACCATTGGGATCATACCCTAGCACGCCCTCTCGCTCGACAAATCTGTGTCCATGAAGGCTGGCCTACTGCTTTGATCAATCGCTATAGCCTCAATTTTCTCATGGCTCAAGCTTTGTTGACTAGGCATAACTTGGCTGAGCCCGGCTGGTGGCTGAAAGGCTAAGCAATAGCTAGGGGAAAACCTAGGTCCTGAGGCATAGATGAAGCAGGAGAGAAAAGGGCCATTCCAATTAACCCAAAATCTAGAGAAAGCCGGACTTCCTATACTTCTTAGCTTTCCTAGCTCCCTACCGTCGCGAGAGCCCCTTTTTCGTTCTAGAGTATATTTCCAATAGTGATGCTTCCTAAATCCTTATTTTTTCCTCGGAATTCTTTTACTTGGGGGCCAATTAACAACTACCTGAATGAAACAACACTTACTCGCCTTGTTGCTTGTGCTGCCATTGCTGGGCCTAGGACAAATAGATCTCAAGCAGGACCTTGAGCGCTACATGGCGGGAACCCGCGAGCTAGATTATGCCATCATCGCGGACCACATGCACCCGTATGTACTTGATATGATGGGAGGCTCTAAGGAGGTAGCGATAGAGGCCCTTGAGAAAACATTTGAGGCCGCAAATATGATGGTTCGGACCCCCAAAATGGACATAACTGGAAAGCCTTTCCTGGTAGAGTCCGGAACCAGCCAATACGGAGTGGTTCCATATGAAGCGGCCTTGCAGATCAAGGTGACGGCGGATTCCACTGGAGAAACCACTGAGTTGATGCTGGGAATATTCAAGATGCAGAATGGCGAAGAAAACGTCAGGCTAAACGATGAGACAGGCTATATTGAAGTGGATTTGCTTGATAAGTACATGTACGTTTTTTGGGAAGAAGGCTATGAGCACTGGGCTTTTATGGAAATGAAACCCAATATGAGCCTCATCCTGAATGAAATCATGCCCACTGAGGTACAGTCCAAAATAGCAGCTCATGTGGGTGAATAGTTGGTGCTTAGCACCACAAAATCCA
Organism: uncultured Bacteroidia bacterium; assembly: GCA_964521065.1. Taxonomy (GTDB): domain Bacteria; phylum Bacteroidota; class Bacteroidia; order J057; family J057; genus CAYVAP01. The sequence continues at coordinate 12,326 of CAZFPQ010000168.1, read as the reverse complement.
CTTGTAGCCTAGAAAAAGATTCAATGCTAAGGAACACGAAAAGAATAACATGTCGCATTTGCGTAGGAATTTTGTTCCAGCTCAAGGAAGGGAAATCGAGCTTAGCGAGTCGAAGATTCCGACCCGTCGGAGCTAAGGTGCGAAGCAGTGGGATAAAGGGACCCACTGCTGAGCCAGTGACGAATAGATGGGGCAAAAGCCTGTCCTGAGCGAAGATCCCGCGAAGTCGAAGGAACTAAGCGTAGTGGCATAACTTATTTTTTGAGCGTTCCTTAGTCCCAAGTTTTGCTTTTGGCTTTCAAACGTTAATTTTAGGGCTAATTCATACGCCTAACTCCACACACACATAATAATACCTATTTCTATGGCAGAGGTGATCGAAATGCCGCGCTTGAGCGACACCATGACTGAAGGGGTCATCGCCGCTTGGCACGTTAAGACAGGTGACAAGGTATCCAACGGCGATTTGTTGGCCGAAGTAGAGACAGACAAAGCTACGATGGACGTTGAGTCCTTTTTTGACGGTACCGTCCTACACATTGGGGTTGAAGAAGGAGGTGCACTCCCCGTGGGGCAACTCTTGGTGATCATTGGCGATGACGGAGAAGATGTATCAGAGCTGGTCAAAAGTCATGCTGCAGGCGCTGCAGCCCCCGCTGAAGAAAAGAAAGAAGAGCCCGCAACAGAATCGGCTCCAGCTCCCGTAGAGACGCCTGCTGCACCGAGCGTCATAGAAAATACTACTCCAGTCAGTGCTCCGGCTGCTCCCGTAAGCGAAGACAATGGACAGTCTTCTGAGCGCATCAAAGCATCCCCTTTGGCCAAAGCCATGGCCAAAGAAAGAGGCATTGACCTGAGCCAGGTGACGGGTACGGGGGATCAAGGCCGCATTGTAAAGCGTGACATCGAGACTTATGTACCTGCCGCGGCACCCACTCAAAACGGAAGTGCTCCCCAGACAGCTGCTCCTTCAGCCCCTAGCGTAGTGGGCCAAGAGAGCTTCGAAGAAGTACGGGTTAGCCAGATGCGCAAAACCATTGCACGCCGTTTGGCCGAGTCTAAGTTCACGGCTCCTCATTTCTACGTAACCATGGAAATCAACATGGGCAAAGCCGTAGAAATCCGCAAGCAGTTGAACGAAATGTCTCCGGTGAAGATCTCCTTCAATGACATGGTGATCAAAGCAGTGGCCGCGAGCTTGCGCCAGCATCCTAAGCTCAATGCTGCTTGGATGGGTGACAGCATCCGTTACAATGACCACATTCACATCGGGATGGCCGTGGCTGTAGACGAGGGCTTATTGGTTCCGGTAATCCGCTTTGCCGATACCCGAGGTCTTTCTTCCATCGCTGCGGACAGCAAGCGACTGGCTGGCATGGCCCGTGAGCGGACATTGCAGCCTAGCGACTGGGAAGGCAATACCTTCACCGTGTCCAATCTGGGCATGTTTGGCGTTGAAGAATTCACCGCCATCATCAACCCCCCTGACAGCTGTATCTTGGCTATTGGCGGCATCATCGACAAAGCCATCGTAGAAAATGGGGAAGTCGTGCCCGGTAAAATGATGAAGGTGACCCTATCCTGTGATCACCGCGTGGTCGACGGAGCCATGGGAGCTGCTTTCCTTCAGACCTTGAAAGGTCTGCTTGAAGATCCCGTTCGCATGTTGATCTAAGAGATATGGTGATAGGGAGAGTCTGGGATATTAAGACCTTGATTTTCCTGACTCAGTATGAAATATGCCTGGCCCTGCTGATTCTGTCAGCGGGGCTTTACTTTGGGCTTGGCAATGGGGGGAAATCCCTGTACTTTGAATAAAATATGCGAGAGGGAGAATGAGGGACCCCCGCCATCATCTTTGACAAGTCATGATTGCTCGGGTGAGCAGCCGAAAAGAAATCGCTTGGATTGTTGATCTGACTCTAAGCAAGACGTGGTCTCATTGTCCCACGCTCCCAATGTCTCGCTATCTATCCAAATGAAAAATTCTGATAACCTAGGGAAAGAACCAATCGGTCGCTTGCTGGTGCAACAAGCCCTCCCTGCCTCTATTGGTATTCTCATCATGTCCATCTACGGAGTGGTGGACACCATCTTCGTCGGTCAATACGTAGGGCCATTGGCCATCGCGGCCATCACCGTAGTGATGCCGATTACCTTCTTGATTTCTTCTATCGGCATGGCGATTGGGGTGGGGGGCAGCAGCATGATATCGCGTGCCCTCGGGGCAGACGATGAACGAAAGGCTTGTCACACCTTTGGAAACATGGTCCTGCTCACCGCAGGACTGGCCCTATTCATGATTGTGCTGGGCACCTTCCTTGAAGAAGCTTTGCTGTCTTTATTTGGAGGAAAAGGGGAGATTTTAGAGCCTGCCCGAGAATATTTTACCGTGCTCCTTCCTAGCATTCCTTTTCTGGCCTTTGCCATGATGAGCAATGCGGTGATCCGGGCCGAAGGAGCGCCTAAGGTTGCGATGATGGTTTTCATCGTTCCTGCTGTTCTGAACTTGATCCTGGATCCCATCTTCATTGTGGTGCTCGACTGGGGACTTTTTGGGGCAGCCTTGGCCACCACATTGGGCTACGTCTCCAGCGCCTTGTTTGCTATTTGGTTTTTCCTTTCGGGTCGATCAGATTTAACCATCCGCCGCGATTCCCTGCGTCTTGAGTGGCCCTTGATCAAGGAAATGTTTTCTATTGGATCGGTCACCCTGGCACGGCAAGGCGCCATTTCTGTGCTCTCTATCGTGCTCAACAATGCGCTATTCCGTTATGGAGCAGAGACTGCGGTCACGGTATATGGAATGATTACCCGCGTCTTGATGGTCTCCAATGTGCCCGTCATGGGCTTGATTCAGGGGTTTTTGCCTATTGTGGGCTATAACTATGGCGCTCGGCATCCAGACCGGGTAAAGCAGACTATTCGCCTATCTGTGGGTAGCGGGACGGCCATTGCCCTTTTACTATTTGGGCTGGTCATGATCTTTCCCCATCCCATGTTGGCCATTTTTACGGATCAGGCGGATCTGGTCGATGCGGCTGCGGATGCGCTGCGCATTGTGTATCTCGCCACTCCTTTGCTATCTGTACAGCTGCTTGGCTCGGCCTTTTATCAAGCCATTGGCAAGGCTCGTCCGGCCCTGCTATTGGCCTTGACCAAGCAAGGTTTTGCCCTGGTTCCTTTGTTATTGGTCTTGCCGACTTGGTTTGGGCTAGATGGGGTCTGGTGGTCCTTTCCCATTGCAGATTGCATCGCAGCAATCTTGTCAGGAGCTTTTCTTTGGCGAGAGCTACGAGGACAACCTATGGCGGAGTTGCCACTTAATTCAACGACATCGCCTCCAGATAGGCTCGTAAGCGCCGAAAGCCATTCTGCAGCAGACTCCCCGTCGGGGTAAGGAGGAGCTTTTTCTCATACTCATCGGCCAGTTGCATGAAATCTGTTCGCTGAAGTAAGCGGGCTGTGACCAAACCTTTGATAAAGCGATGGGCGGGGTTGGGGTGAAAGCGCTTGGCTTCCGACTCTGGGCCGTTGAGTAAGGTGTCTACCCCGCTGAGCGTAAAATGCTCATCCAAAAAAGAAAAGCCTTCCTCGCTAAGTAATTCTTTACAGTGTGTGATGAATTGATCTAATTCATCAATCCCCCTCGCCTCATGTCGGAGATAGGGCTGCCCTTTCCATTTTCCTTCTGAAAAAATAACGGTGTGTGCGTCGGAAGCAAACTTGGGAAGCCCCCGGGTAAAGCGATGGACCATCCCTTCAACGGCTTCTAGCCTAATCCCCATGTGCAGCTCAATCCAAACTACGTCTTCATAAACCGAGATTGAGAAGATGCAATTGGTGAAGCCTGAAGTCTTTTGGCGACGAAACTGCTGCTTTTGGGGTAAAGCTTGATATCCATGTTCCGCAAACCATGGGCTAAGAGATTCAAAGATATATGCCAGGACAAATTCTTTATCCAGGTTCATGGAGCAGGCTTCATAAGGGTAGAAACGAAAGGGAGGCGACTGACTCAGACAAAGAATGAATACATTTTTAAAGAGGAGCTTTTCTGAAGCGAATAGGTGACGGTGGAATGGGTTTCGGCCAAAATCTCCATCACATTCCAACTGATACCTTCCCGAATGTAGGCGTAGGTATGTTGGTAGCCAGCCTTTTCGTAGGCTCGGATAGCCCGAGGGTTTTGAGAAATGACTTCGATTCGGCAGCGCCGAACTTTCATGTGGTCAAAGAGGTACTGAGTCAGTAGTTGGATGGCCTCAGTCCCCAAACCTTGGCCTTGGTGTTGGTGATTTGCGATAAGAATATCTAATTCCGTAGAAAGATCGTCTTGATTGATCTGATTGTAATTGATCTGACCAATGGGGACACTTTGATACTCGATCATAAAACAGCGGCCCTTACTGGGCTGACTGCCCGTAAAGTAGTAATCAGGCCACTCCGTTCTAAAAACCACATATGAGGGGACTTCATCTCCGGAAAGTTCTCCGTACCAGAAAGGAGTGGCATCACTTCGCGTGGCCCATTGGAAAAATTTGGGTCTTTCACGAAGCGTCATTGGCCTCAACAATACCTGATTCCCTGCTAAATTCATGTCGCACGCTGCTTATTGGCCTGTATAATAATCCCAAATCTGATCGATAAGGGAACTAAATCAGTATAAAGATCGATTAGATAGAATCATAGAACTAAGCTCAGTGGCAATGTGTTATTAAAATTATCTTTCTGCATCATAAAAATTACTTATGCCTAGCCTATACCCTTGGGCAAGCACTTCATAACCACGCCAAAACCGATCTTTATGAGGGTATTAATACTCAAAAAAGCGGAATTGCTCTGCCTTTTTTGAAAAAAAATAAACGATCTACCTCCATAACCCTCACGAATCTACAAAGGTTGCAGTGGGGAGGCTTAAATCGGCCTGGTCTGCCAGAGTTTTTAGGCTTCGCATCTGGCTATTCGGACATCTTCTTTCAAGCTCAAAGGAGTTTTGCAAAATGGGCATGGCCTCAAGGTGCCATCATAATCCAGCAGTAGGTAAGAGCGTCCGCCACCACAGGGGATATATCTGCGAGAAAGGCCGGGGTAAGTCAGGATGGGATAGTGCTGGTGGGTAGGGGCGAAATTGTATTCGTAGAATAGCTCTGCCAAATAGTCTTTATGGCGAGAGAGAAGCTCCACTTCTTGCCCTGCGAAATGCCCCACGGCCCGAGGCTCTAAGACGTTTACTATGGGAACCTGCCATTGATGCATCAATTCCATGAAGGGTTTAAGTCCAGACTCATCGAGGTATTCACGGGTGGGGCAAACGTTGACGGATACCAATAGCCCTGCTGCCTGGGCATGCTGGATGGATTGCTCTACCCATTGAAAGGATCGATTACTCCCACGGAAAGCATCATGGCCAGCAGGGTCATGATGATCCAAGCTCACGGCAATGCCCTCTAATCCTGCGTCCTTTAATGCTTTGGCCTTCTCCAAAGTCAAACCATAGCCGGAACTATAAATCCACTGACTTTGGTCGCGGAAGCGCTCAAGCAGGTACAACAAATCTTGCCAACGAACCAGAGGCTCACCTCCCGAGTAAACCAGTTGGCTGATCCCTCGGTTAAGCATCCCTTGAATTTTGCTTTCCAATTCTTCACGACTTAGGATATCTGCTTGGTTGAGGCTATCCCATTCGCTGCAATGGGCACAAGCCAAGGGGCAGCGTTTGGTCAATGCGATCAACAAACGGCGTAAAGGCCACTTATTTTTCCCAATGGGCATCAACTCCTCATAGTGTTGTTCGAAAAATTGCTTGAAGGCGGGAGATGGCCAGAGGGGATGGAACATGTCCCAGCCATAGCGACCGTTGAGCTGGAACCCCCGTGCTAATTTCTGATTGGCCAAGACTTGGTCTCCATGATTGAGCAACTTGCGAAAAGCTTGAGTGGCCGTTTTGATATCACCATAGCGGCGAAAGGCAATCCACCAAAGCTGCGCCAACATGGCCAGTTGTACCAAGCGAAATTCCCAACCTCTCACCCAACGGAATCCTGGATAGCGATTACTTTGCATGTATGCTTGCGTTTAGTGCTTGTACCTGATAAAGGGTGTAGGACCACTGATGGGTCGTAATAGGGTCGGACTTGAGCCAGCGGAGCATATTGCGATCGGCGGAATGCTCTTGCTCACGGACGTGGTGGTAATACCCTTGTAGGGACAGCACGTAGCTCTCGTTTTTTTCTGCCGTGTTGTCAAATTCTAGGTCTAAGAAGGAGCCTTGGTTGGGCAAAACGGTATGAGAATCATCCTTCTCTAAAATAAGCTCACGCACATCTTCTCCCAATTCGTTAAAGGCGTTTAAGAGGGGAACGGCGGGGCCCAATGTGATGGGGCTTAACCCAGGACTGAGCCTGGCTGCATCTAGCTCCCAGAATCGGTAGGCGCTTTCTAGGCGAACCTCCACCTCTGATCCTTCGATTTTGCTTAGGTCTAATTTGAGCGCCATGCGCTTAGCTTGCCGATTTCCTGCATTGTGAAAAGCCCCAGCCCATTCCCAGCCTTGCGTCGTTTTTACGTATGCGTTAAGGGACATGCCACGTTCGGCGGTGTTTTGGGCATATTGAGCCGGGTCCACCTCGTCCATGTTGGCTTGCCAGCGCGGATACTCTTTGCCCAGTAATTGGAAAAATTGCTCTCCCATGGCCAACATCCAGTCGCTTTGGCGGGCTTGGATCACCAAATGGACTTGATTCATCTCCTGGGTTCGCGCAAAAGTCAGCTGCACCGAACTCAGCCGCTCCGGAAGAGCAGGAGCGTCAAAGTTATAGGCTTCTTGATCCTCGGATCTTAGCTGTTTTAACACAGAATGTCCATCATGACTTTGGGCGGCAAGAGGGGCTTGTAGTTGCTCGAGTTGGAAAAGCTGGCCATTTTCTCCGTAGGCAATTTCGGCAGGCTTCGTGGCTGGAATTCGGTATAGTTTGATCTGGTCCAAGTATTCATCCTCGGGCAGTTCATTGGCTACGGTCAGGGTAATCCTATCTTGACTGCGGTCTAAGCCATGGATGAGCAAACGATCTTCTCTTGCCAAGGACTGGCTGATCGCCCCGGTCAGCATGCTGCCTTGATTAATTTTTTCTCCTGTTTCTGAGTAAGCATATACCTGAGGGCAGTTACAGGCAATGGCAAGGAAGATGGCAAAGCCCCCTACAGCACTTCCTACAATGGTAGCAGCGGTAAGCCCAATGGAAAGCCCTCGATTCTTTTCTGGCAGAAGAACCCGAGTAACCTGATCATATCCCAAGGTAATACGGCCGGTTTCGATGGGCTCATTCGTGTAGAGAAACAAAGTTTGCTGATAGATATCCTTGAGCTGATCTGGAAGGGAGGCCCTGCGGATGCTCCCCTCTGTGTTCCAATCTAATACTAAGTCTTGCTTGCGTGCCTCACCTTGAAGGGATTCAGGCCCAAATTGGGCTTTTTCTATCAGGTAGGGGGTTGATCTCGACACCACAAAAAGCATAGGCCGCCCGTTATTCATGCTGCTCCAAAAGGTCTCGGGCTCAGATATGGTTCCTAGTTGAGCCTTTGTAAGACTGGCGTGGCGATAGAAGTTGCAGGAGCCCAGCAGCAAGAGGCACCCTAACAGGATAAGGTAGAAGAGGTTTTTTGACATAGCTCTAGCGTGAGTGAATGGCCTTCAAAATATACGTTTTTGTATGCACAAAAATGAATATCATAGCTCCCATAGAAGTGTCTTTGTTCCCATGAGAAAAATCAAATAGCTCTCAATGAGCTACGAAAAGCCCTTTCTCTTTTCCTCATCAGTTTCGGATTCTCAGGCGGCGCCTAGCCCGGGGATAGTTTTGGGGGCCTGCTGCCTGGAAATGCCCGCCGCGCTCTATGATCACTTTGGCCCGACGAGCGACCTGCAATTGACTATTTCCTTCTAGGATCAGGCTTCCCCCCTTTTTGACCCGCAGCGTACTGCCGGGAGTCAGCCTCAGACGAGAGCTGTCACCAAGTCTCAACTGGCTGTGGGCATCGATGGTGAGGCTACTGCCTTTCTCTAGCAAAATCTCTCTTTGGTCTTTTACTTTTAGTACGGTAGGATTGGTGAAAGTCCCTGTTTCGGGGTGGAGGGTCATTCGGTCAGGGGTTCCACTGAGATCTAAGGTAAGTTTCACTTCTTCTAAGATCCGTAAGGGCGCTGTGCCTGTCTTTTCACTCAATACCAATGGACCACACCAGCGCTGGTCTTGACTAAGGTCCCAAGCTTGGAACTGAACATCAATCTCTACGCTGCCGTCTGCTTGCTGACTTACCATGCGAATTTGTAAGCCATTGAGCTCGATGCTGTCTAAGGCCTGGGTGGATTTTCGGTATAGGGGATAATTGAGTAGGGGGAAAAGGCCAGAGAGACCCAGCATATCCCCAGGCAGAAGGGCGTCTTCTTGGTCTCCTGTGGTGTTGCCAGAATGGGCAACTTGTCCATTTCTCAGTTCATTCCATACCTCCCGATCCTCCTGCTTACGCCCATCATTGTTTCCGTGTCGGTTGGAAATGGCAATTTCTCCATCTCCATCAAAATCCGCTCGGATGTACTGGAAATCATTTTGCCCCATAATGGGATTGGGCCTTGCTTTTTCAAAAACCGGGAAACGTTTGCCACGCCGATGATCTGAGTTAGCCTCAGCTATTCGGTAGTCAAAATTTCCTTCTCCATTGTAGAAGCGGATCATGTTGACGTGGTTTTTGTTAAAAGGGCCAAGCTGTGGCTTGCTCCGGTCTGAGCCGGGTTCTGCCACTAAATATGCGTAGACACCTGGAGCAGTAGGACTGAATCCTTCTTCGTTTCGGTAGAAGAGTTTTTGGTCCCAGGGATCTATTTTTTGGTGATTTTCGAGCCATACATACTGCTCGCAGCCTGGAAGCTTAATGCGAAGGGCATCCTTTTCGGTTGCCAAATCCCCTAGGCGATACCGCCCTGCTTCTACGACTTCTTGGGGTTCCCACCAACCCAGCCACCAGCTTTCCCAAGCTAGAGGGGTGGTAAAGGGGACGATCCATGGGGCCATCAGGCCCCAGCCCTTTTGGGTGTAGTATCGGTTGCCATCCGCATGGTTGGCTCCGCCATAATGGGGGGCGCTGAAAACACTGTGGGCCAGTTCGTGGAGAAAAATCATCCAATTGTGCTTGGCATCCACGTAGTTTTTGCTGCCAGTTTGGCCATCCATGATTCGGTATTCCGTTCCGGGAATGGCGATGTTACAGGCAGAGCTGAAGCCGTTGGCGCCGTGGTCTCGATGAAAAAAGATCACATAGTCCAACTTGTTGTCGGGTCGAGAGTCTCGGTTGTCATAGCGGTAGTTGGGGCCGTTTTTCCGGCGATCAAAGCGTCCCCAGTCAAAGTCGGGTTCCTGTTCGGTAATCCATCTAATGGCCTCGGTGTTCATCCGCTGCTGACGGTTTACCGAATTGCTTCCTCGTTCAGGAAGGTAGGTCACAGGTACTTGTTGAGGGTATACTTCTGCCGTTACCCGAAACTGTCCATCGGACATTTGATAGAGGTAGTCGCTGAGATTGTGATGGAGGCGATGACCAAGTGAGTCTGCATGGCGAGAAAACATCTGATTGTGGTCACCTCGGAAAATGCTCGGCAGTTCGCCAGGAAGGGAACTGTCTGGCCAGCGAGCGTCATCGAATAGGTTTTTATCCTCATATCGAATCACTACCACCAAGATATGCAGATCCCCTTTGGGGGTGTGCACCTTGCCATGGGTAGAGTGGAGGGGTGAATAGGGCTGGGCTAGACTTGGTATTCCGGATCCTATGAGGAAACAGAAAAACAAAATTCGTATATACATTGAAACATGATTGGTATGCATCCTCAACGGAAACAGGGAAATCTTTCTGATATTGATTTTTCAACTGTTTAAGTGAGAAACTATGAAAAAACTGCCTTTGCTCCTCCTCGTTTTTGGTCTAAGTGTGTTGCTGGTTGGCTGTGGTCTGTTTGGTTGCCCCGCTGACGAGCGAGTAGGTGAAATTAGCCTGGATGATGACACAGAAGCATTGATCCCATACCAAGGAGGTGAAACGTTGACGTTTTTGGATACGACGGGAAATTCCTTTTCGGTGTTTTCTCCTGGGGTACAGAGAAATCTCAACCAATTGTGTTTGCGGGTAATTTGTACCGAGCAAAAGATTGGTGGGCGCAGTTCGTGTGAATACGTAGACTCAGAATCAAGATCTTACTTGTATTCCAGTGATAGCATCTTAATCGAGCTCTTGTTTTTTACCGAAACCTTTGAGCCCGAAGCTGAAGAATACGTAGATCTTATGCGGCTAACCGTAAGCTTTGGGACGGCTAGCGCCACTGAATATCGGGTCATCAAGGAGCGCTACAGCCCCGCTCGCATTCCCGCTGACGATGGCTTCAACTCCCTCCAGAATGTCGGCACCCTAGAATTAGGTGGACGAACCTTTAATGAGGTCTACACCAATCCCGATGCGGAGTTTATTCAGATGTACTACACCGACGCCGAAGGCTTGGTGGCCTTTTCCGCCAACGGACTGCTTTGGACGGTTCGTTAGAGAAAGATTGTAGGGGCAAGGCATGCTTTGTCCAGAAATCGATAGGTAGCCCAACACTCCGAGAAAGAAGCCCCTCAAGCTTTTTTCTCGGACTTTGCTTATTCTGCCTCTCGCCTCTCGCCTCTCGCCTCTCGCCTCCCACAGCACTACCTCCATTGATCCCAGCTCTGCTCGTAGTATTGGACCAATATCTGATTGTCTAGGCGATTGATTTCGGTCGGCCTTTCGGCTATGTCTGGGTCAAACTGAAACATCCCCGCAGCCATCTCTGGAGAAAGGAACTTGAGTTGGGAAGCCCATTCGCGCTCAAACAACCTGGCGTCCAAGCGGGCGACTACCCGCTCAGGCCAGGGTAGGGGGTCATAGATGAAGTTGGGAAAGTTGAGGGCGAGGTTAAACCCCCATTGTCCGAACGTAGGGACGTAGACTTGGACGGGCAGGGTGACTTCAAAGGTGGAATCGAGGGTGTGGTGGATGCACCAAAAGGCATCTGGGGCAAAATAAGGAGAGGTGCTTTGGGTGATCACCGCCCCCCCAATGGCTACTCGCCGCACAAGCATTTCATAAAAGGCTCGGCTATACAGTTTGCCCAGTCCAGGGTTATTGGGGTCGGGTAAATCAATGATGACCACGTCGTAGATGACAGCTGACTCCTCAATGAATTTATAGGCGTCCTGGTTGACGATGTTAACCCTGGGATCAGCCAAGGCGCTGTCACTCAAACTCACCAGCGCAGGGTGAGTCTCCCCCAACCTAGTCATGGCAGGGTCCAGGTCCACCAGCGTGAGCGATTGTAGCTCTGGGTAGCGAAGGACTTCCCGAGCTGCTAGACCGTCACCGCCACCTAAGATCAATACATGTTGGTTTCGTATGGCCACGGACATCGGCAGATGAACCAATGGTTCGTGGTAGCGGTATTCATCGAGTGAGGAGAATTGGAGGTTGCCATCGATGAAGAGGCGCAAATCTTGGTTCCAACGGGTAATGACCAGGTGCTGATAGCTGCTTTGTTTGGAGTAGAGAATTTGATCCTGGTAGAGAAACTGATCGAAGAAGCGATTGAGCTGAAAAGAATAGATGAAACCGACGATCAACAGCACGCCTATGCCACTGCTCCAGGCCAGTAAACCCGTGTATGATTTGAGCTGTCGCCTAAAGAGCCAAATGTTCAGCAGGGCTACGCTGAGGTTCAGCAGGCCGATCACGAAGGCGGTACGCATCACGCCCAAGGTAGGCAGCAAGATCAAGGGAAAAGTCACCGAAGCAATCAAGGCGCCGAGATAGTCAAAGGAAAGCACCTTGGCCATGGCATCGCGCAGGTTCTCATACTCCCGCACGATGCGGGTAAGAATCGGAATTTCGATGCCAATCAGCATCCCGAGTATCCCAATCAAAAGAAAAGTGACTCCGTAGTAGTATGGCGTGAGTGAGAAAGCGAAATACAGCAACAAGGCCGAGCAGCCTCCAATGAGGCTCAACAGGATCTCGAAGCTGATAAACCAGCGTAGCAAATCCTTTTCTAGGTAACGAGACAAATAAGACCCCACCCCCATGAAGGACAAAAAGAGCCCGATGACCAGGGAAAAGTGTAGCACACTGCTGCCCTGGAAGTAGCTGCTCATGGTGCTGATCAGCAGTTCGTACAGAATCCCACAGATGGCAATGATGAATACAGAGACCAGGAGAGTGGCTACCTGTTGGCGGGGGGATTGGAAGGGCTGCTTGGAGGGGGATGTTGG
>CAZFPQ010000167.1:5511-15763 GCA_964521065.1 uncultured Bacteroidia bacterium | reverse complement strand
GGAGAATCAACCCTAGCCCTTGCTCTTGTGATTCCAGGATTACCGTCCTGTTCATTTCAAAGGTAGAAAGTGAGGAGAGAAGGGCAAGTAGCAAAATGGGAGATGTGTTACACCCTTTATTTTGCCAAATTAAATAAGTATTTAAAAAATAAATAGTTGATGTATAGTTACTTACGTTTATTCATATATGAATAAAGATCCTTCTTTATATGTTTTTATTACGCCACCCCTTGCTGTCCTTATTTATGATTGTTTATTCCCGGGTTAAAATATTCCATTGGGTGGACAAGGATTGGCCATGTTCTGGGGGGGGGGATATAAAAAAACTAGGGGACTCGATCCGTTTGGAGAGTCGCCCTAGCCCTTGCTCTTGTAATTCCAGGATTACCGTCCTGTTCGAGAGTAAAAGTAGTGAGCTATGGGTAGATAGAAAATAAGAATCGGGCCAATTGGTTACATTGTAACCTCCGATGGTCAATGTCTCCTCACGTTTGGTTGTAAGCTGGTTTTTTACCCTTGCAAATATAGGGTCGGGCCTGGTAAATGGGCCTAAGTGCCTGATTATTATGTATATCAAATAATTCTTATTTCTAAACTAATAGAACTTTTCGAATAGTTATCTAGTTTGTTATTTTTTATTTCGTTGATTTTTATTGCTAAAAATGACTCATACGGCTTAAATTCTTTCATGACTTCACTTAGTTGTCAGCCACTTTTTGGATCAAATATCGGCTATTTCTACACCCTTCCTACTCCAAATGATACTACTGATCATTCTCTATAGATTTTTTGTCTGTACATAAGGGGTTTAGCGTAAAACACAAAAGAACTCATTGTGAAATGAGGATTGTATCGAAAGTGTTGACTAACCACCTGATTCATGAAAAAATTTACCTTACTCTTATTAATTATTTCTTTGTCCCAATCTGCGTGGGCACAATTTCCAGGCAGAACAAATGAATCCTATGATTACCCTCCATCTCCTACCTATTCACAGGACCGGATACAGATGGCGGTGATTTTAGATGTCAGTGGAAGTATGGAGGGCTTGCTGGAACAAACCAAGGCTCAGCTTTGGCATATTGTTAATGGCTTGACATGGTCCGCTGATCCTTATTCCGTTCCTACACTAGAAATCGCCCTTTATGCTTATGGCCAGGACGCCGCAGGTCGTCGTAATGGCTATGTTCGGCAAATAATTCCCTTTACCACTGACCTAGACTGGGTATCTGAAGCACTTTGGGGGCTATATACTGGGGGGCGTTATGAGTACGCTGGAGCCGCCATTCAGGCTAGCTTGACAGAGTTAAATTGGTCCCGGCGGAATCGAGATCTTAAAATGATCTACATTGCAGGAAATGAAGTTTTTGAGCAAGGTCCGGTTGCTAGCCGACAAGCCCTTAGGAATGCCCAATATCAAGGAATTATTGTAAATACCATCTACTGTGGCAAAGAATACGAAGGTCGTCGCCAAGGATGGGAACAGGCCGCCTATCAAGGAGGGGGGGACTTTTTAGCCATTGAACAGAATTATAGAGACAACTATCAGCGATACACCCCATACGATCAACAAATTATAGGGTTGAATCGTCGATTTAATGATACATATATTCCTTATGGGCGTAGAGCTGATATATGCCGCCAGCGACAAATCTCTCAAGATAGGCGAGCCTCTCAGTTAGGGATTGGTATTGCAGCTCAGCGAGCCATTGCGAAGTCTTCATCAGTTTATACCCACCCTGATTGGGACCTAGTTGATGCCGTAAGCTCCGGTCAGGTACAGCTAGATAACATTCCTGCTAGTGAATTACCTTTGGAAATGCAGCGGATGAGCCTTGCGGAAAGAAAATCTTATGTCAGCCAAAAAGCTCGTGCGAGAAGGGCCATCTCTCAAGAGATTCAGCAACTCGCTCAACAAGCGAGGCAAAAGGAAATTCAAACTCAAAGTCCGGGTCCTGTTTCCGCGTCTCCAAATCAGTCTGGAGCCGTAGGCCGAGCCAAGGTGCAGACTTTAGATGGGGCCATTATTCAATCGGCTAATAAACAAAGGCAAATTCAAGCTGCCGGTGGTCGAGAGAAGATTGGGGGCCATGCGCCACGTACTTTACCAGAAGACCTGCGCCAAGGTTCTTCATCGCCATCTGGATCGGTTAACTCCGTGCCTAGCTCTCCATCACAGGTCATAGGTGGCGCCAGGAACCTGCCGCCACAATCGAACGGCGGTATCCATACTACTGTCAGAAGACCCTCATCAAGCAGCCAAACTTCTTCACCTGTCCGACGCCGCAACCAAACCCAGGTTCCTGTACCCCGCAGCAGTCAGGTCAAGCAAGCTGGAACAGCGGGACCCAGCCGATCGGTTAACCAATCTACTCACAAAGTGGAGGAAGTCTCTCCCCGGGTTCGACCAGGTTCAACCAACATTCCGCAAGTCAGGCCCCATCGTTCTGCCCAGCCCCAGGTACGGCAAGCAGGGACAGCAGGCTCTATTCGAATCAAGGGGAATAATTAGGGATTTAACTCCCAGATCGTACAGGTATCTAGATAAGAACCATTTTCTTCCCTGTCATTATCTAAGAGTCTTCATACTTGCCTGGGTCTACTTTTGCGTGGACCCAGGCAATTCTTTTACTTGTGATCCTTATTCTTGTACGATAAGGACTACTGGTCCAGTCCAATAAATTAATGCCGATTCACTCATGCATGTTCACTATCCCGAGGTAATTCTTAAACCTGGAAAGGATCAATCTCTCAAGCGATTTCACCCATGGGTGTTTTCCGGAGCCATCGCCAAGTTGCCGGAGGGATTGCAAGAGGGGGATCTCGTGTTAGTGAGAAATGCCGATTCTAAGATTATGGGGGTGGGGCACTTTCAGATTGGAAGTATCCAAATTAGGATGCTATCCTTTACAGAAGTAGAAGTTTCACGAGCGTTTTGGCGGGACAAACTTAGTTCTGCATTGTCACGTCGGAGGGCAGTTGGTCTATTGGATCGCTTGGATCATGATATGTACCGACTGGTACACGGGGAAGGGGATGGGTTGCCTGGGTTAGTCGTTGATATTTATGGGCAATTGGCTGTTGTGCAATGCCATTCGGTTGGGTTTTTCCACGTCAGATCTATCATTGCTGAATTGTTGATGGAGCTATTGCCAAGTCTGCAAGCCGTGTATGACAAAAGTGCTCAAAGCTTACCTTTCAAGGCACCAATAGACCCCCAAGATTCTTATTTGATTGGTGGCCCTCAGGTGTGGGTAGCTCAAGAATATGGCAATAAATATCAAATCGAAGTTGAGGAGGGACAGAAGACGGGTTTCTTCATTGACCAGCGGGAAAATCGGACTTTGCTCCAATCGATGGCTGAGGGGCGAAAAGTCTTAAACACTTTTTCTTACACGGGCGGATTTTCCGTAGCAGCACTCCAAGGGGGAGCAACAGAGGTACATAGTGTAGATAGTAGCCAAAAGGCGATTGCCTTAGCGGAAAAGAATGTTCAGATGAATTTTCCTGATAATCCTCCTCATAAAGCCATTGTGGCTGATGTATTCAAGTTTATAAAAAAAATTAAGAACCAGTACGACCTCATTGTATTGGATCCTCCAGCATTTGCGAAACATCGTAAAGTTTTGCCTCAAGCTTTGAAGGGGTATCGAAGCATCAACCAACAAGCTTTTGAACAGATTAAACCGGGTGGCATCCTTTTTACTTTTAGTTGTTCACAAGTTGTGAGCAAAGACGATTTTCGAAGGGCGGTCTTTACTGGGGCAGCTATTTCGCGGAGGGAGGTTAAAATCATCCACCAGCTTAATCAACCTCCAGACCATCCTGTTAACATTTTTCATCCAGAGGGAGATTACTTAAAGGGATTGGTCTTATACGTGGAGTAAAGTTTAAGATCCCTAGCCGTCATCTTTCGACCAGGGATCAATCTTTAAAAAGCAATGATTATTGCAGCCATACCTTTTGCGAAGGGCCCACGTATCGGCTAAATAAAATGCCTCCCTCGCCGGTTCCCTGAATCAGTTCCTGATCCTTTCTCCTTTCAATGAAAATGTTGGCTTCTCCACCAGGAATCTCGGCCAGGCGATCTTGTTCAAGAACAATTTCATTGCTTCCTGGGACTATCGTGGAAAACACCTTGGTTTCATCTTCGCCCAAGCCGCGGCTAATGGTTACGCTCACAATTTCACCTACTCCTAAGGGGGCACCCAACCATTCCAAGGTAAAGGCGGCAGATTGATCGACGGTGTCAATTCCTGGAACGAAAGCAATGCTATCTGCTAAAGTGGCACGGTTACTAAAGGTGTTACCATCTAGGTCCGTATAGGTAAAAGAGGCCACTACTTGAGCTCCAGCAAAATCTTTTTCATAATAGGCTAATAGGGGCCGCCATGCCATGGGGTCATTGTTGACCAAAACCTCCGCAGGATCCGATAGCTCTAGCAATGTGCCTCCTGCTCCCCCAAACCTAAAGGTGGCCCGGGCATAGCTTTTGTCATCATCTGCCTCATACACGACCCTATAGGAAGTGTAAATGGAGTCTTGGTTCACATTCACCGATTCGCTCCTGGTACAGGAAGCCAAGCACCAGGATAGACCTATGGCAAGGAGCAGATTGAGTTTTAAAAATTTCATGGAAAAAACGTTTGGTTAGGGTTTGTTACTCGACGAATTTGATTCGTGAGGCTGGACTAGGTTTAATCATGGCACAAAAAAAGCTGACCCTTGCGGGCCAGCCTCCTTACCAAAACCTCAACACAAAGTTTTATCTTTTGATTACGCTTTGCTCGAATGAAGTACCATTTTCAAGGGTCATTTTAATAAAATATGTCCCTTTTGGCATGGGTTCCATATCTTCTATTAATCTACTAAGTCCCGGACTTAAAATCAAGGTTTTTTGAACCAGCTCTTGACCCAGGCTATTGTAGATATGATAAGTGATCGGTTGTTCATTAAGCAAGTTGATTTCTAAGGAGAGTTGATTGCTCACGGGGTTGGGATATATCCTGATATGCTTGTTTGGCCAAGTGCTGGGAATGGTTATGCTTGCAAGATTGGATCGCAGTTGATCCCCATTTGATTTAGTCTGTAAAACTTGATATTGGTGCACGGCTCCCGGTACCAAATGGTAGTCAATATAAGAGTCATCATTCCAAGGCGATTCTTGTAATACTTCATAGGCCTCGTCATTGATCTTTCTAAGCACTTGGACATCCAGGGCCGGCTCTGCGCTTTTACCTTGCCATTTCAGTTGAACAGCCTCATCCTGCCATGATGCTTGCAAGTCAATATATTCTACGACCAGGGGACAGATGGGACCCAAATCAAAGTACATAGTGTCCGCGCAAGAACCTCTTGTTCCTATTACCGCATAGGTGCCCGGCCCGACTCCATTGAGGGTAGGCCCATTTTGCACCGGACTTATTTGCCAAGTGAAATTTGTGTTGATGCTATCAGCCGCACTCACGGTAATGGTGCCGTCTGTGTTGAAGCAAGCACTGGGGTCTTGGACGTTTAGCGGGACCAAGCCTACAGGAGCGCCAGTACCACCAAGGCCCATGACCAAGTTGTTGCTACAGCCTGCTTGGTCCGTGACAGTGACGGTGTAACTTCCAGGGCCAAGGCCAGAGGCAGTAGATCCTGTTTGAGCAGGGTTGGTATTCCATGAAAAGCTAAAAGGACCATTACTGCCGTCTGCTTCAACTGTTAGGGATCCAAAAGTATCGCAGTCTGGATTGGTTTGATCCTGCGTAGCCACGGAAATAGCTGAAGGCTGATTCACATCGGCTTGAAGGGTGGTGCTACATCCCAGGGCATCGGTGATGGTGACACTGTAGGAGCCGGCGGTGAGAGCGCCAAGAGTAGCATTGGTTCCTCCTGTGGACCACAGGTAGGTGTAGGGGCCACTGCCCCCACTCGCTCCTACCGTGAGACTGCCATCGCTTCCACCAAAGCAGGTGGTGGGAGAGCTGCTGGTAAGGAAAGCATTGACACTTGCTGCATTTTGCCCTACCACCGCAACGGTGGAATCTTGACAACCTGTGATAGCATCGGTTACCAGGACTTCATAGGCCCCAGGAGCGACGCTTGCCAAGTTTTGTGACACGGCTCCATTGTCCCAAGCATAATTGTAGACACCACTTCCATTGCTTACCGTTAATTGAGCACTGCCATCGGGTAGGCAACCTGCATCAACGGTAGCAGTATTGAGTAAAAGGTCATTGACCTGTAGGTTGTAGGTGCTATTGTCGTAACAAAGGCCTGATTCGCTGAATGCAGTTACGGTGTAGGTGGTACTTACTGAGGGTTGAGCATATATACTATCCCCTGATCCGGTGCTCAAACCCGTGGTAGGGGTCCAAGTATAACTGACTCCACCACTAGCTTCTAGTAAAACTGGCCCATCCCCTAAACATAAATCGGCTGGTCCAGAAATAGCTAGACTAGGGGCCGCCTCGACGATTACCTTTAGGGTGTCTGCCACTGTGTAGCCACAGCAATCGGTAAAGTATTGGAGCTGAATATCAAAAGTGTCGCTCTGATTGAGAGATATGTTGGTTAGGTTTTGATAACTCAAATCTTCATAAATCCATGTGGCAGCAGCAGTATCTAAATCCCACCGGTATACATAACCTGGAACTCCGTTGATAGCGGAAAAATTGGTATTGCTTCCTGCACAAACTCGGTAATACCCGTTAATAAATGGAGCTGTTGTCGCTGCTTCGGGGATAGGATTGCTGCCCACTTGGATATAAACAAAATCTTCATAGTCATTCCCTCCAAAAGACACAGTTTCCCTTCCCGTTTGGGTAAATGTCGTGGTAGGATTTGTATAAATTCCAGGGGTCAAGGGGTCCGAGTTCGGCCCTAAGTCCCAGAATCCATTTCCGCCAGTAAATTGACAATTTGTATTGATACAGGAGACATTCTCCATGGTAATGACTGGTTGACTTGCAAAGTCAAAAGCTGTATCTGAGCTAATCAGAGTTAGAGATACCCCGCCATTTTGGTAAACGGCATAAGATTGCCCGGCAGATCCTTGACCTCCATTTCCTCCATCGCCACCATTCCCGCCATCGCCACCATTCCCTCCCACGCCAACCTCTAGGGGGTCAGCGGCTCCGCCAAATCCTCCGGTCCCCCCATCTCCGCCAAGTCCTCCGGTCCCTCCAGTTCCACCCTGGCCGGCCGTACCCCCCTGTATCAGAGAAGAAGAAATATTGCCTCCAGCTCCGTTGTTGTATAGGTAGATGGCATAGCTGGATCCACCGCCAGATCCTCCGGTTCCACCTTCACCGCCTTCGCCACCACCGCCGCCGCCGCCACCGCCATTTCCAGCGCCATCAATGCAAAGACCACATCCTTGGCCACCCCCAGCCCCTCCTCCGGTTCCACCTTTTCCTCCTTCTCCATCCGTACCATTGCCGGCTGCGCCACCCGGTTCCCAAAAACCTACTAGGTGACTACCGGCAGGTCCCGCTACGCCATTGATTCCATTTCCACCATCAGCACCGCCACAGCCGTCATTGCCATCTTGAGCTGTCGTTGGGGTGAATCCCATTCCAATTCCTCCTAGAGAGTTATTGGGAAACCCACAAAGGGCTTGATTGGCCCCATTGTTAATACCTCCTCCTTGAGCTCCATTACCCCCATCATTATCTGCTTCTCCACCACTGCCACCGCCTCCGCCTCCACCACCGCTTCTTGCGTTGTTGGAGTCTCCACCATTGATCCCATTCACTCCATCCACACAGCAGCCAAAAGCATCATTTCCACCTGCCCCTCCTGTACCTGCACCCACGCCCGCACCATTTCCCCCGTCTCCGCCGTCACCGGGGCTTTCTTTATCATTTTCATCTCCATTACCGCCATTCTGCCCATTGTTCCCGTCTTGTCCTGCAGCCCCATCGACTCCGTTGCTTCCATCTCCAGCTGTACCTGGTAAGATTCTGCACCTTACTATTTCATAGTTTGAGCATCCGTTTAAATGAAGGCCGTATGTACTGGCTCCTGGCGAAGTCAGGTTGGCTGTACTGATGGTGAGGTCCTGGAATCTGAAATTGTTAGCCCCCGTCACTTCAAAGGCAGAAATACGCTCTGCATTGGCTGGGCCTGAGGGATTGAGGTCACTGCGGTGAATGGTTGTGAGTCCGGGCTGACTGGACTTTCTCCAGCCAAGGGTAGATTGAAAACCTCCCTCTAGGGTTATGTTGTCTGGAAGGTTGGTAATGGTTGTGTTAAGCGTATACAAGCCGGCATCCATCTTCACGACCATGGGGCTACATGAGGCCAAAGCCAGGGCATCAGCTAGGTTAGCAGGATCGGCTTGGCTACCTACTCCTGTTCCTGTAGGACTGACATACATCACATTACATAGTCCTGAACTTGGACTACTCACCGTAACAGTAGCGCTGGCTGTCCTCGAACAACCGCCGGCATCTGTAGCTGTAACAGAGTAGGTGCTAGTAGTAGTTGGGCTCACGTCGATGCTGGTTCCTGTGGCAGCTGTGCTCCAGAGGTAATTGGTGGCCGTGGAAGAAATCGCAGTAAGTGTGACTGATGCCCCATTACAAGTAAGAGCAGAAGGAGGGGATATGACTAAATCTGGGCCTTCACTCACATTTACAACCACATCTTCTTGCGCTATGCAACCGCCTGGTAAATAGGCGGTAACGGTATAAGTAGTCGTGACGGATGGGGATGCAATTGGATTGGCAAGGTTAGGATTGTTTAGACCTAAGCTAGGGCTCCATCGAATGCTATCTGGGGTAGGGGAGGCAGAAGCCAACAAGCTAGCCGAGCCTCCCTGGCAAATGGTTTGGTCTACTGAGGCATTGACGGTACCAGCGCTTTGGGAGACATTCACAGAAAATGCATAAGTGGCTGCTCCCACCAAAGGGCAATGATCGTCTGTTACCGTTACCGTAAAGAAGTGTAAACCCGTGTCAGCCAGCGTAGGCTGCCAACAAAATGTACCGATAGGGTTTTGGGTGTTATTCCCAGCAACAGTGAAAATCCCGGCTGGGATGCCTTGATTCCAAGTAGCACTTACATTGTTGCCATCGGGGTCATCTATCAAGATATCAAAACACAATGAACCACCAACACAAAAATCAGCGGTGTATTCTACGGTATCTCCATCGACTCCCGTTGCCGTTGGGGGGGCATTGTTGCAGTTGATCACACTGAACTGCATATCGCGAGTAGTTTCTCCAATCTTCACTCCGTTTCGATATTCATCCACTCTGACACACAAAACCCCAATCTGGACCTGGCTGGGAGTGAAGGTGATGGTCCCTGTAAGAAGATCAATACTTACTCCGGTACTAGTCGTAAGAGGGTTTGTCGCAGAGAAACCTGTGGCATAGTTTACGGGGTCAGCAGGATCTTCAAAACAATCTACCAGAAAGAACCTCAGTTCATCCCCGTCTGGATCCGTTACCCCATGATTATAAATCACTGGCTGGTTAACGCAAACCAATGGGGTAGGTATATTATTAAAAACCGGGGAACTGTTGCAAGGGGTTTGTGTATTGTCTAATGTGGCGGAAATGTAAGTGGATTGATTGCCTGGAGCATTGAGGCTGGTAATGGCGAAATTTCTGCAACAATTTCCCCAACTCAAGACCCAATCACTACACCCGCTAGGTAGTGTCAATGTCCCAGTATATGTGTATTCTTCTATGCCAAAGTTGGTGGTAGGACTTGGTTGGCAACGACTTACCTCAGTGGGGCAAATAGGTGTTACATCTAAGGCCGTTCCTAGTTGATACAGATTGATGCTCGCACTTACGCCACAACTTGCACTCTGGTATTCGAGTTTCTGAGGATCCACAGGCAATATGCCAGCGCAATCTCGGAAAAGGGTAAGCTTTACTTGGTATTCGTTGGTGCCTACACATTCGTAGGTAAGGTTTGCTCCCATGGTATGGGTAGCTTCTACCTTTAGGGTCCCTAGACAAACAAAGGCTAGTAAAGTGAGGATGAGTTTGGGTAGCATTCTAGGCATATGCAGAAGGCAAATGGGTGAAAAGAAGCCCTCAAGGGCCCGACAAGAACCACTTGGGAATTGCGTATAAGTAGGGAATAGGCTTGTACAGCTTGATTAACAACGAAGCATTGCGGGAAAAATTAAATTCGAAGGCCCGAATCGATGATTTTTCCCCTTCTTCTGGAATGGCAATATGCTTTTGCTTGCAAGAAGCTTGGTCGATAATGCAGAAACTTGTTGGCTAGGAGGGAGCTGATGCAG
>CAZFPQ010000167.1:0-5411 GCA_964521065.1 uncultured Bacteroidia bacterium | reverse complement strand
CAAGAAGCTTGGTCGATAATGCAGAAACTTGTTGGCTAGGAGGGAGCTGATGCAGAGCTGATGCAGGTTTTTGGGGGGACTTTTGGCCTTGTTTTTAGGCGAGAGATGCCTGTAGGCTTCTTATGTCGCTTGATATTGTGAGTAATTGGCCTATTTCCTCTGAAGGAAAGCAGAAAATTCCCTAGTTTTGATTCAACGGTTTGATTCAGACAATCCGGATTGTGATTAGAAAGAATTACTTCACCCCAAGTTTAATGATCGGTATGAACACGCTTTCTCAAGGAAACTTTTTGCGTACCAGCTTCATCCTTTTGCTTTCTGCATTAATGCTGGTTTCAGTAGGTTGTAAAGGACGAAAGAAAAAGGCAGCGGAAGAAGCTGCTAGGGCAGAGGCAGAGGCAAAAGCTGCTCAGCTCGACCGACTGAAGTCAGAGCTTCAGAGCCTAATGGATGGGCCAGTGGCCAATTATGCAGAACTGGAAGACAGAGAAAATCGACTAGATGAAATCAGGGCAATGGGGGTAGATGACCCGGGGGTTCAGACTCTTATAAGAAAGGTGGAGTATTTTTTACAACAAGAAAAGGATAGATTGGATCGGGAAAGAGCGGAAGCAGAGGCAGCCAACAATCCACCACCGGTGGAACCTAGCTTGAAAACAAGCCTCGCCCAGTCATTTGGACGCATCGCCAATGCTGGCAGCGTAGATGCGGCTAACCGTGAGATTAATCAGACAATGAGTTTATTTGCTAGCTCAGAAGCCCCTGTTTTTATCATCATAGGGATGTTCGATGGACAGCCTGATTACGATGAACCCACTACCATCAATAACTATCTTAATTACTTAAAGGATCAGCAAAAAAATCCCAACCGGATATATAAGATGGAAACCAATTCCTCCGGTAAAATAACCCTTTTGGAACTGATCAAGAGCAATTAATCCCATCCTCATGATTAAGCAAGTCTTATTTTTATTTGCTACTCTTTTCCTCTTTAGTAGTGTTTCGGCCCAAGTAGAGATCAGTCCCGATAGAAAGCGAGCCATTGACTCTTTGGCCTTAGAAAAGGTCAGGGATCTGAGTCGCTACATCACCATTATTGGAGATAAAGAAACCAAGTTCTCTGAAGCCAATCGGGTGATTAACCGCGCCGTGGAGCTGTTTTCGGAGGAAGCTCAAATTGGGGTTTCCTCTCTTTATCGGAATGACATAGAATACTATGAAGTCCGCCGCTATTTCGAGCACCTCATGGCTCTTAACTACCAGCAGGTCAAGATAGAATGGTATAACATACAATATGTATCCGACCTCGAGTTACAACCAGATGGTCGCTACGTTGGAATTATTACTATTTTTCAACGATTCGAAGGGTTTAACGAAGACGGAGTGGCCTACAGCGATGTGACCAAGAAAGATATTACCGTCTACGTGGAGAGAAAGAAGACTCAAATTGCAGGACGTGAAATTGCCTTTTGGGATGTCTTGCTTGGAGATATCAGGGTCTCTGAAACCACCACTTTGCGGAAATAGTTGCTACTGGGTAGGTACGATCCTTGCAACAGTATTAATATTTCCTGGTCATTGGGCATAGATAGATCTTGACCCTATAATTTGACTTTACATGACTTCACTTGGTAGACCTTTCCCTTTTCTTTCCTTGAATCTATTTTGGCTCGTTTGGATGGTTGGTCTACCAAATTTCACTTACACCCAAAGTATTGGAGAATATTTGGGTGGTGAGGAGGTCTTGTATGCCGAAACCAAACAAGTAAACCAGTTTTTTCGGCGCTTCAACTGCGAGGAGTCACCCCTTGGCGAACGTTACTATCCTGGAGATCGTCTGTATCATGACTTAGAGCTTCGAGATGAATATCTTCACATGATATTTGATCAGGCGAGCCAGTCCATTGATGTAAGAACCAGGGAGTCTTTCATTCGCGAAATGATCCAGAAACCGACATTTCTAGACTTCCACGGGGGAGAGTGGTTGGCCGAAGTCAAGACTTCATTTCTTTGGCAAGGACGATCACACGAGGTTGTCCTATTTATGCGCTTAGAAGAAACAGAGCCGGGCTCTAAGTGGGTTTTTAGTCACGTATACTTCGAGCCATTTTATCAATTATTTGAGCCAGAGGCCCTTTCTCAGGCTAAACCTCAATTTATCCACCCTCTGAGCCATGAATTGGATTTCATGAATCTGATCAGGGTCTTCCAGAATCAGGCGGGACTCGAGGTATATGCTTCTAAGGAGTATCAACCTGATTACTTGACCTTATTTTTGTATGAAATAAAAAAAGGCAATCTTAGTTTTAAGTCCGTAAGCCAGGTTAAATTCCATTTCTTCCAAATTGATGGCTGGTATTTCGAATTGTCTGATATACAAAGGCCTGGACCCAATCGGGGTTGGTTGATTACACAATTGTCGGAATTGGGGCCTGGAAACAAAGAGCTGTTGCTTAACTACATTTATCGTAGATGAAACACCTGCTAGCTGTATTCCTTTTGCTTGGGGTTTTAAGTTCGCCAGTCATGGCACAATACGAGCCGGATTCGGCTTCTATTGAAAGCTTTTCTGAAGAAGCTCGACAGATGGTCGACTATATGGCTTACATTTTTAATACCCTAGGTCGACCGAGTACCAGTCCTAGAGAAAAAGAGATCATCATCAACGAGAGCTACGACAAAATATTCGTAGATCAAGAGGTTCAAATCGAAGATGATCTGATTCCAAAGCGATCTGTAGTGACGAACAAGGATGTACAAGCATACTTGAAGGACATCGATTTTTTCTTCGAATCGGTTCAGTTTGATTACCTTGTTGACCAGGTTTCTTACGACATAAAAGAGGACGGCCAATGGTATTTTTTGGTCCAGGCAGAGCGACGCATCAATGGATTGACCATTGACGGGGATTCTATTAAAAACTCTCAACCTAGGTTTCTAGAAATCAATCTGTATCCGGAAGAGAGAATGCTAAAAATAGCCAGCATTTACACCAGTAGGTTGAGCGAGCAGGCGGACTTAGCTAACTGGTGGAATGCTCTGAGCCTCCCTTGGAAACGATTCTTCAACCAGCAGTTTACTACCTCTGATAATGGGGTCAATTTTCTCGATTTGTTGGGGCCTAAAGGACAGTTCGGCAAAGGGGATACCATCTACATAGATAAAGGCAAGACCATTTATGTGGGGGACAGCAGCATTCGATCACTTGCTTTGTCGCTTCTAAGCAATCAGCCTCCTCAGCAAATACGGGTTGGTGATAGCGTTCGAATCCCTGAATTCGATACCTTAAGCTATGATGTGGATCCCTACTTAGATCAACTTCGAAAAGCTTTGGCCATCAAAAAACTGGATCTTTCTGGGCACTGGGAACTTTCGGACTTATCTCCATTAAGTAAACTCAGGCAATTACGGGAGTTGAATTTAACCCGTACGGGCGTTTCGGATCTTACCCCTTTGAGAAACTTGGCTTATCTCCGAGTGTTAAACATCAGTCAAACTCCCGTATTTAATTTATCCCCTCTAAAATACAATGACGCATTAGAAATTTTGGTGGCTGATGCCAGTGAGCTTACCCGACTAGGAGACTTGAAGGATCTTCCACAGCTAAAAGTACTTTCTATTGCCAGAACCTTGGTGAGTGACCTGGGTCCCGTCATGGCTTTAAGTAATTTAGAAGAGCTTCATATAGACAGTACCTTTGTCCTCAAACTAGATGGCATAGAGGGACTATCTAAACTTCGCCTTCTGGATCTATCTTATACCAATGTGGTAGGGTTGGGCCCTTTACAAGGCTTATCTCAGCTTGAAGTGCTGAAACTTGAAGGCACGGAAGTTTCTTCATTAGACCCCTTGCAAGAAAGTCAGAGTTTACGGGTGCTGTATGCAGATGGGACCCAAGTCTTAAGTTTGCGCCCTTTAGAAGGCTTGAAAAAGCTCAGACGGGTCTACAGCGATCAGACCTTGATTCAGAAAGCTGAAGTAAATCGTTTCCAAGCTATTCGATCTGATGTAACGGTTATTTATGCCTCTGCAACCTTGCTTGAATGGTGGAGTAATTTGCCTGAGGCTTGGAAAAATGTTTTTTGGCCAGATCATCAGGGGCAAACCCCTAGCAGAGATCAGTTACAAGTAATATCCGAGTTAGACTCTTTGTCTCTTGATCAATTGGGACAGATCCAAAGCTTAGATCCAATCAAAGTCTTAGATAAGCTTCGATATGTTTCAATTTCTTCTACTTCTATATCAGATCTTTCCGTGTTAAGCGAAGCAACCGAACTAAGGTATTTAGACTGTAGCAATACTCCCATTGGTTCACTCGATCCCCTCGCTTACCTGAAATCCTTAGAGGTGTTAGATATCAGCCACACAACCGTTTCCTCTCTTTTGCCATTAGCCCAAACGAATTCTTTGACTCGGCTCATAGGGGATCATTGCCCGATTCAAAGTTTAACCCCTCTCGAGAGCCTAGATCAATTGAATTTTGTTTCAGTAGATGAAACGGCCGTATCCGTTGACTCTGTTCGGAAATTCATCCATTCCGGGAATGAAGCCTTGGTGATTTTTGATAATCAGCAAACTAGAGAATGGTGGGAGACTTTGAGTGAACCTTGGCAGGAAATTCTAAGAACGGAAGTGTCTAGCGCTGAACTTCCCAGTGACTCAGACCTACACCAGATGAGGTATTTGAAGAGCTTATCCATTAATGCCACTGAAATTGATGATTTAGGCCCTCTTACTTCTTTCATAGTATTAGAAGAACTCGAGCTAGAGAACACCAAGGTATCAGATCTTTCTCCAATTCAAGGCTTGAAGACCTTGAAAAAACTCTCTTTTCCTAGGCACTCCATTACCTCCCTTTTCCCCTTGTCTGGTTTGCTGGATCTGGAGTTGCTCAATTGCCAAAACACTCCTATTGAGGATTTGGAGCCTCTAGCAGGGTTGTCCAAGATGGAAGATTTAAACTGTAGCGGCACCCAGATACGCGATCTTTCTTCCCTAGGTCAAATGTTACAGCTTAGACATCTTGATATAAGCAATACTGATATCAAGAGGCTGAATGAGATTGAGGAATTGTCTCGCCTTACCTTGCTAGAGTGTTACAATACTCGGATATCTGAGAAGCGAATGCAGAAGTTTAAAAACTCCCGACCATCGCTTGAGGTTGTTTACTACTGATATTCAGCGCCCTGTGGATTTGTGGAAAAATACTTCACGGTATTGTCTTGGATTTGTGTTCCAATTCCACCTACCTTTACATTCACTCTGTTAGTTATTGCGGAGTGGTTTTCTTTTAAACATTGTTATAATCTGATTTGCGCTTTTAGGGCGTTATTTTTTTCTCTCACTTTTTTGGTGTTTATAAAAAATAGTCAGATATTTGCCCACCCATTACGAAAGTGGTGGAATGCAAG
>CAZFPQ010000166.1:0-15778 GCA_964521065.1 uncultured Bacteroidia bacterium | reverse complement strand
AGCCTATTTGGAACAGCATCCTGATGTGCGTCAGGAGTTAGAAGAAATGGCTGGCGTAAGGTCTTTCCTAGCCGATGGGCGACAGGAAGCCGCGTTGCCGCCTCTAGAGCTCTCTTTGGGCGAAGCTGAGGTCGTGAAACCCCTTTGGAGCCGTGTCTGGTTCCAGGCTTTGGCTGCGGCGATTTTGTTGCTGTTTCTGATTGCAGGTTTGGATCTCAGGGTAAGCTGGCAGCCGGGGCAGGTGCAGTTTTCTTTGGGCGAAGCAGTTTCTGTTGACTCCAGCCAGGTGACCCCAGCGGTGGACAGCAGTTGGAAACCTTTGTTGCGCCAGTTGGCGGTCCAGCAAGATAGCTTGGCCAGACAAGTGACTTCACAGGGGGAGCAAAACGCTGCTCAATTGGCCCAACTAAACGGGCAGCTACGCCGACAGGCTCAGCAGACGCTTAGCTTGGATGAAGCAGACTTAGTCGCCTTGCGCCAGCAGTTACTGGGTGAAAACCGCCGACTGATGGAGCAACTGGTGCGCCGCAACCAAGAGCAGCAATTGGGTCAAACCGCCGAGATTCTGGACCAATTTGCTTCCTACCTGGAAGGGCAGCGTACCCGCGATTTACAACTTATGGCTGATGCCTTTAACCAAGTCTTAATCCAGCAAGACGCGCAGCACCAGGAAACCGGTGTCATACTTACTGCTCTCATGGACCAAATGGCGATGAGATCGGCTCCTTGAGAGACTGTGATATGGAGAGCTTGAGAGAATGAGATGAAAGACTTTTTTTATCCCCTTTCATAACCTCAAATTTCTCGCCTCCCTAAAAAGAAATAAACTGAAACGATATGAAACGACTGATAAGCTTTTTGATGACTTTTTCGCTGGCGAGCCTTTTGCTGCTGGCTCAACCTGGCCCTGATGCCGGAGACTTAGAACTACTCCGCTCGGTGATGTTAGAATGGTTCAAAGCCCAGAATCCTGACCCCAGTAAGTGGCAGGTTCGTGCGCCCGAAGGGGATTACTTTTACAACCCTGGTTTTGGCCTGATTTTACCTACTCCCACCTATACTGCTGGGGGACCCCTGCGCGTGAGTGGTTTTGGCCAAGCTTCTAGTCCTGCCATCATTGTCAGTCCTGACGGCGCGCACTCACTCAGCTATGGTTCTTTCCCTTCGTCTGGCGCAATCTCGATCACGGGCGATGTCAAGGTGGTTGAGCCAACCCCTGTACCTGACCCTAAACCCACGCCCAATCCCACGCCTACTCCTTCTCCCGCACCATCTCCAAATGGAGAGTTCCAGGATGCGGTGGTAGAAGTTATGAAGGGATTTTTGGAGAGTTATGGTGATTTGGTAAACGGAATGGATTCCGATGCTTCGATTATGCTGGTGTATGACACCGAAAAGTCTAGCAATAATTCTCAAAATCAATGGGTATGGGTCGACGGGCAAAGCTTATCTAAGACCTCTGGATTGAGTCTTTATGGTTCTGGGGTCGCTCCGCTCAAAATTTCGGTTCGTTCTTCCCTCGCGGGAATTAAAGAGTACCGTCAGGGGGCATGGAGTCAGAAGCAGCTTTTTGAAGCCATGGATGTATCTGTTACTGAAACCCAACAAGTTCCTTCTTCCTATCGCATTTTAGGCAGCATACTCAGCAAAAAAATCACCGCGCTTAATCGGAAATTTTATCAGTCTCTAAAAGGCGAGCCTGAAAATGAGACCGTAGAGAGCTTTTTCATTACCGATGAAGTGAGCGTCGATTTTCAGATGATGGAGGGCTATGGGGTGCTGTACAAGACTAAATACAATACCAACTTTAGGCTGTTGCCCAAAAGCTGTAACTGTCCTGACGACGATGAGCGTAAAGCAGAATCTGAAGGGATTTGGGATGATGCCGTTACCCGTCAAGCAGATCAAGTATATGAGGAAATACCTTCATTATTGGTGAAGTATGGACGGACACTTCGTGAATTAGAAGATGATGAGTGGCTGAGCTTAACGGTTGGCTTGCCGGGGTGTAATGCTTGTGATGCACCAGCTGAGATCAGCATGAAGGTGAGTCAAGAGATTTTGAGGGCCTATGATCGAGGTGAAATTTCCTTGGATGAAGCCGTCGGGGAAGTACTGGTTGGGAGCAAGGGTCGCGCTTCAGAGTCTCGACTTCCAGGTCTGATCCTATTCGATGGTGACAATGAGTTTAAGTTCGAAACTGAGTGGGACTATGAAGAAGGGGAAGACGAAGACGAAGAGGAGGATGAGTAAGGGCAGAATGTTTCAGAATGGACAGAACGATATGTGCTTTCGACCGAGTCTGATTCCGGTAGGTTCTCAAAATCACAGACTCTCGATGTCTCCAACTCTTTTCTAGATTTCGATGGTTTTGATCGGTTTGGGCGGAGTCCTTTTGGGCTCCGCCTTTCATGCTAGGGGGGAATCATGATGGGGCCTGGGGGAGGATGTCATCCTCCCCTACTAGGGATTGTAAATGGTCAGCGGTTTGGCGGAGGACGGCGGGGTTGTCGAGGTCGTAGACCCAGTGCTGGTCGAATATAGGAGGGGGCAAGGTACGGGGGTCGGGTCGTCGAGTAATATAAAGACTGTGAAAACTAGTTTTATGATCCTTGCGAGACTTTTCCACCCGTTCAAAAGTACGACGACTCAAGCGAGGGATTACAAAGTCGCTGATCACCAAGACATCGGCGTGGATGTATTCCTCTCGCGCCATGGTGTCCATGGCCTCTTCTAGCGCAGGTTGTATGTCGGTTCCACCATGAAAACTCATCCGAAGAAAGTCGATGAATGCCCCTAGGTCTTTCTCGACACCGGTCATTTCTATGGCTTTGAACCCGGTCGAAAATGATATTAGATAGACCCTGCGTTGTTGTTTGAGGGCGATTTCCAAGATGGCCAAAGCCAAGGCTTTGGCTACCCGTTCTGGGGCGCCAAACATAGAACCGCTGGTGTCTACGCATAAAATGATCGGGCCACTGTCCTCGGGTTTGGGCTCCTCGATCAACTGCTCTTCTTGTTCGGTTCGTGTACTGAGGTCTTCAGAGCGGTATTGAAAGGTGAGCAGCTTTTTCTCCACGTATTTCTTAGACAGAATGATCTCTGTCTCGGGAGAACTCAGCAAGGCTACCTCGCTGGGAAGCATGCGACTGATTTCATCGCTGTGATGGATGCCAATGATCTCTGAGCGACCATAAGGATTGGGCTTCCAGCGAGTTTTGGGGGTTAAGTTTTGGCGACGTACAATCTCACTTTGCTTGCTCGCCCGCTGGTAGCGACCCAAGAGTTCGGCTAGTTCGCGCAAGCTGCGGTCCCGAGCTAGGCTCTCCGCATAACTCTCCAGCTGAGCGACATTGATTTTGTTCCAATTGCCCAGGGTATCGTTCCAAGCCAAGCCGAGGAATCCATAGAAGGGCGAAAGTAGATCGCCCAGGTCGTGGAGCTTATCTACCTTTCTGCCCAGGGCGTCAAAGTACCGGTTAAAGCTACGACTCAGGAACCGGGCTTCTTCTCCATCTTTCTTTTCGCGAATGAACTCCTCCCAGTCCCTGAGGATGTTGCTCTTTAGGATTTCATTTTCCTGCTGTATCCGTTGACTGGTAATATTGCCTTGTTCAGCCAGGGTCTTGGCGTAAAAGGTCCAGTTTTGGGCATGTCCTGGATACCGCTGGGTAAGATCTGTAAGGGTTTGCTGCCAAGCCTCCGGGGCGGGATCCTGATCCTGAAAAGTTTTGAAGGCCTGTTCTTCTTCCAGGCTGTCATGGGAAGCTTCAAACTGGAGGTAGGTCCGTTTAGCCCATTCTAGGGTCTCCCGGGCGAGGCTAAAAGCAAGGTCCTCATTGTTACGGGCTAGATCGCGAAGGTCTTGGCGCTGCACAAGTTGGTGCAAGAGGCGATACCAGTTCGGAAAGTCTTTCTTGAGGGGGGAAGCCTTTAGCTGTGCCAAGCTGGGATAGTCTGGATCATAGAGGTGCATGAAAAGCAGCTGAGCTGTTTGACGACGCAGAGCCAGGGTCATCATGCCCCCAAATAGGATGAAGCTGTTGAGCTGCTGTTCTAGCCGATTGGTAGGCGTCATGTATCAGGGGTTTGGCCTTTGGGAGGGGTACTTGAGTCTGGTGCTGCTACTGACTCGTAGCCATGCCTAACTTTTTGGATTTCGAGCTTGAGGTTGACCAAATCCCTGACGGTGCTATCCAGGCTATTTAGAACGTGACTGCCCCATTCGTCTGGGACAAAGAGGTGGTTGCGAAGGTGACCCTCGTCATCCATTTTTTGAGATTCAAGGGTCATCAAGCCACGTTCACAGTGTTCCAAGAGCAAATTGATCTGATTTTCCCAAATGCGTTTCAATTCAATAGGTGGAACCTTGGTCTCGCGAATCTCTCGGGTGATGGTTTGGCTATCGATCTCTCTTTTTTTGGCTTTGTCCAGTAGCACCAAGGGATTTTCTAAGGTGAAACCGATGGTTTGGAAAGGGCGATAGCCATTGTTGGTTTGCTCAAAAACCGGGATGTTTTTCTTTTTCTCTTTGCTTAAAGACTCGTAATCCTGGACCCTCAGATAACCGTGCCCGTCTCCCCAAAATTGAAGGATACGCACGAACTCCGTTCCCATTTCGTCACGGAAGGTCTTGGGTATATCCTCTTCGATTTCGTAGTTGTGGTGGGTAGCTTCATCAATTTCCTGCTTTAGGGCTTCCAACTCAATTTCGATGGGCCTAAGGTCTACCAAACGCTGATAGCCATGGTTGGCAATGCTGCCTTGAACCAGGGCAAAGGTTTCTTCCACCTGATCTACTTGGTTCCAAATGCAGTCTGCAACCAGATAAGCATCGATGACTTTTACCTCTTTTCTATCGTGCAAAAAAGCAGCAGTCTTGAGCAGCTGGACAATCTTACGCCAGCGGCGATCCGAGACGTAGAGGTGGTCGGCTGGCTCTGCACTTTGGTTACGGCGATGGATGTTTTGCCGCAGCTGTTGCAGCATCCGGATCACATGTTGAGGCACAGCGACTTGATCAAGGGACTCTTGCCAATTTTGATAAGTGTCTCGGTTTATTTTTAGTGAATCAGGGACAGGATCAGCGTAAATCTGTTGTCGTCCCATGGTGATGAGATTGGCAAAATTATCTTCTCTCTCAATGTTGTTGACCACCAAACGCAACAAAAACCTGTCCCAGAGAGCATCCAATCCTTCTCCTGGAAGGGGCAGCTCATTGGAGGCTGAAATCAGGGCTCTGAGGTCTACCCGAATCTCATGTGCACCGTTGCGAAAGATTCGCTCATTTAAGACCGTAAGTAGGGCATTTTGGATGGGGGGACTGGCCTTCCAGATCTCATCCAGGAACACGATGTTGGCGCCAGGGAGGTATTGTTCATACAATCGCTCGTATTTGTCTTCATCCTTCAGTTTCTGGATGGATACGGGCCCAAATACTTCATCGGGTGTAGAGAACTTGCCCATGAGGTATTCAAATGCCTTGGCTTCCGTAAAAGCGAATTTGAGCCGGCGTGCAATCAAGCTTTTGGCTACGCCTGGAGGACCGAGGAGAAATACACTTTCTCCAGCCAGGGCGGATAGCAAAACCAGGGCGATGGTTCGTTCCTTTTCATACAGCTGATGGCTCATCGCCGACAGCAGGGCCTCGATGCGAGGACGGATTTCAGAAGACATAGGGTGAGCCTTTGTGCACCCAAGGTAGTGGTTTCCTCGGATATGCGCTAGGGGAGAAGATGGAAGAAGTTAAGGAGTTAATGGTTAATAAGTTAAGTGGAGGGGGAAATGAATAACGTGGCTTTTCTAGCTTCTAATAGGTCCGATTTGATACCTCTAATTCCTTCGCCGAAGCCAGGATACCCTTCGCCGAGTGAATTTGCTTTTCTCCTTCCGAAACATGAAATAGATGGATTATGAGACCAAGATACTACCTAAACCACCTGTTATGGCTGCTGATGTCAATCCTCATCAGTTCTAGCCTGTGGGCGCAGGAAAAACCTGACGCTGACAAGAAAAAGGGGCTTCCTTTAGAAGCTGACCGTACCATGCATCTCAATACCGATGAAGGTACCTGGATTTCCGTTGATGTAAGCCCAGATGGGAAGACCATTGCCTTTGACTTGTTAGGTGATCTCTACCTTTTGCCTATGGAAGGCGGTAAGGCAAAACGCATCACCAAAGGCCTAGCCTATGATACCCATCCGCGCTTTAGCCCGGATGGCAAGCACATCTCCTTTGTTTCAGACCGGAGCGGAAACGAAAACCTGTGGATCATGGAGCTGGAGTCGGGAGATTCTACCCAGATTTCAAAAGAAAAAACCGACGTCATGATCACGGCTGACTGGACTCCAGATGGCAAGTATCTCGTGGCGGCACATGGGCAACGCAACCTCAAGTTGCACCTCTATCACCGCGATGGCGGCAAGGGGGTCAAGCTATTTGATAAGCCAGCAAGCATGAAGGCGGTCGAGCCCGCCTTTGGAGCAGATGAGCGCTACATTTGGTTTTCTGCGCGCCAAGGGGCTTGGAACTACAATGCCCAGCTTCCTCAGTATCAGATCATGACCTATGACCGGGAAACGGGAGAATTGACCACCAAGACCAATCAGTATGGCTCTGCCTTTACGCCGACCCTATCACCTGATGGCAAGTGGCTGGTCTATGGTACCCGCTATGAAACAGAAACGGGCCTGGTCAAGCGGAACTTGCAAACCGGAGAAGAATCCTGGTTGGCCTATCCTGTGCAGCGCGATGAGCAAGAATCGATTGCTCGCTTGGGCGTGTATCCAGGCATGTCCTTTACCCCTGATAGTAAATTTTTGATTGCTTTTTACGGAGGAAAAATCCACAAGATATCGCTAGAAGGCAACGAAGCGGAGGTGATCCCCTTCCAAGTGGATGAAGATTATGAAATAGGTCCAGATGTGAAATTTACCTTTCCCATCGAGGACAAAACAGAGATGCTCGCCACCCAAATTCGCGATGCCAAGATCTCACCCGATGGAAGTAAGCTGACTTTTTCGGCCATGAATCACCTCTACGTGATGGACTACCCCAACGGAACCCCCAGTCGCCTCACGGATCTTGATCAGACCGAGGCTATGCCTACCTGGTCGCCAGACGGCAAAGAAATTGCCTTCGTGAATTGGGACGGGGAGAATGGCTACATCTGGAAAATTAGTGCCGACGGAGGAGATCCTGTGCGATTGACTACCGAGAGTGGGGTTTATACCGACCTAGCTTGGGATGCCAATACCAATCGGATCGCCTTTATGCGTGGTCCGGCAAGGAGTTTTCGTGATGCCAACGGCCCCTTTGGGATGGGCATGCAAGAATTTTTGGCCTGGATACCTGCTGCAGGAGGAGAGGTGCAGACCATTACGGAAGCAGATGGGCGAGGTATACCTCACTTCGTCAAAGACAATGAGCGAATCTTCCTGTACAGTTATGGCAAGGGCTTGGTCTCCATTCGTTGGGATGGCACGGATGAGAAGACCCACCTCAAGGTGACGGGAATCACCACTTTTCCCGCTTTGAATCCGGCATTCCACCATCTGGGGGGCTGGGGCCATGATCATGGGCATAACCGCATGCTGTTTACTCATCCCACCGAGCCCTCAGCCAAGCCTTCCACTGCTGAAGTAGTGATGATGGCACCGGAAGGAGACCAAGCGTTGGCGAAAATCAACAATGACATCTATACCGTGACTGTGCCCATGGTTGGGAAAGAGGCGGTGAAGATCAACGTGGCCAACCCAAAGAGTGCGGCTTTCCCCGCCCGTAAGCTTACCGAGTTGGGGGGGGAGTTCCCGCAGTGGAGTCAGGATGCTGGCAAGGTGTATTGGTCTCTGGGCAATGCCCACTTTGTCTATGACATCGCAGAAGCCAAAAAGGTGGAGAAAGAGTTGAAGGAGAAGAAAGAGGCCGAGGCCAAAGCCAAGGAAGAAGAAAAAAAGAAGAAAAAGAAGCGCGGCAAGGACAAAGATGAAGACGAGGATAAGGAAAAAGAAGACGAAGGGTACAAGGCGGCAGAAACCCGAGTGGAGGTCACGGTAGATAGAGATGTGCCTGAAGGAAAAATCTTGCTCAAGGGAGCTCGACTGGTCACCATGCAGGGCGAAGAGGTAATTGAGTCAGGGGATATCCTGATTGAGAATGCTCGCATTGTGGGAGTGGGAGCCACCGGGACGCTAGATGTGCCTGAGGGTACAGAGGAAATGGACCTCAGTGGCAAGACCATCACCCCAGGCTTTGTAGACACCCACGCACACATGTGGCCCAACTGGGGGCTCCACAAAAAAGACGTAGCCAGCTACGCCGCCAACTTGGCCTATGGAGTGACCACTACCCGAGATCCACAGACTGCCACCACGGATGTGCTCACCTACGGCGACATGGTCGACGCGGGCGAGATATTGGGGCCACGCATTTATTCTACCGGACCTGGGGTCGGGTTTTGGGCCTACAACATCAAGGACCTAGATCATGCGCGCAAGGTGCTAAAGCAGTACTCGCAATACTACCACACCAAGACCATCAAGATGTATCTGACAGGCAACCGCCAGCAGCGTCAATGGATCATCGAAGCCGCCAAGGAAGAAGGGCTCATGCCTACTACGGAAGGAGGACTGGATTTTCGCCTCAACATGACCCAGGTCATGGACGGCTATCCCGGTCACGAACATGCGTTCCCCATCTATCCTTTGTACAAAGACGTGCTGCAACTGATGGACTTCACCCAAACCGCCTACACGCCGACCTTGCTGGTAGCGTATGGAGGTCCTTGGGCTGAGAATTACTTTTATGCCACCGAAGACGTGCAAAACGAGGAGAAACTGGTCCGCTTTACCCCCAAAAGTGAACTCGACAGCAAGTCGCGCCGCCGTCCGGGTTGGTTCATGGAAGAGGAGCATATCTTCCAGCGCCATGCGGAGTTTGCCAAAGACCTCATCGAAGCCGATGGCTTGGTCGGGGTGGGATCACACGGTCAGTTACAAGGTTTGGGTTATCATTGGGAACTTTGGGCCATTCAGGCTGGAGGCATGAGCAACCACGATGCCCTGAAGGTAGCTACCATCAGCGGGGCTACTGCCATTGGGTTACATAAAGACCTAGGCTCCATCGAAGTGGGCAAACTGGCAGACTTGGTGATCATGGATGGAAATCCCTTGGAAGACATCCGCCAGACCAATACGGTTCGCTACGTGATGAAGAACGGCCGCCTATATGAAGGCGATAGCCTGGACGAAATCTATCCTGAGCAGCGAACTGCTCCTTCCTTCCAATGGGAAGGCGGAGCACCGGTTGGGGTGCCAGGAATGCGGTAGGACGTTCACTTTACAAGCATGGCCCCCAACTACAATTTGGAGTTGGGGGCTATATTTTTTAAGGAAATCATCTGCCATTTTTACATTTTGGGCTTTAAAGGTCCCCTTTGAAGTAAGCCGAAAAAAGCATCTCTGATTCGAGAGATTACATGGGTTTCATCATCGCTTAACCTTTCCCATTTGCCCGGCTGTGGGCGCCAGTTAGCCTTTCATCTCTGATCACCACTCTGCATGGAATCCATAATTTTTGGTTTTCTCATATCCGCGATTCTGGTTGGGCTCTTTTTGTTGTTCCGCGTCATTCTTCCGGTAAAAGAAGCCAGATATCAAACTCGTAAATCTCTGGATCAGCTGAGTGGCATGTATAAGGCCACCGATTTTTTGTACTACCTCGCATGGTTGTTGATCATGATTAGCCTAGGCTATCACTGCTATCAATTGCTTACGGTCCTTGTGGAATTAAGGCTGGGGACCTTTGCGGACTACGAAATCGTCGTTAAGCCTGAAAGGGAATTGATAATGCTGGGTGCAGGAGCCATAGGGATGCCACTTTCTATGATCATCATCACCCAACTCGCCAAATGGGCCCTTAAATCTGACTGGGAGGAATATTTGGCCTACAAAACCCTTCAATATGGGTTTGACTTTGTGCGCATTTCCCAGTTTTTGTTCGTGTTGCTTAGCCTGATTGCGTTGGTTCTCCTTTTTTTTATTTTCAACGACTACTCTGCTTTTGGGCAAAAAGACATCCGTATAAGCGCTCCCTATCAGGCTTGGGTAGAGACGTATACCTACGGGGAGGTCGAGCGGATCAAGGAAGTAGAGCGAGTGGTCGCACCCAATGGCAATACCTTTGGTGATCTGCACTACATCATTGAATTCTCAGATGGAATGCAATGGAATTCTAGGCTGGTTGGATTTTCGGACCCTGACCTTGACCGTCAAATCATCGACTTGGTTATCCGTCAGACAAATTTGGTTTTGATCAAGCTTGAGTTTGATCGAGCAAGCGAGACTCCCTAGCACCAATAGGGCCATTTACCAGGCTATAATCAAAGGGACCTCTTAGAATTAAACGAAAACTCAATCACTCCCATCTGCAATTATCCTGTACGATCATGCGAACCAACCAAAAGATTACCCTAGCCCTGATTTTAGGTTTTCTGCTCCTGAACATCAGTGCAGCCTTTCATGCTTATCGATTTACTCACTTTTCCTCTCAGGAAGTGCAAAGGTCAGAGCTAAAGGAGATGTCCCTGCTGGAGAAACTGGGCATTCTCTTTTTTGGGGTGTCTAACCCACGTCTGGTCAACCAAACCTTGCCCACTGAAGACTATGAAACTCTGCTAATTGAATCTGGCGAGGAAACTCTTTCTGCGTGGAGAATAGAAGTAGATTCTGCCAATGGGGAGGTCATCTTATTCCATGGCTACGCAGGGACCAAGTCATCTATGCTGGCTAAAGCTAGGCTGATTCGAAAGATGGGGTTCAATACGACCTTGGTGGACTTTCGAGGATCTGGAGAGTCTACGGGCCATACAACTACCATTGGCTATCGGGAGTCAGAGGACGTACGGTCTGCGGTGGATTTTGTCAAAAAAATAGCTGGAAATAAGATTTACGTGCTTGGCTCTTCCATGGGAGCCGTATCCATTTTGAAAGCTGCCGCTGAACCATCTTTTGGTGCGCAAAGAATCATCGTTGAATGTCCATTTTCCAGCTTGCTCCAAACCAGCAAAAACCGATTCGAAAGCATGGGAGTTCCAGCTTTTCCCGCCGCACATTTATTGGTGTTTTGGGGTGGATTGGAAAACGGTTTTTGGGGATTCTCACATGACGTGGCTGGCTATAGTGAGGCCGTTACGATTCCGACCATGATCATCTATGGAGAAAGGGATGCCAGGGTGAGGCGCTTTGAAATGGATCACATTCATGATCACCTGGCAGGAGAAAAGGAATTGCTCATCTTTCCTCAAGCGGGACACGGCGATTATCTAATCCATGATTCCGCAAAATGGGTGAATGGGGTAGAGGAATTTTTGGGGCGCTAGATAGCGGGGCTTGATGGATGAAATGCTCTGAGCCTCTTGCAAAACCCGACAAGATTTGGCTTCTTTTTGGAGTCATATTCATCTCAAATCCCCTGATCATGGACGCAACCCTTTTGGCCACTTTGGTGGGCGTATTAACCGGTGTAGTCAGCTCCTTCATTACGCATTATTTCCAAGTGCGACTTGAGCGCCAGCGGATGTTGCTGCAGGCCCAGACCAATAGCCGGAAAGAATTCAAGCTAGAAATCGCAGAGACTGTGAAGACCATCATGGCCATGATCCATGAGGTGGCGTGGACTTCCTGGGAAGTATCTAAAGGGAAGGCAGATAAAGAAAGTTTGGCAGCCTATGATGAGCGGGCTAAGCAGAACTTGACCCTGATGAGTGAAAAACTCGCCCTGATTGCAGCAACCGACATTGCCACCTATGAGCAAGTCCGGGCCATTGCTCAGAGTGTTTATTCTCTGGATGTAGAATTGGCGGAGGCTTTGGTTGAGTTTTCTGAAGGGAATATTCCAAAGGAGAATTTTGGCCAGATAAAACAGACCGCCAACACCATAGAGAAAGAACTGCCTCAAAAATTTGCAGATATTCTCAGGTCGGTAGATGAGATTTTGGTGTAAAAAACCTGGACCGAGGGGTAGGGTAACGACAGTGTAAGCGATTGTATCCACAATTATGAAAAACATCGTTTCCCTCAGCTTGGTGCTATTGCTTGCTGCGCCAGCCTGCAACCCCGAGCGCAAGCAAATCCTGGTCGACTGCGAGCAAAGCTCTCCCAGTAACAGCCTCAATACCATCATGCCTTTGGGGGCATCACGGGTGGAAGGCGCTCGCCCTGATTATGAAAGTTATCGCTACCAACTTTGGCGCCGATTGGTAGATGGGGGCTGGGATGTCGACTTCATCGGCACCAATTGCGATGAGGGGGCTTACCTCGATTATCAAGGACGGAGGTTTGACCGTCAACACGAAGGCCGGGGCGGTTGGACCTCTGGCCAGTTGTTAGAGGGCATCGATGAATGGCTTGCCCAAGCGGGCGCTCCCGATATGGTTTTGTTTAGTTCCCCGGGCGGGAACGACGCCCTTGAAGGCATGTCTTTTCAAGCTGCCGTTTCAAACGTGAACGAGATCATTGACCGGATTCAAGACCGCAATCCCGAAGTGGTCATCATCATCGAACAGATGGCACCTGCCCAAACGGAAGCCATGACCCCTGAGCTGACGACTTGGTTTAATCAAATGCAGCAAGAAGTCCTCAACATAACTACCCAACATAGCGACTCCAACTCTAAGGTAGTCGCCGTAGACATGTTCACCGATTTTGACGACTCGCTGTTAGCCGATGAGGTACATTACAACGAAGCAGGAGCTGAGTTCGTGGCCCAACGCTATTATGACGTGATGATCAATTATCTCAAGGAATGAAGTTTGTCCCTACCTAGGGAACCAAACCAAATTCAACCTCCTCCCAGTCCGTTAGCACCCCATCGGTGGCGTAGACCCTTAATTTTACCCTTTTTGCGCGTCCAAAAGGAGGCAAAACAAGCGAAGTAGCCTGGATTTCATCTGCAAGTGGAATCCAGTTCTCGCCCTCGTCTAGGGAGTATTGAACCCAATACTGGAGTGGATCTCCGTCAGCATCAGAGGCCTCCCAGGTGACTTCTACGCCTTGACTTCCATTCTCGATGATGCGCCCTGCTCTAGGAGAAAGGATGGACAGTACGGGCGAATGGGCACTAATGGTCTGGGTAGCTTTGACCCCGCCTGGTCCTACCAGCTCTAAGCTGGCCGTCCCAGGTAGGCGATCGATTCGGTGGTTGAAGGGGACCAGAGCGCGTGGTTCCGCCTCTTCGGGATCCTGCCAGACCACCTCAAAGGGATAGGATGCCAGTACTTGACCTGCTTGGTCTTTCAACACAATTCCCCAACCCTCATCGAGGATGGCTCCAGTTGAGAGGCCTTCTATTCCTTCGAATTCGTAGGTGGGAGATAGGACGCCATAGTAGTTGCCTGATTCCTGAGCGAGAAAGCCTCTTACCAGGAAAAGTTCAGGATCATTTTCTTGTTGGAATTGCTGGATGAGGTGCCAGTAGCTGCATTGGGTGATGAAGGCCAGTATAGATACCGAACCCATGATGGCATCCCTTCGGTCTCGATAATAAGACCCATAGCTGTAGACTTCTACTCCCTCCGCATAGTCTTGGTCATCGGCATTGTGGTAGCTAAAGCCACATTCACTGATCATGTTGCTGCGAGACCAGAGATAGGGAAAAGAGTGGATTAACTCGTGTGCCACGGTGGTGGCATGGTTGTCCATTTTCATGATTTGAACCTTGGCGTGTGGGGCAAAACCTCCGATTCCCACATGGTTGCGGTAAACCCTTGCAAAGTCTGATTCATTGATGATCACAACCACCCGACCTGCTCCACCTAGCTGAGCTGTGGTGGCAAATCGCTGGGTCAGCTTGGCGATTAAGCGGTCCTTCCGAACTTCTTCTTGGGTATCGGTAAGGGGGAGCAGACTGATTAGCCGATCAACGGCCCCCAGTTCTTGAAACCCTAAATACTGGATGGCTTCAGCCCGAACGTCTACCCCGCCTACTGGCACGGGAAAGTAGCGATAGAATTCGCTTTCGCAATCTTTGGCAATGGACCTGGCTCGGTCGCCGAGTTCTTTGGC
Source organism: uncultured Bacteroidia bacterium (assembly GCA_964521065.1). Classification (GTDB taxonomy): domain Bacteria; phylum Bacteroidota; class Bacteroidia; order J057; family J057; genus CAYVAP01. Next base: position 1,718 of record CAZFPQ010000166.1, on the reverse strand, counting down.
TTGGGCGGTGGTCCAATCACTGGTCAATAAAACTGGTACGATATGTACCTTGGGCATGGTGGTGCTGACCACATTGCCATAGGTTGAAATCTTAAGACCGGTTTCAGTCCCATCATCCCTCAATAGCTCCAATTCTAAGGTATAGGCACCAGGCTGCATCTTGAAGGTACGCGGAACAGGAGCGCTCTCTTTTTCATATAGGTACATCGACCAAGATCGCTCGGGGCCCTCACTCCCTGCGAGGGGAATGGAAAACTTTGACTTACTCTGGGTCCATATGATGGTCTCACTTCCCCCTTGGATCAGTTTGAGGCGACATCTTACGGGGACGGATTGGGAGTAGGTCGATTTACCGGAGAGATAAATGCTATGTCGATCATTTTTTAGGCCGAAAACGGCTGTCCAGCGATTGGCTACCATGTCGAGCTCCGCATGCCAGCGATCGGGAGCCTTCTGACTAAGCTGTTTAGTAGGCTTGTCGTCAAAGTAGCGGTCATCTTGCCAGACTGCTTGAGAGGGGGCCATCGCTCCCGCAATGGTGATCCAAGGTGGGTCTACTTCCTCCCCATAAATGGTGGGCGGGGGGGTATCTCGGGGGTCATCACCGATCTCTTCCTCCAGAACTTCCACGATCCAAGTAGAGTCGGCCATGGTTTGGGCCCGGGTTGTTAGTTCTTCGATATATCTCCGCAGCAATTTTGCTGTCTCAGGCCCAATCCCATCGTCATCTCCCTCTTCCCAGGCGGTTTCCCCGTCTTCTAGCAGCTTTTTGGTTCTTTCCAGTTCTTCTAAGGCTTGTTGTCCCAATTCTGGAGGTAAGATTACTGAGTCATTTCCTGAGTAGGCATCATCCACCAGCTTTCTCGCCTTCTTGAACGAACCCAAGGCATCCTCATAAGGGGTGCTTACAATAAGGTCTTCCAGCTGGAAGCCATACTCAGGAAGACTGTCCGATTTGAATCCGAGTCCCCAATCTTCTGGTGCTAAGTTGACCGCTCCCACGAGTGAAAGACTCCGTGTCCTCAGCTTGGTCTTTTCTCCACTGCCATCATCAAAGCTTTCTATCGGAGTGAGCCCTAGGTCTAGCCGTAGCCCGGCCGAAAGTTCTAGGGCTCCTATCTGTCGGGCGTAGCTTAGGTCGAAGCTGCCAGATACAAAAACTCGGTTTGCAGCCTCGTTGTCACCGATATCAAACTTGTTCCGTTGCGTATCTCCCGAAAAATTGTTGAACTGGACCCCGCGAGCCCATACATTAAATGTTGGTCCAGCTTCTACCTTAAAGGAAGAAACCGTGTCTAGTTTGTACTCAAAACCTGCATCGGTTGAAAGTTGGAGATAGCTATTGCGTATCCCTGACCGGGAATTGCTATTTCGGAATACTTGTCCACCTTGGCTGAGCCAGAGACTGGGTGCGAGGTAAAGGGAATTGTCCAAAGGATATTCCGTGCCCAGTCCAACTTGAACCCCCGGCAAGGGCGAAGCGCTGCCCCCATTTTGGCTGATTCCGCTGGCATTTACTCCAAGTGAGACCTTAATTGGATATTGCTCCTGGGCAGATAGAGAAAGGCAAGCAAGAAAAACAAATAGACTTAGCAGGTAGGCGGGTTTCATGAGGTAGGGGAGTTAAAAATGAAGCTCAGCCGTGCTGTAAAAAGTGATGGGTAGGGACGAAGATGCTAGACCAGGCGCATAGCCTTTCCTATTACCTGGGATATGGT
>CAZFPQ010000165.1:0-15890 GCA_964521065.1 uncultured Bacteroidia bacterium | reverse complement strand
CTTCATTACTATCATTTTGAACAGATTACAGCCCTAGACTTCCCAAACATGGTCTAAGATATGCAAGGTTCAAAGGCTGTCTTGAAGAAGATGGCCTTTGAATAATTTCCCGAACCCTACAAGGCTACCCTATTGAATAAGCTAGCGCAGATGCAGCGTAAATATGGCGTACGATTTTGACCATCAATCGTACGAAAATCCAAGCCTTTGTCAAGAATTTGCCCTCAATTGCATGAACCAATGAATCGCTGACTAGATGAGAAAAACGATCGTAAAAAAGTTCCTCAACTCGTACAGGAGGATGGAACAAACCAGAATCCTAAGCCTGACGCTTATCATATGGATGGCCAGTGGTAGTTCCTTAATGGCCCAGTTACCTGAATTACCTGCGGCCAAGATCGCAAGGTGGAACGGAGCAGGGGTAATAGGAGGGATACCAGAACTCCCTGGGCAGTTTACCCCTAGCAATTCGGTTACCGTGACCGATAAAACGAGCAGCGGAATCCAGAGCGCCATCAACACCGCCAACTCACAAGGCAAAACATGGGTCTTCCTACCAGATGGAGAGTACAACCTAAGCGCTCAAGTCAACATGACCTCTGGTGTGTCCTTGGTCGGGGAAAGTAGAACAGGGGTCCAGGTATTGATCAAGTTCAATACTGGGCATGGCTTTGCCATGTTCAAAGACCGAAACTGTGGAATCTATCGCATGACCATCATTGGGCGATTCCCCCGGGGAGATGGCACTTTTTACACAGACCCCATTCACAAATGGGGCTGTGATACCTGCAATGAACTCCCTGCGGTTACCAATACCAGCATCAACATGAACAACACGGACAACGCCTGGGTAGAAGACGTAAACATCTGGAACAGTGGCAGATTTCCCATCAATATTTCCAGTGATTCCTACCACAATACCATCAGGAACGTAGACATCAGAGGGGCCTTCAACAAAGGCGGAGGTGCCAACGGATATTTGTTCATCAAGGGCCAGGACAACTTGATCACCCGCTGTACAGTAACCGAGATACGACATATTTCCATCCAAACTCGGACCTCAGAATACAACGTGATTTATGACAACGATTTTCGACAAGAGGTCAGCTTTCACGCCGAAGATGCAGGCAACAACCTAATCGAATACAATCGGATCACCCTCCCGGCGGATATGCCTGCCCGCTACTATGCCATCATGGGCACTTGGTCTATTCAGCACAATACGTCTCTACAGGACAACTATCTGTTTCGAAATGATTGCATAGAAGAAAACCATGGCGGTACGCGTCTGTATGCTGGACAGTTCGGAACAGGTGCCCAAGTCTACGCAGGCCCATTAGATGGCAAAAAGGAAGCCATAGCGGCCGGACGCAGCTATGATCACAGCAGCAATTTCGAAGCGAAATTCCAAGCACCAGCAAGTGGCTACATATACGCCGGGGACGGAGTCACCTCGATAAAAGATGCCAACCCTGGTTTCAGGACATCCGTGAGTGGTACGTTGCAGGTATACCCCAACCCCGCTACATCGACGTTTACGGTTCTTCTTCCCAATCATCTAACTAATCCCCGCCTTAGGGTGTTCAATTTGCAGGGGCAAGAGGTATATGCAGCAAACGCCCTCCAAGCCCAATCAAACTCGATCCATTTTGACCTTCCCGCTAGCCTTGAAAAGGGAGTCTATGTACTTCAGTTGGAAGATAACCTCAGGCGATACTCAGCTCGCCTAATTGTAGGCGACTGAAGAATGTACAGCAAGTTTTGTAGTAGTTAGTGTGAGTGGAGGCATTGTCACAGGCCTCCACTATTTTTTTGTCCCTGCCAAATGGCGAGTAGGGACAGGGGCCGATCGGGTATAGAATAGGCCGCTTACTCATTCACCAACTCAAGTGTCTTAAAAAAGGGACGACCATCCTCACTGATTCCTTCAATTTGGATGAGGTAGCTGGTGGACTTATCGTCAGTGACAAATGTAATCGAAGCCTGCCCTTCCTGGTTAAAATACACCAAGGGCTCCCAATGCAGGGTAACCCGGCGCTCTGGCTTTTCCAGAGTTTCTAGGTCTTCTATATCTTGGTTGGGGGCTTGATAAAATACCTTGGCAAGGTGGAAGCCAGGATGCTCGATGCCATTGATGCCACGGACCACGGTCGCCTGCCCCCCGTAGCCGTTTCGGCTGTAAAGCATGATGGCACCGTTTTCTGTCCCTTGGGCCGTAGCTACGTCTGCTGAAAAGAGGACCTCAATCACGCTTATATTTGAAATGGGAAGCGTTCGAGCATCCTGCTCGGTGAGTTGGAATCCGTCTAGCCAGACGGGAATAAAGTCGTTGAAATCCTCGATGGCTTGGTCTCCCCCCTCATCTACCACAATGCCTCCACTGAGTTGCCCAAAACCTGCAATAATTCGCCGGGTTTGAAGGTCTAGGTTCAGGTACTCCCAAATCGATCCCACCAAAGCACCCGGCAGAGAATCCAGGTTGGCCCGGTAAAGCACCTCCGAGCTTGCCGCACTAGATGAGCCAAAACGATCTTGGGCATTTGCCGTGATAGCGACCGTATCCAAAGTCAGAGATAGGGGATCAAAGGTCCGCTTAATCTGCTCAATCCTTTTTCGTTCCGACAGATACTCATCCATGTAGAGGGGTTCTTGGATGGGTATTCTATCCCCTAAGGGAAGAACCTTGGGGGGCTTTCGCTCAAAGAGAGAGAGTGTCACATTTCGGTTCTCGGTGGCTTTTTGCCTTCTGACATTGTATTTATAGGCTTGAAACACCAGGTTGACGCTGTCAAAGAAGACCATGCCCGTGAAGGTAAAAGCCCCACTATCGGTCGTGATTACCTCTCCATACTGAAAAGGACCTTTGGTGGAAACCATGGTTACCTGGGTTTTTACGGCCTTGTCTTCGTTGATCAGTCCCCGCGTGGCGCCAGAAATGGTGATGCCTTTTTCAGGAATGAATTGGAGGCCCGGAGGCGCATCCCTCAAGCGAGGCATCCACTGATAAGCGCGCCAAGCTTGGGTAAGCATCAAAAGATCCAATGCCTTGCGTTTTTCCTCGTTATAATTCCAGAAATACCAGCTAGGCGCCTCTAGGGTACCCTTGATTTCTGGGCTCATCAGTAGCTCAGAAGGCAGATTGAAGGCCTTGGTTTCCATTTGTACCAGGTTATGATCGACTACGGCGGCCGACGCCTTCCCCTTCAGGGCTTGGCCTTGTTGGTCAGTCAGTTTCAAAGTCAGGGTCACCGTATCTCGGGCTTGATAGCGAGCTTGGTCCAATTTTCCACTCAGTGCAGGTTTTTGATAGGTAAAAAGTACCCGTTCTGCCAAAGGGCGATCAAGGTGATCAAAAAGCGTAAATCTCAGGATCCCATCTCTAATCTGGGTCAAGGGCACGCTGAAGCGAAGGTTTGCCTGACTAGGCTTAAGGGGAAGCATGGCAATAGCTTGTTGTCGGGAGACAATCAAGAGCTTTCCCCCTTGATTTAGCTCAGGCGAGGAGAAAGCAATGTTTACCTTGGCTAGGCGATCCTCTAGGTTTCTCACCGCCAAGACCATGCCTTCTTGTCGGCATTCAGGCAGGGAAAAACGGCGGGCATTTGCCGGCATCTCCGTATCTAGTAGTACATAATATCCCGATTGGTAGGAGGGTGTAAAGGTGAAGCTAGCCATTCCTCGCTCATTGCCCGCAAAAGTCAGTACAACCTGACCTAGAGAATCAAACAAAGTAGCTTCAAACGCTTGGCCTTTGCCACTGGGCGACTCCAATTTGACCCCTACCCTGCCCAAGAGCCCACGTACCATATGTCCACCTTCTGGGAAAAACTGCAGCTCTCTTTGGTCGGAAAGTGGTTCTGGGATAGAAGCTGGCCTCAGCCCTACACTTGGACCCAGCGGTGTATCCTGATCCTCACTGTTACGTAGAGCATAGACCGGTACTTCTTGCTCAAAAAAATGCTCCTCTCCATAATTCCTCATCCAGGATGTATACGCTCGAATCCGGTATCGGCCAGGCATTTCATCGAGCCCCAGGTCAAAGTTGCCCTGGCAATGACTTGAATCCATATAAATATCCAGTGATTGAACAATCTTCCCATCAGGATCAATCAGATCCACATAGAGAGTCGCGCTGATCTGGCTTTTCTGTAAGGTGTAGATGTCTCGCAAATAAGCCGTAAACCAGATGCTCTCCCCTAAACTATAATAGGGCTTATCGAGGTGCAGGTAGGCCTTCTCTAATTGATATACCTGACGGTACTCATCTAGCATGGTAGATAGTTGCTCTGGAGAATAGGCAGGGATTTCCTGGGCATACAGGTTTAGATAGGGGCATAAAACCAAGAGGATCAGGACGTAGCGATATCTCATTTGTTTGGATGGTCTAAGGTCAAAGCATTCCTGGCGATAACATCTCTTCGATTCTGGTTCAACCAGCTTTGAATCGAATCGATACCATTAAGGAAACACATATTCAATTAAGCCTTAAGCACAATCAGCTTTTCCAATGCCATGAATGGTTTTCCCAAACCCAAAGCCATATTTCGTGGTGGCTAAATACCCAACAGTAGATACTCTTCCCCTAGGAAAAAATACACAAAACAACAAATTAACGACTTTTCACATAGTACAGTTTATCCATTAGGACATACCCTACATCTCCACCCGGGTTTCGCTCGGGAAATAGGACGGTAAAAACAGATTTATAGCTCATTCTTACTCAGAATTATTCCCCCAAAATAATTATGGGATAGCAAGTGGTTTTTGAGAATATTAAAAATATGTAATTCATTTTTTAATATTAATTAAAATTTATTCCCAAAAATTAAGCAAGTATTAAGAATATTTTACTAGCTTCGGATCACTAAAGCACACTCAACACCTACTTACTCGCCCACATTATTTTCCTCAACCTCCACCAATGGCCTCCCCCATTGGCCATGATTTTTATTCGCTCTTTCCATTATCCTTATCATTAATTCTTTAATCCTTACCAACATGAAGAATTTGCTAACTAAATGCTGGGCGCTGCTTGTATTTGTTTCATTGGCTCTACCAGCTCAGGCACAATTCACCCTATTAACTCCCGCTGATAGTACCAGTCTGGATCTAAACTCTGGGATGCCTACTGACACGGTGACCATTACTTGGACTAGCCTAGACATGGCTACCGACTATCTCTTTCACCTAGACACTTTGGATGGCAGCTTTGCTCCCCCTCAGTTCTCTACAGATTCATTGCCGGATACCGCCTTGAAAGTCACCTATGCGTTCTTGGATTCATTGCTTGGTGTACTAGGTGTAGATGCTGGGGATTCATTATCCTTGCTCTGGACAGTGACTGCCACCACCACGGGTACAGATACTGTATTTGCCGATACGGCATTTGTGATCAGCCTTACCCGATTCACCACAGCTGGCTTGGCTACGCCCAGTGAGGCACGCATGACTTTGTTCCCCAATCCTGCACGCAATCAGGTACACCTAAAAGCTCCCCTTAAGCTTGCGAGTCTGGAACCTGTCCAAGTTTCCATTTATGACCTTCAGGGAAGACAAGTTTTCGGACAAAAGTTGATCAGCACGGGAGGCCTGCTAGAAGCCAGCTTAGACCTTCCTACTTTGAGTCCTGGTCTTTACACCCTATCCCTACGCACTTCTGAAGAGCAAATCACTGAGGTATTGCGTGTCAAGTAAGACTTAGGAACCGTCAAAAAACAACTATGCACTTTTGCTTGATCTTTCAAGCATCTCAGCGTCAGAAAAAAGCTCGATTGGCCCGCCAAACTCGATTTTTCTTCCTTGATCTGGCATGAAATATCGGCGCAAAAGTTACACGTCATTTTTTTTCTGTTCCTTAGACTTTATCTCATTGCAAAATGAAAACTAGGAGTTGGTCGCTGCATGGCGACCAACTCCTGCTTTTTCCGGCTGGCAGAGGTTCAAGTAAACCAGCTTACCGCTCATCACTACCCCCTATTCAATTCGTAGCCATATTCTGAGAAAAAGCTATCTCAGATCGTTTTACAATCAAGAGGAAATGCCTCTTTATTTCTGCCCCATGTTATCTTTTCTCAAGGAGAAAATCATTTTCTTAGAAAGCCCCCCAGGTCAACTACTCAAATCGAAAAAGAACATGGTTAAGAAACTATTTCTAAGTGGCACCATCCTGGTCAGCTTCCTGATGGTAAGCCTCCAAACTCAAGCCCAATCCTTCATGCAGAAGAGGGCGAGCTATTACGCAGAGCAAGCGGCAGAAGAATTTGGACTCAGTGGGCAAGAGAAGGAGCAAATTTATGAGACGAAGCTGGCCCAGATGAAAGTCAATCAGGCTATTAGCAAACGAAACAAAAATGGGGAATTTGCTAGTGACGAGGAACATAAAGCAGCTCGTAGAGAAGCCATGAAGCCCTTTGCTGAAAAAATGATGGAAATTACCGGAGTCAAACGAAAGGAGCTTGGCGCCTTTAACCGCCGAGTCAATGAGGAAATGAAGGCAATGAAGGAGGACTAAGGAACAGGAAAAATAGGTGTGAGGGAGCAAGTCCAGCCCATTCCTTCCTCCCTCATACCGATCAGCTTATCTAGTTCTTCACCCTCAATCCAGTTTCAATTTCCCATCGTGAGCTCCTGGAGCAAAATTGCTGCGAAACACCTCAGTTCCATTGGCTTTCTTTCCCCAACCGACTTCGACTCGGTTGTCGCCTAGTACCACATTGATAAGTTTGGTTTTCATTTGTTGGGCAATGGCTTGGTAGGCGGGATCATAGGCTAGGTTGTGCACTTCATGGGGGTCTTCGGTAGTATGGTACAAAGCAGGGTCTAGCTCTTCGTAGGAGGCATTAGAGGCCCAAGCTAGGTTTTCCCCTCGATTCTTATTGGGCCTAGTCTGCATGGAGAAAACATAATCATCGGTTCTGATAAACGCACGTGGCCCCGTTACCGCATGGCATTCACCCACGATATAATCTCGACCAGGGGCCTCACCAGCAGCCACCTGAGCCAGATCATGGCCGTCTAGATACTCATAAGTCGAATGATCCAGTTTGGCCCCTGCCGCAGATAGGATGCTGGGAGCGATGTCTACAAATTCAGTGAATTCACGGACTACTTTCCCCGCTGGATAGGCCTCCCGGTCAGAGGATACCACAATGATGGGGTTGTGGGTATCCACATCCCAGGGACTAAACTTTGATACGGACCCGTGGTCATTGAGCTTCCAGCCATGGTCGCCGCAGACGTAGACGATCATCCAAGGCTGCTGCTGGGCTTTGCTGTAGGCAATGAAAGTGTCTACGGCTTGCCCCACCAAGCGGTCCCCATAGGCGCAAAAGGCATAATAATCCTGGATCATGGCCAACTTCTCGGCGTCGCTAAAGTGGTCGGTGTACCCATTGCTTACTTGGCGCCGCTGCTGCTTGGCCATGGTTTCCAACTCCTTTTCATCGAAAGCAGGAATGTGATAGGGGTACTGCTGAAAGCGGGCGCGATAGTTAGCCGGGGGCAATACGGGAGTATGGGGAAAATCATAGCCAATGTGGCAAAACAGAGGCTTCTCCGTATTCACTCCGTCGAAGGTTCGGCTTCCTACCTCAAAAGCTTGGTTTTGGTGGGCCAAAAATTCTTCAAATATGGAGGAGTAATAGCCATCATGGGTTTTCCCTGCCGGCTGCGAACTTACTCCCGCCAAAATACTTCCTTCAAAATCAGAGCGAGGTTTTTTGGAGTTATAATGCCGCAACAGGTCGTACTTCTCCATGGTCATCCGGGCCGTTCCCCGATATTCAGGCTTCAACCGCTCAAGTTCTTCTGATACGTATTCAAATTTTCCTTCTGGCGTGACGAAAAACCGTACATTCTTGAGAGGTTCCTCTAGTTTTTCGCCTTCTAATTCAAAGAACCAATCCTTGCCCCAGCCCGTCAAACCGTCTTTCCTTAGCTGCTTGAAAGAGATATCTGTTTGGTAGATCTGATGAGGTTTTACCTTGCCATCCTCAACGGTTTTGATCCGTACCCCCAGCTTTCCGATATGTACGGTCTGGTAGCCCAAGGCAGCCATTTGTTCAGGGAGAGTCGGTCGACAGTGTTCCGCGTTGTTGTTATGGTACTCAAACTCATAAATCCCAGAGTGCCAAGGATAGCGCCCATAATGCATCGAGGCTCGAGAAGGGGCACAGCCAGCCGCTTGGCAATAGGTATTGATGAAGGTGGTACCCATTTCTGCTAAGCGATCTACGTTGGGAGATTCTACGTACCCCAGTTCGCTAGAGTCTCGATCATGTAGCATCCGGTTAAAGGCGGGTATGGCGTCGTAGCGCTGATCATCGGTCAGGATCCACAATACATTCGGGGTCTGGGCCATCAGTACGTGTGTACATAGCCAGCCCGCCAAACTGAGGCAGACAAACAAATTCTTCATCCTGGTTCAGTTAATTTGAGTAATTAATTAGACGTAGTTAAAGTGGGGAAGTGAAAGACCAGCCCTGTAGTTCGGGATTCCTCACTTCTTAATTTTCAATTTTTATTTTTTCTTAAGTCCTGATATGAAGTCACGGCATTTGATAGGCTTCCCTTCCTATTTATCAAGATCAATTGCCTACTTGATGCTCCTCTTTACTTCTTCATGTGTGGCCAAGTAAGTCAAATGAGCTGGACCATTAATTTGGCAGGGGGCTCTGCTGCTGACAATACCTCCACCATTTGGGGCCAATAATGAGCAAGGGGGAATGGGTATGAGCCAAAGAATGAGGATGCGATTACAAGCTTCCATAAAGTAGTTGACCTAGCTTAAATGTGGCTCGAGATATTCCTTCCATCTCAAGACAACAGAACAAAGAGTAGTTGACTAAGCCCTTATAAAATTCCATGCTAAGAGCAGAACAGGGGTATAGATAAGCTTTGTTCCCCGCCTCAGATGCAACGGATGATTTTATATATGGAATAAATCCGCCGATTAGGGCGACAAATGTTTTTCCCATTCTAAGGCTATTAGATTCACAGTCACTTGGCCTATGTACTTGCCAAAAACCGGGAGTTTAAATTGAAAAATCATGCTCTTGTTCCTCATTTTAAAAGAAAGCCGACAAGCCATTCACAGTTGTAAACACCTCACTCAATCAACAAGTGGGCTATATGAGTTCTACAGCTAGATGGCGATGAAATGGGTGAGGAGACAGGCAATCCAGATTCTCGACCGCCCCTACTCCAGAATTCTCCCCACCTGTTCTTCCCTACAAGGGTTCGGTTTATAATCCTCTACTTGTTATATTCAAATAACTACGTGCGTTCAAATCGAATGAAATGAACCGGCTACTACTATTTACCTGGGTATTTTTCCTACCCTACTGGCTAAGTGCGCAATTAGATGACCTGAGTATCAGGCGACTCACTACCGTTAATGGACTTTCCCACAACGATGTCGGATGTGTATTTCAAGACAGCAGGGGGTTCATTTGGCTAGGGACCACCGATGGGCTCAATCGATATGATGGACACTATTTCCAAACCTTTCAAATTGATCCGGAGGTTTCCGGCTCTCTTCCCAGTAACCTTATTTTTTCAATTTTTGAGGATGAAAATCACATCCTATGGATTGGAACTCGGCATAGAAGAGTATGCTTCTTTGACCTCAAAACCGATCAATTTGTCCCAGCCGAAAAACTGCCCGCCCAATATCAACTCCCTAAAGATTTCATATTTGGGGGCGTAGTCCAAGCTGGAGAGGGGGCTTACTGGGTGTGTGGCGAAGGTGACATCCTACATGTCTCCTCCCAGGGAGTCCGCTCACTCATGCAAGAGGGGATATTGCCACATGGCGTTGAAATAAAATCACCTAAAATTGTCTCCAACCAGTTAGGTACCTGCTGGGTAGTCGGGCAGAACAACTATATTTTATACTTATCACGTAATGAAGCAGGAGACATCACCCTTCAATCCTACCATAGTGGCCTCTTTTGTAACAGTTTGGTCCCTTTTGAGGATGGAATCATCCTTGGGGTGTACGATGGGGTATTTGTCATTTCACCAAGATTGGGCCGTCTGATTCAAGTGAGTGACATTCCATCCTTTGCCTTAGGGCTGCAAGATACAATTTTGTGGGTGGGGACCGCAGATGGCATCTGGACTCTTCCTGCCGATTCAATTTCAGCCTCTCTATTTCCAGAGGCCAGTTCCAGGAAAGCGGAAGAACCAGCCTCAAGTTATCTGGTAAGGGGAAAGAAGATCCCAAGGTTTTCTAGTTACATCTTTGACATCTATGATGATCAACACGGCATGGTCTGGATTGGGACCAAAGGCGACGGCCTTATTCAGTTCAATACTCGACCGGGTCGATTTCGATACTATGCTCTAAAAAACAACCGCGGCATCCGGAAAAGGATTCGCAGCATCTATGAGGACCATCAGGGCCGGATCTGGGTGGGAACTGATGGAAGGGGCATGTACCGTTTTTTTACCCTAGCCGACGGCCGTGGCTATCTGGGTACAGCCTCTCCGGTAGGAGATCAAGAAAGACTGATTCATCAGATCAGGGAGCTCAAGCTCAAGGGACGAAGTTACCTGTATCAGGGTCCTCATTATCCCTCTAGGCCCAAACTCTTTGAAATAAATGGCGAAGAACTCAATGAAGTAAACGAGCCCAACAAGCTGCTTTCCATTATGGGCAACGTCACCGACGTGGTACAGGACTCAATTTGGATATGGGTTTCCACCTATGATCGCGGCATCTATCGATACAATAGCTTAACAGATGAAATCAATATCATAAAGTTCCCAGGTGATACAAGCGTAGTCACTGAAAACAAAGTCCGAAGCTTGTTGATCGATCGCAAGGGTCGATTGTGGATTGGAGGGAGCAGAGGCTTGGCCTTGGTTTCAGCGCAGGAGAAGCTCCGTAGCAAGCCCCAGATGACCTTTTTCAGGTATGACCCCAAAGATCCCCATAGCCTGAGCCACGATTATGTACTTCCGATGTATGAATCCGAAGCCGGAGACATTTGGATTGGCACCATGGGTGGGGGATTGAACCGCTGGGTGGAAAGCGATCGCAATTTTGAACGTTGGGGCACCAGTGAGGGACTGCCTAGCAATACCCTTAAAGGCATTCTCGAGGACAAAAAGGGAGATCTATGGATTTCCTCTCACAAAGGAATATCACATTTTTTAAGAGCTGAGGGACGCTTTATCAACTATGGTCTGTCTGACGGGCTACAGGACTTTGAGTTTGCTGATCTTTCCTGTCTTAAGAGCAGCTCTGGGGAAATGTTTTTTGGGGGCATACGGGGCATCAATGCCTTTTATCCAGAAGAAATTCAAGAAGATACCTCATCTACCTCGGTCATCTTGACCCAACTGCAGATCTTAAATGAACCCGTTGCTCCGCAAGAGGATCTTAACGGGCGGATCTTGCTGACCAACCACCTAAACGAAACTCCACAGTTGAGGCTCCGACATGATGAAAGCACCCTTACCCTTTCATTCATTGGCCTGAACTACCCCTCTCCTCGGAAGGTGCATTATGAGTACATGATAGAGAACTATGACGAAAACTGGATTCGTACAGGCCCTAGCTCTCGATTCGCGAAATACACCAAGCTCCCACCTGGCTCCTACATCTTCAAAGTTAGAGCCTCGAATTCGGATGGCATGTGGAATGGCCCGGTCAAAACCTTGGCTATTACGGTTACTCCTCCATGGTGGAAAAGTCAAGCTGCCTACGCTTGTTACCTCTTGCTCATTGTGGCATTGATCATCTTTTTCCAGCAGTACTCCTTGATCCGCATCCAACGTAAAAATGAGCTGGTGATGCAGCAGTTTGAAAAAGAAAAGGTGGAAGAATTGGCCCAAGTGAAGCTGCGGTTCTTTACCAACGTCTCACACGAGTTCCGAACCCCACTTACCTTGATTCAAGGTTATTTAGAGAAAGCCATCAACCTGGTAGACGGTGTTGTCCGGAAAGACCTACAGATCATTCAGCACAACTCACGCATCTTGCTGCGGCTCATCTCAGAGCTAATGGACTTGCAGAAGCTTGATCAAGGGAAGGATTCCCTAAAGTTGCAGCCATATGACCTCAGCGAATTGGCCAAACAAAGCTTAACTTCCTTCAAGTGGTGGGCTGAGCAGAAAGGTATTAACCTAAGCCTGGAAGCGCCCGATGAGCCCCTCTTGGCTTGGATTGACCTCCATAAGATCGAGCGAGTATTTTACAACCTGCTCTCCAATGCATTCAAACACACTGCTAAAGGAGGAAGTATAGTCATGCGAATAGGTGCTGATGCAGAAAAGATACACATATCTATTGAGGACAACGGAGCCGGTATTCCCAAAGTGGATCAACCTTTCATTTTCAAGCGCTTCTACCAAGCGACCCAGGTCAAAGAAATGGCTCAGGGAGGTACCGGTATCGGATTGGCCTATGCTAAGACCATTGTAGAAAAGCACCTCGGCAAGCTGTACTTTGAAAGCGAAGAAGGACAAGGCACCGTTTTTTTCATCCAACTTCCTAAAGGGAGAGAGCACGTCCAGCCCTTAGCCGTCATCGACTCCAAGCAGGCCTCACCCCATACTTACTCTCATGAGGATGGTGACCTTTTAAACATCCTACAGGCTACCTCCCCATCTGTCCCGACAGAGCAAAGGGGGGCAAACGCAGCTCGCATTCTGTTAGTAGAAGATAACCTGCCCATTCGGACCATGCTAAAGGAGCTATTAGAGCCCCTATATTTTGTTGATGAAGCAGAAGAGGGGCGGCAAGCGCTAGATTTTTGTTTGAATCAGCAACCAGATCTCGTGATCAGTGACGTGATGATGCCGGGAATGGATGGCTTCACGTTTTGCGCCCAATTAAAGGAAGACCAGCAAACCAGCCATATACCCGTCATCCTGCTGACGGCAAAGGATTCTTCTCAGATGAAACTGAAAGGCTTTGAGCAGGGAGCAGATGCCTACGTAACCAAACCATTTAATATTGCTGTACTCAAGGCGCAAATAAAATCGGTCCTCAACTCTCGCGAACGATTGAGAGAAAAAATCAGTCAGTCTGGTTATAACATTGAACTCAAGGATCTAGAAGTCACCCCCGCTGAAGCCCAGTTCATGAAACAATTGGTAGAAGTCATGGAAGGCAATCTCGCTAAAGGAGACTTCTCCGTGAATCAATTTGCGCAGAGCCTAAACATGTCAAAATCCACCTTCAATCGAAAGATCAAGGCCATGACAGGGTACACCGCGCTTGGTTTTATGCGAGACTTCCGAATCAAACGGGCCGCTCAGCTTTTGGCCCAAACTGACCTATCTGTAAAAGAAGTATTCTACCAAACAGGGGTGGCAAACATGCATTTATTCCGTACCTATTTCAGGGATGCATACGGGATGAGCCCCAAGGAATACCAGGAAAATTCACGCCGTTAGCACATATGAATGCCCACCTATAACAAATGATATAGAGATATCTAGTTTTCTATTTTTGACCCAAAACACACCCTTTTTGGCGCAAAATAAACCTAGAAACTATCAAAACTCACCCAACTTGTAAATGGTCAAAGAGAGATTCTCCTTCTTTTCATACTTTAAAACAGGGAAAAATGATCACCAATTGACCCACTTTACACATTCAATTGTATGAGTATGTCATTAAGTAGCTAAAGGATGTGTGAGTAAAAAGGATTGATTACTCGTTTCATACAGGGACTCAAAATACTTTTTCATAAGGCTCATAGAGCAACATTCCTACCATTGAAACTGCACCAATTCAGTGGACTGGGCCGATAAGGTCTGGGCTGGGAATTCCATGTGAACAATAAGGACTTACGACACTAATTTTCCAATTCACTAGTACATGACCAAACTATTATTCATCGCAAAACGGCTCACCCTTATAGGGCTTTTGGGGATAGGTTTCCTATTCCCAAATAGTCTTTTGGGTCAAGGCAGGGTAAGCGGCAAGGTCCTTTCGAGCGAGGACTCCGGGCCGTTGGCCGGCCTCACGGTTTCTGAACAAGGAACCACCAACGGAGCCCTTACCAATGACGAGGGGGAGTTTAGCCTCGTGACTGAAACCGAAAACCCCATCCTCGTTTTTTCTTATGTGGGGTATCAGCGTCAAGAAGTCGCTGTTGATGGCCGCACCGTAATCAATGTGACCATGCTTCCCATGTCTTTAGAGGAAGTCGTAGTGGTAGGATATGGCACCCAGACCAAACGCGAAGTAACGGGTGCAATTGTGCAACTAAAAAGCGAAGAGATCGACAAGGTTGCGACTTCTGACTTAGCTACCGCCTTACAGGGGCAGTTAGCTGGGGTAAGCGTGCGCAACGGAAGCGGCCGTCCCGGAGAGAACTCTCAGATTCTGATTCGCGGGGTGACCTCTTTCCAGCCAGGAGGCTCAGAACCTCTATATGTGGTAGACGGAGTAACCTACCAGTCCAACCCCAACATCACCCCTCAAGAGATTGAGTCGATTGAGGTACTGAAGGATGGAGCTTCGGCCGCGATCTATGGTTCTCGTGCTTCAGCAGGGGTAATCTTGATCACCACCAAGCGAGGTAGCCAAGGTCTACACGTAGGTTTTGATTCCTACTATGGTTTCCAAAGCATCCGCTCAGGTATTCCTTTGGCTAATACCATTGAGGCCCTATACATCACGGACCTGCAACAACGGACTCAAACTTCAGGGATTTTCAATCCTCTGCAGTTCAACCCTGACGGGTTAGATTTTGACACCGACTGGTACGATTTGTTGCAAGTAGACAACGCACCGATTCAGAACTACACCTTGAACGTAAACGGAGGAAGCAAATACTTGAATTACAGCGTGATTGGCACCTACTTCAACCAAGGTGGCTCTCTGTTGAACTCCAACTATGACAAGTACTCTCTGCGTAGCAACACCACCTTCGAGAAGGGTAAATTTAAGGCCCAAACCAACATTGGCTTGAACATCAGTCGCCAAGACCGCGAGCCTTGGGCATTAATTTATGACGCGACCAGGTTAGCTCCTTATCGTGAGCCCGTGTCTATCAACCAAGACGATGACTTAGAATTCAATGTAGATGGGACCAATCCTGAGGTAGTAGCAGGCTTCGCCGGCAAACTTCGCCAAGAGAGCTCAAGAGATGGAGAGCAAATCAATGGCAACCTTCGCTTGGGTTATGAACTCATCAAGGGTTTGACCGCCAACATTAACCTAGGGGGATCTGTCAATATCTTCCGTGATCGCCTGTTTATTCCCAAGTTTGATGTATTTGACGACGAAGGAAATTTGAACGAGGCTGCAGGTAACCCCAATACCAGCCTACGTCTTTCCACTTCTCGTGGAGTTCGGACCATCGCTGAGGCGACCTTGAACTACAACCGGACCTTTGGCAATCACAAGATCAACTTGCTGGCTGGTCGTACCTTTGAAACAGCCAACAACGACTGGTACCAGACTGGAGCCAACTTCATCACCTCCGTGAATACGCCCACCATCTCCAACGGAGAGCCCATGGTAGGTCAGCAAAACATCACTGAGACCAACATTCACTCTTGGTTGGGACGTGCATTCTACAGCTATAAGTCTAAGTACTCAGTAAATGCGGTTATCCGCCGGGATGCTTCCAGCAACTTCGGCCCAAACAACCGAGTGGGTATCTTCCCTTCCATCTCTGGTGCATGGACCTTCTCTGAAGAAGGATTCTTAGATGGGATTTCCGATGTACTTACTTTGGGTAAGATTCGCGCAGGCTACGGAACTACAGGCTCTGACCGTATCCCCGCCTATGCGTATTCACCCGTGGTAATTTCCAACGTGGACTATCCCTTTGGCAATACCAATGACCTGACTTCTGGTTTCACTCAGCCTGGTTTTGCGGATCCCAACCTCAAGTGGGAAACCAACATCAGCCGCAACCTAG
>CAZFPQ010000164.1:4352-15957 GCA_964521065.1 uncultured Bacteroidia bacterium | reverse complement strand
CACTCAATCATTATGAAAGCTACGCTTCTGATCCTTTGCCTAAGCATTGGCAGCTTATTCGCTCAACCTGCGGAAGTAATCCTACGGGGACACGTTACAGGCCTGCCTGAGGGAACCTTCTTTAACCTTATGCAATACAGCCACAGCACAGGGAGCACCATCGACTCCGTCTATGTGGTAGCTGATACGTTTTATTTCCAAGCGACCATCGAAGAAGCTCTTCCTCAGCGCTTAGGTCTTCGAAGTTTCCTGCCTGAAGGTCCCATCGGTGGCCTTGATTTTTGGGTGGAAGAAGATGCTGGCCCAGTGTGGATCAAAGGGGATGGGCCTTATCTAGCTACCTGGACCGCGAGCAGCCAAGGGAAGGAGCAGCAAGCACTCAGCGCATTGAAAGAGCCTATTCAAGACCTAGAACGAATCAAAGACAGTCTATACGCCATTCGAAATAGCTATGTGAGAGCCTATTTAGATGGCAAGCAAGACCAGAATTATGGACAGCTGATCCAAGCCATTGATGGGCCACTTGATTCTATGCACAAGTTGACTATTCCTATAGAATTTGCTCAGATCGAGGCTCACCCCAATAGCTATAGTTCCGTACGACGCCTGTATTCTCTGGCAAGGTTTAACCTCGATCAAATTGGAGGCTCGGCCAAGCTACAAAGCCTATATGATCAACTCGAACCCCGCTACCGCGAATCGCTTTATGGAGTCGGCATTGCGACGGAGTTAAACAAACCTCAGGTACCTGAAGTGGGGGACCCCATGGTAGACGTAGAAGCAAGGGATTTAACCGGGGAACTGCATCAACTCAGCGCCTTTCATGAGGAGGGCAAGTATTTGTTGCTGGACTTTTGGAGCCTAGCCTGTGGTCCTTGCGTATGGGCCGCCCCTGAGCTTAGAGCGCTCCAAAACAAGTATCGCGACCAACTCAACATCGTGGGATTCAGCATGGATACCAAGGTCGATTGGTGGGAAGAGGCCACGGCACGCGATAGCATTACCTGGACCAATCTCTCTGATTTAAAAGGGACCTTCGGCGGCGTCGCAGCTCAATATGGGGTGCAAGGATTGCCTACCTACGTCTTGATTGACGGAGAAGGCAAGGTCGCCATGACTTGGAGTGGTTTTGGGGAAGGCATTTTTGAAGAAAAAGTAGGCTCCTTGCTGAAGCAATAGACGAAAAGGGGATTTGATCTTTTTTAATCATATGTGAGCTGGCGGTTCATTTGAGCTGCCAGCTCATATATATTGGTTAGCTTTTGCCCTATATCTTATACACCTTATTTGACTCTCATTTTCCCAAAATCTCAAGCTCTCATTATCAAATTATCACAAAAGAATCACGAAGCTATCACCTTTTGTTATTTTGTTTATAAAGTGAACTTTTTAGGCATAAATAATTATTGAAAATTAGAATAAAAAGACTTCTGGCTGACATTCGGACCCTGCGCGAGCCTCCATTTTTGTGGAGTCAATTGGACAAACCTCTCCAATCTCAACCAAATGAACATCCGAAACATCCTTATCTCATTTTTGCTGCTTGGCAGCTCCCTCGCCCTCTTTGCCGATCCCATTAGCCCTGCTTTCTTTGAACAAGTAGATGCGTTGCTAAAAAGACACGTTGAGTCTGGGGTCGTAGATTATCCTGGCATCAAGCAGGATGCAAGCTTTCACCAACTTATTGACCAAATTGAAGCCATAGATCTCGACGGAGCAGAAGGCCCCTCACTCAAGGCCTTCTACATCAACGCCTACAATCTCTTGGTGATCAACCAAGCCCTGGAACAGTTTCCCTTGAAGTCGGTACAAGACATTCCGAACTTCTTTGACCAGAATGGAGTCGTGGTAGGGGGAGAAAAAATGAGCTTAAACGAGCTAGAGAAAGAGACGCTATTCAAGCTTTTCCCTGACGCACGTCTTCACTTTGTATTGGTTTGTGGAGCCTTGGGTTGCCCTCCCTTGACCGATTTTGCTTACCAGCCAGAGCAGCTAGAAACCCAGTTGGAGCAACAGACCCGCCTCGCCCTTAACGACGCCTACTTTGTTCGCCTAGACGAAGCCAAACAACAAGTGGGACTCTCCCAAATATTTCGCTGGTATCAAAGTGATTTTGGCAAGAATCAGGCGGGCGCATTGAGTTACATCCAAGCTTATCGTGAACAGAAGATACCTGAAGGGTATGGAGTGAACTATTACGATTATGACTGGACCCTAAACGATCGGCCCCGCCCCAACTTAAGCGTCGGAGTTGAAAAGTCCTCGGTAGAAAACCCTACGGAAGGAGGTCCCGCCCCCATTGCGGCCAATTCAATTCGCTACGTGGTGTCCTCTACCATTCCCAAGGGAAGCTTCGAAAACAAGATTTTCAACAACCTCTATACCCAAGTAACCCGCAACGATAATGGGGACCTGAGTCAAAGAGCCAACTTCTTCACCACCTTTGTGACCAGTCTTTACGGAGTGAGTGACCTATTCAATGCTGGGGTGGAGATTCGCTATCGCAGGGTTTCCAATACCGCTTTGCCCTCCTCCATCACGGAGGTGTTTCGAGGTGGGGAGCCTACGGCATACCGCAGTGGGATTGCGAGCATTGGCCCCAAGATTCGCTGGGCCCCCGTCCCCAAATGGGGAAACTTTTCGGTTCAAAGCGCCTTGTGGTTTCCCGTAGGGAATGACCTGGAAGGAGGAGAAACCGGCATTACTTATTTTGATTGGGATGGACCCACTTTTTGGACCCAGTTTTTCAATGACTTCACTTTGGGTAATCGCTTCTCCTTGTTTACGGAAATCGACTTGTTCTGGGAAGATATTGGTAATTCTGAAAATGGAGCCTTTAACCGTGTCTCCACGCCCGTAACCTTGATTGGTAGCTTTTTTCCCAATCCCAAGACTACTTTATATGCATTGAGTGGATATTCCCCCCGTTGGGCCCCCTCTGCTGGCTTTGATTATTTTGCTCAAGCCGGATTAGGAGCAAAATATCAATTTACTCGTCAGTTTGAGCTAGAAGCCCTTTATACCTATTTTACTGATCAAAATCTGCAGAACAACAACGGCCGGGCTTCCACCTTGAATTTTGGGATTCGCATCAATTTATAAAGCCACTTTGCCCAACGAGTCATCGTTATTAGAGATATAGAAATTTGCTGTATGAGAGAGGGCATACGTAAGCTCTAATCATCTTAAGGTCTTCTTACCATCATGCATACCCATGAGGAGTTGTGACAAAAAACGATCCCCTTTCACGAGGGGATTTTGCTGTTTCTGTTTGGTCTTAGCTAGCCACTTGGTCTGCGGACAGCAAGTCATCCAAAAGCTTAACTGGGAGGGCCTCAAGCGGCACCGGGTGAGCTATTTGAATCACTTTTTGACCCAAGACCTAGGCCAATCTATAGACAGCATAGCCTTGGCCCAGGACCTGCAAAGACTGGTTAACCTTCCTAGCGTCAGTCAGGCTCAAGCTCGTATAGACAGCACCGAAGAGGGGTGGAACCTGACCGTTTCAATCGAAGAGGCTTGGACCCTTTTTCCCATCGTCAACTTTGGCGGCATCCGCGACAACATCTGGGGGCAGGTGGGGGCGACTGAACTCAACTTGCTGGGGGGCGGAATTCAAGCCACGGCCTATTATTTGAACAATGATCGCCAGCACAATGGACAATTGTACCTACGGGTGCCATATCTCTGGGGCAGTCGCTGGGGGGCTAGCTTGAACTTGCTTCAATGGGGCTCCATTGAGCCTTTGTACTTTGAGGAGAATCCTACCTTTTACATCTACCAAAACCGTACGGTGGGCCTCTCACTCATCCGAGAGCTAGACTATCAGCATTGGATAGAACTGGGAGCGAGCTATTTCGTGGAGAGCTACGTCAAAGATGCCCGCCATCTAGGCGAAGTTACGATGGGGCCAGACTCGGCCCGGATCCCCAAAGCTCTCTATAAATTGACCCATAACTTAGATCGGATCAACTACCACTTTTACACCCTTTCAGGTTGGCAACTACGTCAATACGCCCAGATGATCACCTATGTCCCGGCCCAAGGGAGAGAGAACTTCTACATCTACTGGGCTGACTTCCTCTATTTCAAAACCCTAGGTGATCGGGGAAACTTGGCTTCAAGGTTCAGGGCGGGCCTGTCCGTCAACCAGGAATCTCCTTTTGCACCCTTCGTTTTGGATAGCCAGGTAAACATCCGGGGATCTGGCAACCGCATTGATCGAGGTACCGCCGTTTTGGTATGGAACCTAGAATATCGTCACGCCATTTGGGATCGAAATCGCTTCGCTGCCCAATTGGTCGCTTTTTCTGATGCGGGGACTTGGCGAGAGCCAGGGGGAGAGCTCAATGACTTGCTGTCTGCGGAGACCTTCCAGCACTTTATCGGGGGCGGAGTCAGATTCATTTATAAAAACGCTCATAACGCGATGCTCAGGCTGGATTACGGCTTAGATTGGCGGATGCCAGAGCGGAGGGGAATCGTGATTGGGGTTGGACAGTACTTCTAATGCTCCCAAGTAAATTCAGAAAGGGTAAGCCAAGTGCGGGTAAATTGACGGAATTTGTCTCTTGAGAATTGTTTTGGCGAAGTATAAATTGTGTGGAGATGAAATGTTGTTTTTGCAGAAATATTGACTCAACTTCTAATTCTCTAATCGCAATGAAAAGACTCCTCTATAGCTTCTCGATTCTGCTAAGCCTTTTTATGTGGACAGCTTGTTCGGGCCCTAGCCAGCAAGAGTCTGAAAAGAACTCTGAAGAGCAAGCCGAGCAGCCTGCTGAAGCCACAGACCTCACGATGACCGAGGACCAATGCCCTGCCCAGTCTCCCGGGAATTCAGAAATATCAAAAGCCTGTGCCAAGCAGATGTTGGATGATTTTGAATCCTTGGTTCAGAATCAACCCAATAAGCAATTTGTACTAGGCTTTCAGACCAACCACGGTGATATCGTCGCATTAAGGAATGATCCCGATATCTCCAATGCAGATACCATCTATGCGATGATTGGCTACAACTCCAGAATTGCCTCTTTTGAGCTGATCTTTGCGATTGAGACTCCCGTTAATTCTGGGCAATACCGCTACTTTGATTTCACCAAGCCTTGTCCCATTTATTGTCCTGGATTCCTGGATTCTGCTACCACTCCACCCCCGACCTTAAGCCAGCTAAATGGAAACAAAGGATACTGGTTTGGAAGAAATGGCTTAAGCAAATTCTTGGGAATTGCGGCTGGAGAGGGAGTTCAGTCCTATCTATACTATCCCAACAACAATTGGAGTGGAGACATTCATCTGGTGGAATGTTCAGGGGAATGCGAAGAACCTACGCCCGGAACAGAAGAGTGGCACTTTGAACCTTGTAATCCAGACCCCAATGCCACCTGTGGTGAAGGGGCAGAACCTCCTTGCTGTCATACAATTGATTAAATCGTGATCACTCAAGGGAGCTCAGCTCCCTTTTTTTTTGCGTGATACATCAGCTAATTTGGGGTGATATTGCCTTTGAGTTTGTACCTTTTTTTATGCTCTCAGAGATAGTTCCCTATTTGATTGGCGCGATCCCCATGATTTTATTGGGCTCTATAGTACTAGCCGTCATCTACTTTAGTCGCTTGCCACGCGCTTTTAAAGTGCTTTTAGCCTACCTTTTTTGGAATCTGCTGGTTGAAGGAATTACTTTTCTATTGCCTTATGGGACCAACAATCTCCCTTTGCTACACATCCATACCTTAATTGAGTTTGTCCTTTTTACCCTGCTTTACCGAGAGACTAGGATCCTGGATTTTCTTGAAAGAGATGGATTTTGGGTATTTATCCTGATAATCAGCGGGCTCATCGTTTTAAATTCCTTGTTTTTGCAAGACATCTTCTCCTATAATTCTTATGCGAAAACCTTAGTAAATACATTGCTGATTGCCTATGCGTTGATTTATTTCTTTGGAATGCTAGGAAAGACCGAGGTCGATGAGCCTTTTTTATGGGTTAATTCAGCGGTGCTTATCCAATATACTGCGAGTCTATTTGTTTTTATGTTTTCCAATGTCTCTGTATCGGATACAATATTCAACCTGATATGGGACATGAATATGGTAATCAATTTTCTATTCCAGATTTTGATTTTTATCGCTATTTGGAAAGTGGCTAAACCGCCTATTGCGCGATTATTTCCCTAATCGTGATCTTCCCTTTTGCTTGATTAGCAATCCCCCAAGCCCATATGGACCTGGGGGATTTAATATGATTTTTATTTTAAAGGAATCACTCCAAAGCAAATGCCCCAGGAATGTTGTCGGCTGCTTTGGCTGCTAGAATGGGCGCATTACCTGTCTTGGTGAAGTATTCCTCTTTCAGGTTGATACCTGCGAAGAAAGTGGCGAGGTCGAAGGTCGCATTGACGTCAAAATCTTTTTCCGTTGCGTTGCTATGTAGCATCAAAGTCACCTGTTTGCGGTTGGGGATCTTGCCAAGATGGAAGGTCAAGGTGCTGTCTACCATCATGTCACCGTCAATGTCCACCTTTCCATCTACCCGCATGAAGATGTATCCGTTGTCCCAACTCCAATGCATGGAGGGAGATTGAAAGGCCAGCGGATCACTGCTTTCTTTGGTACTCGGATCAGTAAGGTGGTTGGTGGCAGAATCAAGGCCAATTTGAAAAGTCATCATGTGTTTATGGCCTGTACCCAACGTGCCTAATTCAAACTCGCGATTACCTGTGTTTGACAGTAGAATGGTATCAATGGACTCGGTCAGGGTTCCATCCATGTCCATCAGGCGAAAATCCTGTAAATAGAAATTGACAGCTTCAAAGCTTACGGTGGTTCCGTTGATGACATAATCTTGATTCATGACTAGTTCTTCTCCGTTCACCACAGGCTGTACGCTGAAGCTGAGTTCAGGATATTCACAGTTTCCATTTGACTCTGATGCTTCTGGATCGTAGTTCAAAGCATTGGGGTCAGTACAGCCGTCTTGCTTACATCCAGAAGCAACTGCCAGCATAGCGGCCATGAGTAGCGTCATGGCTAAGGGCCAGAATAGTTTTTTCATAGAGATTATGGTTTGGGTTAGGGTCAAAAAGAATACTGAATACCTGAGTTTATAACGAAATCCGTTTCTAACTGGACGCCATTGAGCTTGCGATACAGGGGAAAGGTCGCCTCTACACCAAGACGGAGGTTTTTGAGGACCCCATTGGGAAGATAGAAGTTGACCCCGGGGCCTGCAAACAGCTGAGTGCCGCCGGTATTCTCTGTGAAAACGGTTGGGACCATGCGGTTGTTTACCGCCATCATGTAACGCTCATCGGCCCCCGAGAAAGTACCAGCTTGATTGCCATGTACTCTCAAAGATAGGCTGAGAGAGGTATGGATGAGATAGGCTGCCCAGAGGTTGGCCTGAAACTGATTACCCCAGCTATAGCTGTTTTGGTTGGTTCCCAAGGGTAGGCGAGCGGCTACCTGAGCCCCTCCGGAAAGACGCTTCGTCTGCCAGAGATAGGTGGCTCCAGGCAGCAGGTCAAAGGTCCCTGAACCGATTTGCATGGGATAAGGCAGCAAGGTCTCGCTGGGGCTAGAGGCAGGAGTTACATCCATTTGTTCTATGCCTCCTGTAGGTAAAGAAAGACCCAAGTTCAGGTGCACTCGCTGCCCTTTTGTGTCTAGCAATTTCCAGAGTACAGTGAGGCGACTGTCGGTCAGGCCTTGAGATTCTGTAGTGAAACTCCCCCCAGCTCTGGTTACATGGTCCATGCTAGCATGAGTATAGCCAAGCATAGCCATCAGGGTTAAGTTATTCGTCAAGGCATACATGCCCCCCAACATGTGCATGCCCATAGGCATACGGGTAGGGGAGATGAGGTAGTTTTCTAGTTCTGGATTGTTTACTTGAGCAGCCTCAAGGGGTTGGTTTCCTTGACGCATGCCTTCCATGCCCATGTACATGTAGCGATAAGAGAACATCCATTCACCTTGACTATGGGTGTGGTCTCCCATTACGCTGATAGGGGCATGTCCATCAGCCCGACCCGAAGTCCAGAGAGTTTGTGCATGGACGTTTGAAAATAAAGCCAAGAAGATGAGGACAAGTATGTGTAGGGTACTTACTAGATTTAGCATCATGTTTATATGTTTTGGTAGCAGCTAGGCTCAAGCTGCCAGTTGAGGAGAAAGGCCATGTTGACACAGAAGAGAGTAAGAGCAGAGATCAGACATCCCTTCCTCACATAAGCCTTATCACCTCTGTATGAGTGGTTTGATTAGATCAGTTAATGGCCCAATGAGCCTGACATCCAATTCTTTGGATGAGCAGGCATGAGCAAAATGTGAAAATGTCGCATTTGGGCGTCCGCCCAAATGCATGGTTTAAAGGTGGCTAAGAGGCAGAGTACTTAAGCCCAAGGCGGTGGGGTAGGGGTAGCGATTTCTGGTGCTTGATGAGGGAGCACTTCCAAGGCTAGCGAGATGCGAAAGCCATTTAAGCAAGCCTGACCGGCTTGAATGGGAAGCTCCCCTAGCAAGAAGTCTTCAAGTTGAGGCCCTTCTGGAGGGACAGGCGCATCAGGCGCAGATTGAGCCGCGGCTTGCTTGAGCTTTTGGGCTAGGATACATTTTCCGTTACAATTGAGCTCGGGAAGGGTCTTGTTTTTACAAAGAACCTCCTTGTAGTACCGGTACTGAATCCCATACTCCAAATAGGGAAGATAGGGGCGAAAAACCCCCATTAGGTAGGCCAACGACAGAAGTACGATGAGTAAGCGTTGTGGCACTGGAGTCAGGATTGTGTTCTTGCTCCCAATATAGGTAATTAAACCGGCTAAAACCTTTGCTGTTGCTACATTCGTATAGCAAAAAAGCAATTAGGGTAGAATAGATTGGCGATGTCTAGCAAGCTAGTACCTAACAATTTGATAGGAGTTGTAACCTGGATAGGCTGCATCCAGCTATTGATATACCTCACTTCCTGTGCGACTGCCTCAGATAATTCTTACCCAGACGGCTCAAGCATCCTGCTGACTTTTCCTGCCCATTGGCCTAAACCATTGCCTTTAACCGAAGATCAGTCCATCACTCCCGCTAAGATTAAAATGGGACGTGCTTTGTTCTTTGATCCCATTCTCTCCAGAGACAGCAGCATCTCTTGTGCTTCTTGCCATCATGCTGGGAGGGCTTTTACTGATGGATTGACTCTCAGCAAAGGTATTCACCAAAGGCAAGGCACCCGAAATACCCCAACACTAGTCAATTTGATGTATCAGCCTCACTTCTTCGCAGAAGGAGGATCTCCGAGCTTAGAATTGCAGGTTTTGGGACCTTTAGAGACGGAGCACGAAATGGATTTTTCCATTTTAGAGGCCGTCCAGCGACTCAAACAGCACCCAGCTTACTCAGACATGGCGAGAATGGCTTTTGGTCGTGAGCCTGATCCATATGTAATCACCCGGTCATTGGCAGCTTTTGAACGAACCTTGATCAGTTTTCGATCGCCTTATGACGAGTTTAAAGCCAATGGAGATTCAAGTTTGCTGTCTGTCGAGGCAATGAGAGGGATGGAACTATTTTTTAGCAAAAGATTGGCTTGTGCTACTTGCCATCATGGTCCCAACTTGACAGACTATCAGTTCCACTCCCTGGGCTTAACTCACTTAGGAGATGCAGATCTAGGGCGCTACCGCATCACGTTAGACAGCGGCGATATGGGAGCTTTCAAAACACCAACGCTGCGCAATGTCGCGCTTACAGCTCCTTACATGCATGACGGATCTATTCCGAGTTTAGACTCAGTGATCAATTTTTTTGCCCATGGAGGAGGAGCTGGGATGAATACGAGTCATTTAATCCATCCTATCGCTTTGGAAAAGCAAGAAAAGCGTGATTTGAAGGCCTTTTTGGAAGCCTTGACGGATTCTAGCTATGTCCAAGGATATGCTCGGCTGAATTAAATGGCCTATCAAGCACTTTCTGCTTCTTTACGGCCAGCCATTTCTTTCAAGACTTGGCTGAGAAGCATCCAAGAAGGCAGGCAGGCAAGGCCCAAACCCAAAAGGGGAACTATCCCCAAAAGGTGGCGATTGGCTTCAAAGTTTCCACTGCCCATCAGGTAAACGTAGTATCCTACGTAGAGCAGGCCGAGTAGGGCCATGACCATCAAGAGGCCTTGAAAAACCTTCTTTTTAGCCTGGAGCTCTTCTAGGCTTTGTTCGGAGAGGGGTTTGGTTGTAGTAGTTTTATTGGCCATGTGAAGTGGCTTTATATTGTAGTTAGCATATATAATTTCGTCAAAATGTCTGTGCAAGTCAAGTATGCACGGTTTTATATGTAAAACGAATTAACCGTTGGAAAGAAAGCTTCGGAGAGTTGGATAAAAATCAAAAAAGGCCCCTGGATGACCAGGAGCCTTAGCCAGATGCTTGTTTTGGTCGTAACTAGTTTAGGCGCTCATAGATGCCCGCTACTCCTTGTCCCCCCCCTACACAGGCGGTGACCATGCCAAAACTTTGACCTTGACGGCGCAGTTCGTCGAAGAGTTGAATGGATAACTTAGCTCCTGAGCAACCCAAGGGATGGCCCAAGGCGATGGCGCCTCCGTTGGGATTGACACGGCTAGGATCGATGTCTAGTTCCTTGATCACCGCTAGTGATTGGGCGGCAAAGGCTTCATTCAATTCGATCATATCCACCTCATTCAGCTTCATACCGGTTTGCTTCAAGACTTTGGGGACCGCCTTGATGGGCCCCATGCCCATGATGCGTGGGTCTACCCCTTCAGTGGCATAGCCCACCAAGCGGGCTATAGGGGTTAAATTTAGTTCCTTGACCATGGCCTCAGACATGATCATTACGAAAGCAGCCCCGTCAGAAGTCTGGGAGCTATTGCCCGCGGTTACTGTTCCTTTGTTCCGGAATACTGGTCTCAGCTTGGCCAGTGCTTCGATGCTGGTGTCACGGCGTGGCCCTTCATCCACGGCCACTACGTGGTTACGGGTGCTGCGCTTGCCTCGCTCATTCAGGTAGGTTTCTTCCACCGTGACTGGTACGATTTGATCAGCAAAACGCCCTTCATCGATGGCCCGGATGGCTTTTTGGTGAGAATGGAAGGAAAACTCATCCATGTCTTCCCGGCTGATTTGGTAGTCAACCGCTACTTCTTCTGCGGTGAGTCCCATGCCTAGGTACCAATCAGGATGCTCGGATACCACTTTGTAGTTCAGAGCTGCTTTGTGCCCCATTACAGGGACCATAGACATACTTTCGATGCCTCCAGCAATGATACAGTCGGCCATACCGGCCTTGATCTTGGCGATGCCCATGGCGATGGTTTCTAGGCCAGAACCACAATAGCGGTTGACCGTTACCCCAGACACACTCATGGGGAGAGACATGAGCGAAATCCACCGCGCCACCTGCATGCCTTGTTCTGCTTCGGGTACGGCACAACCCACGATGAGGTCATCGATCCGTTCAGGATCTAATTCGGGTACACTGGCGACCAGTGATTTTACTACATCCGCGCCCAAGTCATCGGGGCGGTAGTTTTTGAATCCTCCCCGGTTGGCCTTGCCGACCGCAGAGCGCTTTCCAGCTACGATATATGCTTCTTGCAT
>CAZFPQ010000164.1:0-4252 GCA_964521065.1 uncultured Bacteroidia bacterium | reverse complement strand
GGCTTACCAGTTTGTAGCATATGCTGTAGGCGCTCTAGGGTCTTGCGCTCACCGCAGAGACTGAGGAATGCCTCCCGCTCAATGTCCAGCAGGTATTGCTCGCTGACCAGTTCCCCTTCATGAGAAAGGTCGCCGCCACAGAGGACGTAGGCAATCTTTTGAGCAATCTTCACGTCATGGGGAGACGCATAATGCCCGTACTGCATGCCAGCGATACCTGCATAGAGCGAAGCCAGGGTGTTGCGACCCATCACCGGGATCTCCTTGCGGGGAGAAACTGGGGTGTAGCCGGCCAAGGCCAACTCTAAGACTGCTTCTTTGGCTTCTTTGATCCGGCGATTCTGGTTGACGACTACCCGATCGGTATTGCGTAAGATGTGCATAGCCCTGGCTTCTTCTGCTGAGGTGGCCACCTTGCCAGTCGCGATGTTCATCAGCATATCTTGCAATACGCCAACGCCCATGCCACCTGGCTGGGTAAAGAAATCAGCTGCTCTCAAGGCCATTTCTTTGGTGCCTCCTCCTCCAGGAATGACCCCAACTCCTACTTCGACCAAGCCAATATAGGTCTCGGCGGCCAGCACCGCTAAGTCAGAGTGCAGCGTGAATTCACAGCCACCTCCTAGGGTCATCTGATGAGGGGCAATGACAACGGGCACCGCAGAAGTGCGGAGCTTCATGGAGGTGTTTTGGAACAGGCGAATGGCCATGTCCAATTCTTCCCATTCTTGTTGAGAAGCCATCATGAGAATAAGCATGACGTTGGCCCCTACTGAGAAGTTTTGCCCTTCGTTGGCGATCACGACACCATTGAGTCCTTTTTCCTCAGCGTGATCAATGGCCCAATGAATGGTCTTCAGCACTCCTTCTCCGATGGTATTCATCTTGGAGTGAAACTCCACGTTGATCACACCATCTCCGAGGTCGATCACCGATGCATCGGCGTTCCCCCAGATTTTATTTTCTCCCTTGAGGAGTTCTAGGGCGATGATCTCCTCAGTTCCTGGTACAATCTGATAGGACTTGCTGGCCTGATCGTAGTAGTAGCGTTTACCTCTTTCAATCTTATAAAAGGAATCAATCCCTGCTTCTACCATTTCATGGACCCAAGAAGCGACATTCAGTCCTGCAGCCTCAAAAGGACCCAAAGTCTCCTTGACCCCAATCATGTCCCAAAACGCGAAGGGGCCTTTTTCCCAACCAAACCCGGCGCACATGGCGTCATCAATTTGGTAGAGGCCATCGGCAATTTCGGGAATGCGATTGGACACGTAGGCCCAAAGCGCTAACTGAGTCTGGCGAATAAATTCTCCTCCTTTGTCTTCAGCTCCCCATAAGACCCGCATCCGCTTACCGAGGTCAGAAATGTTCTTAACTTTGCCCAGGCTAGGAATCATGGGCTTGATCTTTTCCCGGTATTCAAGGGTTTTTAGATCCAGAGATAAAATCTGGCGCTTGCCCTGCTCGTCACGGGTTTTCTTGTAAAAGCCTTGTTTAGTCTTATCCCCCAGCCAACGGTTCTCCGCCATGGTCTGAACGTAAGCAGGTACTTTGAACAGGTCTAGTCGCTCATCATCTGGGCAATTTTGGGCAATGCCCTGAATGACATGAATAGTGGTATCTAATCCGATGACGTCACTAAGGCGGAAGGTGCCACTTTTGGGTTTGCCCGTAAATGGTCCGGTCAGCTTGTCCACTTCCTCGATGGTCAGATCCATGGACTCCATCAGCTTGAATATCTGGCTGATGGAAAAGACACCGATTCGGTTGGCGATGAAGGCCGGGGTGTCTTTGGCTTTTACGGTCTGCTTGCCCAAATAGAGATCGCCGTAGTCTAATAGGAAATCAACCACGCCAGGATCGGTCTCCGGACTAGGAATGATTTCTAAGAGGCGAAGGTAGCGAGGGGGATTAAAGAAGTGGGTTCCGCAGAAATGGCGGCGAAAGTCTTCGCTGCGGCCTTCTAGCATCATGTGGATGGGAATCCCTGAAGTGTTCGATGTGACCAGGGTTCCCGCTTTACGGAATTGGTCTACCTTCTCGAAAACCTGCTTTTTGATGTCCAGGCGTTCTACAACTACTTCAATGACCCAGTCGTAGTCTTTGATCTTGGCTAAATCGTCTTCGAAGTTGCCGGTGGTGATCCGCCCAACAAAATTCTTGTCGTACAGAGGGGCGGGATTACTTTTGACGGCGGCTTTCAATGCGTCATTCACGATGCGGTTTCGCACCATGGGGTGCTCAGTGGTCAAGCCTTTGGCTTGCTCTTTCTCGTTGGGTTCGCGAGGGACAATGTCCAATAGTAGTACCTCCACGCCAATGTTGGCGAAGTGGCAGGCAATGCGAGAGCCCATCACGCCAGAACCTAGTACGGCAACCTTGCGGATGTGGCGGTGCCAGCGGCTAGAAGCTTCGGGGACTGTTTTTTCAGCTACCTGCATGGGTGTTGTTATTGTAATGAGAAGGACCTAAGGTGTCAGTTAGCCAGCCCTTCGGATTGAGTAAGTAGTTAAAAAATGTTATGCATGCATACAATTTTACTCAATGCCGGCCTGAAATCAAAGACCTAAAGTGGGCTAAAAGCTACTTTGCAATTGAGCTGACGGTTGAGAAAGGCCGCTAGATCATTAGGTAGTCCATTGGATCAGTTCTTTGTCACCTAAGTATAGGAAGGGGCGTTTCTATTCATGTAAGGACACGAAATAGGAAGCAGGTTAGGCATTAGGCCCAATATCAGAGGAAAGAAATAGGAGAAGAGGTCAACTATATTTTGGCGATCCACCTCTATCCCTTTGTCATGAATCATTCAAAACCCCTGTCATCTTCTTTTTCTCCTGAGTCTGCTTCCTTGTCTCCTCATTCTCGCCAAGTCAACCAAGGTTTTGCCCTGCTGGCTGCTTTGGGATTGATTTTGCCCATTCTTTTGCTAGGAGCTTTTTGGCTTGCTATTCCTCTGGTACTACCTGCTGCAGTAGGCTACATTGGAGAATGGATGAGCTTTGACCTTTCAGATCTGAATCAAAACAATGAGCTCCAAATGGGGATCGATGAGGACCTTTGGCCCAAACCCTGATGGAAGCGGCATGGAGTAAGATCCTTGATCTATTTTGATCATCATTTGCTTTGTCGCCCGCTCCACTTGTTTGATTTGGCTGGTAAAATAGTCCAACTGTTAAGTTGGACTTTGGCCGGAATGCTGGTCATAACCCATAGCGGTGTCGCCTTTCCGATTCCCGGAATCTTCGATCCGCGGGACCTACCTTTTTCAAAAAAAGGTAGGCCAAAAACTTCTGCATGTTAGGCCCACCCGCTAAGCCACCCCCGTCCACCAAATGCCAAACAGCTACTTAGGAAAATAATCAGCGTCATTTCCATATTTGGAAGTGAAGCTGGTTTTCGATTTATCCGGTTTTTATTCTGTTCCTACCCAGGCCGGTTCTCCATGATAAGAATCCAATGTGGTGACTTGAAAGATTTTTTGGCTTGAGAGCTCCATCATAAAAATGTGGTCCCCTCCCGCTCGATCGGAGTGAAAGGCTATCCATTGACCATCAGGCGACCAGGCCAATTCGGTATCATTAAATCGTCGATCGCTTAACCGAATTTGCCGGCCACTCTGGAGATTGAATAAATACATTTCATTTTGATCTGCTTTTCCCTCTTCGTAATACTGCAGGGTAAAGGCTAAGAACTTCCCCTCAGGAGACCAGGTGTGGTATTTTACCCGGGCGTGGTTGTGAGTGAGTTGCTTCAGCTTTTTCTGCTCAATGTCATAGAAAAAGAGTTCGGGATCGCCGTCTTGATCGCTTATTAAACTAAATCCTGCGCCAACAGGATGCCATTTGGGTCTACCGTGATAATGATCTTTGGGGCTGCACCAAATGTCTTTTCCAGTTGCCAGCTCCTTCAGACAGATTTGTTGGGGCGCTCCTTCTTCAGATTTTGTATAGACTACCCTTGTTCCATCAGGCGACAGGTGGTAATCCGGTAGCTTGCCTGGGTCAAAAGGCAGCTTTTGCCCACGGGTGTCCATGAGCTGGATTGAAAATTGCCCACTGCTATCTTTCTGATAGTACAGAATTCCCTGTTTGGCCTTGCTCCACTGGGGATTCCAGTCCCACCCTGGGTTTGTAGTGAGTCTATACTCCTGACCTCCGTCGAAGTCGTATCGGAAGATGTCAAAGTTTTTGTCTCGGGAACTGAGGTACAAGAGGTCTGGCTGGGCCCATAAAGTAGTGGGAATGAAGGTTAG
>CAZFPQ010000163.1:12275-16092 GCA_964521065.1 uncultured Bacteroidia bacterium | reverse complement strand
AGTCATCAGTCTTCAAATCGCTGAGAGTGCCCAGATTGACACCGAAGATCCAGAGCAAAAAGGCATCATGTCCAATGCCACCCACTTCAATCCGGTAGACCTGGTTTGTAGCCTGCGTAATAAGAATGGAGAAAAGTATGACCTCCTTGACTTCCGTGATCCTAGTACTGGTTTCATCGCTTATAAGTCAAAAAATGGTCGCGAGTTGAAAGCCCAAGAGTTGCCTGGACTTTGGAATGGCGCCATGGCCAACTGGAATACGATCTTCGTAGAGGTACCCATCGTCACCTTCAATCCAGTGAAAATTGTCAACGATCTTTTGCGCCCTAACCACCAGCGCTAAACTCATGTGCAGGCAGGAGAGACCAGGGTATGGGCTGGGACAGTAAAAATTAGAAATGCCAATCCTTGGCTTATTGCCAAACTTTCTGCCGGTTAAGCGCATCAAACATCATTCAAAGACAGCTCCAGTCATTAAAACTGGGGCTGTCTTTTGTACAAGGTAAAGTCTCCTGATAAGCAGGTGGTCATCCCTACCAGCTCAGTTGTAGCGATAAATTAGGCGTGAGGTTCAAATCGAGCCGGTCTGCATACACATTTCTCACCCCAGGAGCATTCAATTGCCTACGGGGAAAGTAACTACGTTCTATGACGTTCTGCCTTCCATAGAGATTTAGTACCGAAAAACAGACCTGACCTGTTCCTCCTCCTAGGCCTGACAATGAAAATCTATAACTCACCGACGCATTCATCTGATGCTGGATAGGCAATCGTTGTCCTAGGTACTCTTGGAAGGAAGGAACGAGTTGCTGGGGGCCAGGGCCAGAGGTTTGATTAAGATCTGGGCTCCAAGCATCTACTTGGGTATATGGCAGACCTGATCCCATTTGCCAAGCCATGGAAGCCTGCCATCCGTTTTTGTCAAAGGTCTGAATGACGCTGAGTTGATGGCGCTGATCGTAGGGGGCAGGAAATTCTTCATCTCGAAATGTAGGGAATCGATAATCTACTTGACTAAGAGAATAGCTGACCCAAGTTCGAAAATGTGGCCAGCGTTTTTTAATCAAGACATCTAGCCCCCGAATAGCTGCTTCCCCTGGGGGAATGGGTTCGGCCAATCCAAATCCTAGGGCTAAGGCATTCACATTAGAAAGGCGCTTAAGGTAAAACTGTAAATCAAAAACCCAGGTTCCTGGCTGGGCCAGTAAGCCTACTTGAATTTGATCGTTGACCTGAGGAGGGGTTGCGACAAAGCCTGGTTCAGGTGGCTGGGCAAGAATCCAAATAGGGATGCTAAGCCCCACTGCTTGGCCCTGAAATTCCAGCAGTTGAGCAAGGAACTGATGGTAACGACCAAGATGCAGGCGAGCGCTTAGGCGGGTTCCAAAGTGATACCAAATGCCAGCCCGAGGCCCGAGAAACGTACGATCAAACCCAGAATAACGGTTAAGGCGGCCCCCAATTTCAAAGCCCAAAGCTTGATCCTCTCGACTACTGAAGGACAAATAAGCCCCATGGAGTCTCGCGTCTTGCTCCCGCATTTGCTCAATATTGGAATTGCCATTTACTGCTTCCTCAATATGGTAAGCTAGTTCGTACTGATGTATCTGATACCCCCCTTTTAAGCGCCAACCCCATGGGGATTGATATTGAATACTGGCTTTTCCTTGCATATCCAGCAAATCAGTGTTTCGAAAGGAAACTTGGCGATTAGACAAGGTATCCATTTGCTTGAACTGATATCGGTAGTACTGATCAAATCCTGAGAATAGGCCGCTAAGCTGAGTCGACCATCCCTTAGTCCAGCTGCGATTCCAGACCAGACTCATTCCTTGATTCGCTATCCTTAAAGAGTCTTGTCGAGTAGAATTCCGGACTGTATCGGCCAGGTAGATGCCAAAGCGATTCTCATTTGCCAGAGCCGACAAGCTCAATTTATCCTTCTTACTTGCTTGCCAAGTCAATTTGAGTTGGCCATCTCTAAAAATAAGATCTGGATCAAAAATCAAATTGGGATTTTGGCTAAATGGAGATAAGTCCTCAAATCGAAGGTCCTGCTGGGCTCTAAGGCTCAATTGTTGAAAGGTGGGGGAGGGCCATAAATCGCTGATCGACCTCCGAAGGGAAAAGCTTAGGTTTAGGCGCTCGCCGCTCAAGGGGACGTGCCCTGTGACTGCCGCTAATAAGCCGTCTATCCGTGTTCCGAAGCTCAGGGTGTCGCTGAGCTGAACCTGAGATCTTAAGTCAATCACTCCAGAAACTCGGTTGCTGAACTCAGGCCCAAATCCACCTCGATATACTTTTATTTGCTCAATGAAATCGGGGTTAAAGGCCGATATCATCCCAAAGTAATAGGCCGTCTGATAAATGGGAATTTCTTCCCAGGCTATGAGATTTTGGTCGGGAGTTCCCCCCCTCACAAAGAGCTGAGAAAGCTCACCTTGAGGGCTCGAAATTCCCGGCAAGAAGCGAAGACTTCTCAGGGCGTCTGCATCCGTCTGCCCCGGTAAAGGGGACATGCGATTCAGTTCTAGTAAGGTGGCAGCTCCATTTTCAGTGAGCGAGACTCCATCCGACAGGTATTCGGTGATCAAAATTCCGGTTTCTGTTTGGTTCCGATACACCAAGCGAAGTTCCTTGCAAGCTTGATTTATCAAAGTCTCAACCCTGATCCAGAGAGGTTCATAGCCGGCATAGCCGACCCTGAGAGAGTCTATTTCTCCCTCCTTGATCTCAAACACAAAATTCCCTGAGCGGTCAGCGTTGATGCCCTTTCCGGTTTGAGGATCGTATATACTGGCATAAGCCAAGGGCCTGGCACTGCTGCTATCCAATACAGTTCCACACAGCCTCCATAGCTTAGGAAGGTCTTCCCCTTTGCTCAAAACCACAAACTGATTATCCACCTGCTCATGACTGATGCCCTGCCCTTCAAACAGTTTATCTAAAAACAGGTCTAAGCTTTGCCCCTCATAGGTTCCATGTAGAGTCTTACCTTCTGTCAGTTCTAGAGGGTAAGAAAAGTAAAGGCCATAAGTTTCTGAAATTTGCTTTAAAGCGAGGCTCAAGTTTTGCTGGGAACAAGAGTATCGATAGCCTGGCCCATTCTGGGGATAGGCAAAAGACCAGCCCAGCAAAAGGGCCACCCCTAGACAACATGCCCTGCTTATCACCGCTTTTGTCATTCTTCTCTTGAAATCTTCTGGAGTCGTACTTCCTTTTCCCCAACTTCAACTAGCTGGACCTTGCCTGAACCGAATACCTGTGTCACGGCTTTTTCCAAGGATTTTGCCGAAAAGCTATAGGTTCCCTCCACATCCAAGTCTATAGCAGAAGTCTGAATGGTCACATCAAACTGTCGCTCCATCTCCGCTATGACCTCATCCAAGCGGACCTCGTCAAGAACAATGATGGCCTGCGTCCAACTTGGCTTTTCCACTTGGTCGAGCAGCTGCCTTTTCGCCTGATGGTACCGCTCTCCTGCTTCTATTTCGACCTTATTCCCTTCTTCCTCTATCCTCACTTTACCTTCATAACAGGTGACTTTAAGTCCTCCGTCTCTGGCTCGGACATTAAAGCGTGTGCCTAGTACTGTAACCGAGCCGAGTGCTGTCACCACCTCAAAGTTGCTGCCCTTCTTCACTTCAAAATAAGCCTCACCTTGAAGTTCTAGTCGTCTATCGTGTATCCACTCGCTATCAAGGTATCGGACTTCCGTGCCAGCATTCAAACTGACTCGGGAGCCATCGGGCAGGGTTTCTTCAAGTCTCTCCCCTGCTTGGGCCATCAAGATGGTAGGAGTGGGAGTGGGAGTGGG
>CAZFPQ010000163.1:9616-12175 GCA_964521065.1 uncultured Bacteroidia bacterium | reverse complement strand
TGGGCCATAGCCAAATCGCGACCAAACATACCACCGCAGTCGCCACCGCATACGTCACCCAATTGGACCAGAGAGCACGCACCTTGGCAGGAGACTGCTTGGTCTGAGGATTCAAAGCAGGCTTAGGTTGGGCTAAAATTTCAGCCAACATATTCTGTTTATCCAAACTTGGCCCTTCCCAGTTGTCTAGGTAGCTGATCAATTTGGACAAATCCACAAAATCTGGCTGAGAAGCGAGGGCTGTTCGCTCTGCTTCCGTCAGCTTTCCCGACATCCATTTGTGTATCAGTTCTTCATCCACCATGATGATTGGGTTAGTAATATGTAGGAAAGAAGAAGCTCCCCTCCAGGGTTAAAGACCTGTGAGTGAAACAAACTCCTACCCTCTCATGGAATATTTTTTGCGACTTGGCGCAGGGTCTTAAGGGCTGCATAAATTCGTTTTTCCACCGCTTGGCGGCTAATGCCCAGGAGTTCTGCTATTTCAGCGTACGTTTTTCTCTCCATCCTACTAAGCAAAAATGCTATCCTCTGTTTTTCAGGCAGGTTACTGATGGCCGCTTCCAGGGTTTCTTTCAACTCAGCTTCCTGCATCAAAAACTCTGGGTGCATCCCATCTTGAGGAGAAGTTTCTTTGGCTTTCTGCTGAAACTTTAGCCGTACTTTTTGATGTTGGTGATGATTCAGAAGCAAGTTGTTGGCCGTTTTGAACACGTAGCCCTTTGCCGTATCAATATCTACATTGGCACAATGGTGCCATAAGCGAACAAAAGCCTCTTGAGTTAAATCCTGGGCCAAAGACTCTTCGCCTGTCTTATAATACAGAAACCGAAAGAGGGTTTCAGAGTATTCATTGAATACTGCGCTGAACACAGGCTCGTCACACAAAGATTTCAGGGGAGCATCCATAGTGAAACCCTAATCTAAGCTTAAAATATGAAAAGGTGAGAGACTGGCAGAGGTTTATCTTCATCCTGTGGATCAGAGAAAAAAAATTTAGGATGGGGGTAGGTATCCCCACAGGTGGTTGGTCTTTACTGCGACAACTGAATTGAGTATTCCAACCAACCACTTTATGTATTCCTATTCCTCCGTCTTGAAAACAGGCTTCTTTTGCCTCATGATTACCTTTCTGATGAGCTCCTGCCAAGAAGAACCCGAACTGCCTTGTGCTGAGCAAACTTGGTACCGAGACATGGACCAAGATGGGCTGGGCAATCCAGCTGACACGCAACTAGCCTGTGAGCAGCCATTGGGATACGTGGATAACGCAGACGATGACAGCGATCTTTGTGGTGAGATGATTGATGAATGTGGTGTTTGTGGAGGAGATGGAGCACCTACCTGGTACGCAGATTTAGACGGAGACAGCCTTGGCGACGCCAACAACTACCAGACTGCCTGTACACAACCCACAGGCTATGTAGCTAATTCCGATGATGCCGATGATCAACGCAATGACAACTTATCAGCCATAGAACGCACCTTCGCTGACCGGATTGACCTTGACAACTTATTCAATTATGCCAATCAAAGTGTCCCCAACTATATCAATCGGGATAATACCGGCAATAATTCCATCACTGACGCTGGGGCAACCTTAGGGCGGGTACTTTTTTATGATAAAAACTTATCGATAAACAACACCATTGCATGCGCTTCTTGTCATCAACAGGCCTTTGCTTTTAGCGATCGAAGCCTGGCGAGCCAAGGAGTGGATGGAGTCACAGGCCGTCATTCTATGCGCTTGGTCAACGCCAGGTTTGCCGAGGAGGTGCGTTTCTTTTGGGACGAAAGGGCCAACAGTTTAGAAATACAAACCACCCAACCCATCCAGGATCACATCGAAATGGGCTTTAGTGGACAAAACGGAGATCCCTCCATCGATGATTTGATCGTAAAATTAGAAGCCATTGATTACTACCAAGAGCTATTCACTTTTGTCTATGGTGATGCTCAAATTACGGAGGTGCGCATGCAAGAGGCATTGGCCCAGTTTGTCCGCAGCATTCAGTCCTTTGATTCTCGCTTCGACCAAGGCTTAGCCCAAGCCAACAACCTTAGGGCCAACTTCCCCAATTTTACCGCTCAAGAAAACCAAGGCAAAAACCTATTTCTCACCCCACCAGGTGGAAACGGAGGAGCAGGTTGTGCCGGATGCCATCGAGCCCCAGAGTTTGACATTGATCCCAACTCGCGCAACAATGGCGTGGTAGGAAACTTAAATGACCCTACAGTCATCGATGTGACCATCACCCGATCTCCCAGCCTGCGTGACCTGGTAAATAATCAGGGACAACTCAACGGCCCCTTGATGCACGATGGCAGCCTCAGCACCCTGCTGGCGGTGATCAATCACTACGATGATGTCAACGTAATTCCGGGCAACACCAACCTAGATCCTCGATTACGCGGAGGACCAGGCCCTGGCGGTGGTCAAGGGCAAGATCTAAACTTGTCCGATGCTGAAAAAGCCGCATTGGTAGCCTTCTTGCGAACCCTTACTGGAGACCAGGTCTACAGCGATGAACGCTGGTCCGATCCTTTTAGGAATTAAGG
>CAZFPQ010000163.1:0-9516 GCA_964521065.1 uncultured Bacteroidia bacterium | reverse complement strand
ACTCTTTAACTCTTTAACCCCTTCCCCTTCCCTAGTCCCTATTTCCGTTCTACTAGCACCACCCAATCTTGATCCTGCTGATTAGGAGGTAAGCCCAAGGAGACCTCAGCACCTCCTTGGGTTTCCTTTACGGTACCAGGGAGTAATC
This sequence comes from uncultured Bacteroidia bacterium, assembly GCA_964521065.1. Lineage (GTDB taxonomy): Bacteria > Bacteroidota > Bacteroidia > J057 > J057 > CAYVAP01. Next base: position 9,368 of record CAZFPQ010000163.1, on the reverse strand, counting down.
CTCCTCCTTTTCTGGGATTGTACCAGCTAACGGTATAGTCACCTTCATGTCCCCGCAGGTCTAGTTGGCTCTGTCCACCTTTTTTCAACAGGATCACATAGGTTTCCCCTTCTTTGGCGTAACAGTAGTCCCCCTCAGAAGAAATCAGCCCATCTTTAACGGCCATCTCAGCGACGGGAAGTTCTTGCTTTTGGAAGAACTCGATGCAATAGCGTCCCATGTCCCAGAACTTATCCCGAGAACGATAGTCTTCACAGGTGAGGTCTGAGTGGGGATGTTTGTAGCCAAAGTACCATTCGGTCCCCCAGGCTCCTGCGAGCATCGCTCCCCAAAGGCCATTGGTGCGAGCGTTGAAATGCTCGGGATTTTCCTCGTCTGGGAGCAAAGAATGGACGGCGTCACCAGGCTCGTCACAAGCCACGGCCCAAACCTTTCCGGCGGCCTGGGCTTCACGAATGACACGAGCTACCTGAGGATGTACCTGACGGAAGTCAGGCTTACTGGTCTGGAGAGAGGCCCCGGTCAACTTTGACTGGTCACCATACATGGGATCGTACCAGTTGCCATTATGGATCACCATATGGTGGTGATAGGGGTCGATGGAGTACAAATATTCGGTAAGGGATCTCCGCTCAGGGATATCCCAGGGGATGCTAGGCTGTTTGTCAAACTGCCACCAGTCACCTACTTCTTCACAGAGATTCCAGTTCAAGGCCAAGTGGTGTCCAAAGCGTGCCACCAATTCTCGATAATACAGCTTGGTCTGCCCACCGATTCCTCCATGATCTAGCAAGCCCTGGTTTTCGGCTTCTAAGGTCTTGAAATGAAGAAAAAGGCCTATTTGCTGGGCATGGGTAAAGAGGGTTTCCCACTGATCTAGTTTAGAGCAATCAAATCGATCATGGGTATCATAATCGATATAGGGAAATACATTTTGGTCATCACCGATGATGTTGTTGGTGAGGAAGGAAACCGAATTCATGCCTTTGCTAGCCAAATAATTCATGGCCCCGATGATTTCTTTGCCTCTACCATCTCTCCAAGTAGGGTCTCCTTCTTGCCAGTCTTGCCGATGAGCTTCCCAGCGCTTCACCAATTGATCTTTGTGACCATCTTCTGCAAAATCTCCGTCAAAGGCGTAGTAAGACAACAAGTTCTCAGGTGCATCTGGGCCGCACTTAAAGAAATACTGGCCCGTTTCGGCAAAACGTAAATATCCTTCACCAACAAACTGAAGCCTTCCATGAGCTCGAAAATCCCGCCCTTGCTTATCGCTTTCTCGGATCGAAAAGCTGCCCTCTGTCTCATCCATGAACTCCCCGCTAGGCACTCCTTTGGTGCGGGGACGTACGGCTACCCAATTTCCCTTTTTAAAACTCACTTGGTAGGTCCACTCCCCTGTCTCATCAGGCGTAAAGTGCACCTTCCAGATATTCCCTGATGTTGCGCCCGTTTCTCCAGCCTTCCCATCGGCGGCAAAGTAGCCTGGGACCAGATAGGATTTCCCGCTTGCTGCATGCCGAAAGGTAACGTTGAGACGGTAGTTGAAAAAGGGATTATAATCATCAGTCTCTGAGCAAGTTGGACCCTCGAAAGCAAGGGTAACCTTGTGCCACTTCTTGAGTTCTCCCTTGATTTGTTGGGCAAACAAACATGAAGAGGAAATGAGCAAAGTTAGCAGGAGCAAAAGGAGTCTAGGAAGAATAGGGCGGATCATGGGCTAGGATTTTCAAGTATAGATGTAAAGAGTTGAATGTATTATTTACCCCTCATTTGCCGGGCAAATTTCTTTGGTAGCTTTTGGATGGAGCGGATGCGAATGTCTTTGTAAAAAATTTCGGCGGCTTCGGATTGCAACTGAATTTTCCCCTTGGTCAGTGATTCCCCTACCCCATCTTGGTACTGCTGAGAATTTTCTAGCACCATCACAATTTGGCCATTCACAATGTGATAGGCTTTTCCACCTAAACAGATGAGCTCAATGGTAGACCATTCCCCGTGAGGATTCTCAAAATTGGCCGCCCGGCGGCAGCGTGACTTAAAGGTTTGAAGTTCTCCCGCTGGATCATAAAACCAGAAAGTCTTGCCATTTTCCTTGCGTTCAGTGGCTCGAATGTCCATGCTCACTCCTGCTAGGGCAAAAAAGTCACCACAATCGGTTTCTTGAATCTGCAATTCTTGAGATCGCATCCACACGTTCCAAAACTGACCGTGTGGCTCCTGACAATGGTAGAGGAGTCCACTATCTCGCTTGTCTTTGAGACGAGGCGCATACTTTTTCTCACCAAATTTGAACTGTAGGGTTAGGTGGTAATTTTCATACTCTTGTTTGGTACTAAGGCCTCCGTAGATTTCACCTGAAATGTGTAAAACGGGTTCCTTCCCCTCCATTTCTACTTGAAATACTTGAAGAGGGTCTTTATGTAAGCCAATCGGAGTTCCATTTCTCCCATCTCCTTTTTCGTATCCTTCCAGTTCAACACTGTAATGAGGCACCCCCATAAAGATATCCCACTGACTTAATTCTGCATCTAACAGCGTCTGCCATCCTTCGGGATGGGAGGATGGGGGCCATGCCTCAAAACTCAGACAGGGCAGGACGAGGATCAGAAATAGCAGTCTTTTCATCTTGATAAAAGTCGAGATAAGTAGGGTTAGATTTGGTAGAAAGCCTTGCCGTTTTCACTGAATATGGCTCTCAATTGCTCATCTGTATGGCCTTCTAATAGTTGGTAGAGCGTAAGCACACTGGTTTCTAGGCTCGCCGCCAAGGTAACTACGGGCCAGTCACTGGCAAAAAAACAACGCTCTACCCCAAAGTGCTGGATCACATGATTGAGATAAGGACGCAGGTCCTCTGCTTGCCAATTTTCTTGGTCCGCTTCGGTGGCTAGGCTGGACAACTTGCAATGCACATGCTCCAACTCTGCCAACTCTGCCATGCCTTTGGCCCACAAATCAAACTCTCCCCCTTTGATATCGGGTTTAGCTATGTGGTCCACCACCATTTTCACCTGGGGGATTTGTGTGGCAAACTCTACCACGTAGGGCAAATGTCGATAGTTAAGACAAAGATCAAAGGGCAGCCCATAGTCGGCCAAGAGAGCGACTCCGGCAATAAAGTCGGGTTGTAAGCAAAAGTCTAGGTCGGGCTGCCCTTGTAGCAGGCGGCGGATTCCCTTGATTTTGGGATTGGCTGCCAGCAGCTCATCTATGTCTTCTCGAGCAGAAGTGCCTTTTTCGAGTGGAGCAAAGGCCACCATCCCTGCCAAGCGAGTATCCTGTTCCATCAGCTTTGCTACCCATCTTGCTTCTGCTACATTTTGCTCTGGCAGGCAGTCACATTGCATGAATACCATTTGACTGACGTCCAGGTTCTTCGTTGCCTGCTGATAATCAGCCAATAGGAAGTTTTGGTTAATGGACTCCTCCTCATCTAACCAGGGATAGCGTAGCTCTGCTAAGTCCCAAAGATGTAAGTGAGTATCAACCAAGGGTATGCGAAACGTTGACATAGAATTTTATCAAGCGATGGAATGGCTTTATGGGTAGGAGCCAATAAACCCAGTTTTGTGATGAGACTCTGCCTCAAATGGATCCAATGCTAGCAATTTCGGTGATTCAGCCAAAGCGAGGATCTCAGCCATCTGGCTTGGAGGAAATGAAAATAAACTAGACAGGGTCCCTCTAACTCCGCTTGAGCAGGTAGAGGGACCCGGTACAAAACCAGTTTTAGCTGAGAGGACGAAGTCTATTTTATCCAGACTTTATGGGTCTCTGAACGTTCAGCGGTCCGCAACTTGAGTAAATACATTCCACTAGCAAGCTCCGATAGCGCTTCAGCGGGTAACTTTACCTTGCTCTCTCCTTCGGGAAGATCCGAGTAGTTGTGTTGGTACAGCTCCCTTCCCTGCACATCTTGCAAGCTCAGAGAAGCCTCCCCAGGTGCCGACATGTAAAAGTTCACGTTAAGGGGGCCAGAAGAAATAGGATTGGGGGAGACAGTCAACCTAGAAATCCCTGTTGCAGCCATCCTTGCATTGGCATTGGGAATGATTTCCCAAAGTTGGTTGTTGTTAGAACTATTGGCTGACCAGGTGTGGACATTGTCATTTCCTTGAGACTGAGAGGTGCCGCTATTGGGTTCACGATCCATGGCTTGTGTCAAACAATGGGTGGGCTTAAACATGTAGTAGCTACCTACCTGTTCCAATTTCCATTTTTGATGCGAAGCGCTAGCGGAAGTCCAGGTTCCCACGTTGGATCCGTTCGTGCAATTGGCGTAAGGAACTTCCAAATAACGGCCACAGCAGGCCATTTTGATTTGATAAACGTCGTTGCCTAAGTGGGTAAAATCCCAACGTTGGTCATTGTAGGGTCCAGGGGTGACGGTGATGGCGTTGTAGTTATTGCCTACATGGCTCCAATTGGGAGCTCCTAAATAGTAATTGTTGGCCTTGCTTTTGATGGCATAGCGCCCATCGGCAATAAGCTGCCCAGCGGTTACGGTTACCCCGTTCTGCTGGTCGTTATCTAGGTTGGACTGCCAATTGGTTCCCACGGGGCGGATGCTGGTCTTCCAGATATAATTGCTGCCTGGAGTTGGGGCAGCAGGCAAGTTGATGGTCAGACTGGTGCTACCAGAGCCTTGACTTACCGTCTTGGTGGCAGAGGCGATCCAGTTAGTGTCCCAAAACTCTACGACCACGTCTCGAGATTGACATGCGGTGTAATCAACACTGATGGTGTAAGAAGTCTGAGAGGGAACCGAAGTAGGAGGGTTAAAGGAGATCTGGTCGGTGCAGTTGGGAGCATTGACCAGCTCCCAGGTCCTTACCCAATCGTAGAAGGTGGTTCTTTCGGTCCAAGTCCCCGTCATGCCTCCATCGGCAGGGACGGGGTTCCAGTCGTAAGTTTCGGTAACCAGCTTGATGTACATGGGCAAATCAAAATCAGCGTAGGGAGTAACGCTGTATACATAGTTTCCATCCAGGAAGAACTGGATTTCCGTGGGACTTTTCCACCAAGCCCCATAAACGTGGTAGCCCGCCCAAACTTTGCCGCTGGTAGGGGTATCGTTGCCTCGAGAACCGGTTGGTTCGCTACAGGTTACGTTTCGGCTGTGGGTGTTGGAGTGCATAGATTGGTCAAAATCTTGGGTCCAACTCTGGGAACTATTGATATATCCCACACATTCTTGGATGTCGAGTTCGGTCACCCGCTGATCGCAGCCTGTACCTTCGTTTCTATAGTTGATCAACCAAAAGGTCGAAGACATGAAGGTTTTGTTTGCTTTCATTCTAGCCTCGTAGTAGTACCCTACTTGACCTCTATTTTCTGAGATCACGTGCCCCCCCGCATGGGTAAACTGGCTGCCGTTGTGCCATTCTGGGGTCGCAAGTTTGTAGTTGGTGATGCGCATGTTTCCATTAGCTACCGAAACGGTGTTCTGTTTGAAGATCCCCGGAGCCCGGCCAATCCAACGGCTAGGATCGGTATTACGCCATTTGACCAGATCTAAGGAACTTCCGCTAAATTCATCAGAGAGGTTTCCTACCAGTTGCCATTGTTTCCCACTAGGCTTGGGATCTTCTCCAGAATTGAAAGTAGGGTTGGACTGAGCAAAGCCAAGATTGGCCAGCCAAAAACAGATGAGGACGAGTAGCACGTGTCGCTTCATAATTGAAAATAGTTATTGATAATTATTACACATTTTCACGACAAATCATCCAAATCAACCTATAAAGCTCTCCAATATCCTAAGAGAAGAATAGCCTGATAACAGGGATCTAATTGGAAAAATCACATTCCCCTCTGCTGCTTAGTCTGATGAACCAATCAGGCTAAACCTCTCTCAGGACAAGAACTGATGCCTTATCTCTGCTTGCTACACGATGGCTAATTGACAGATTCTTTCTCTTCTACACTTTTCCTCTTTCGACTTACAGCTTGGATTTAAGTCTAAAGACTGGGATGACAATTTCAATAATTGACCTATTCACTTAGTTATAATTTTCGACGTCATCAATTATAATACATCTGATAGCTACTTCCATAAATGAAATAGATATAAAAATCAAAAAAGGCAGGCTTTAACCCATTTGTCTCTCCTTTTGCAAGCTGGAACAATACTTCACCAGGCAGAAGGATAGGGGATAAAAAGCCGGCCTTTCTTCATTAACTTTTTTTCTTGATATACACGTAATAAGCTCCCCACTGCTTTCCTTCCTCATCCCTAAACCAAGTTTGAATATGGGTAGGGCCTGGGTCTAGCTTGACAGAAAAGCTGGCTCTGTCGAGGCCATCTTCTACCTCTTGCTCCCAAGATTGTTCACCAATTTTAAGTTTAGCGCTTTCAATTGCAAAAGCCTTTCCTTCAGGCAAAGCCTGCCCTCCATCTACGGCAGGTTTCATTTCTACTCCAGCTTGCAGGGCAAGACCTGATTCCAGCGGCCATCGACACAGCGAAACCTCGTATTCTGCTCCTTCTGCAATTTCCACCGTCCAAAATCCATTGGTCGCCAAGCCTTCTCTCACTTGCTTCTGGTTCCAGGGAGTTCGCCCTCTTTCCCCTTCCTGATCTTTTACTTCGTGCCAATCATGAGAGTACAAGACCGCATCAGGCTGATTGGCATCACCGATGATGGGCCTGGGGGTTGCCTCGAAGCTGGGTTCTAAGTCTTCCCACCACTCTTCATAGGCTTTTCTCAGCTCTGCTACCTTCACAGGATGTTCACTGGCTACATCATTTCTTTGCCCAGGGTCTTTGTCTATATGGTATAGCTCTTTGCCATTGATCAGACGCCAAGCCCCCTGCATCGTCGCAGACTTTTTCCATTTCTCAGGAAAATCATCCCGCTGGGTGTCCGTGATGATCACGCGTGAGTCCCAAGGCTCTGGTTCCGTTGAAGCCTCAAATAAGGGCAGCAGGCTGAGTCCATCGAAAGCATAATCCTCTGGGATTTCGAGGTTCAACGCATCGATAAAGGTGGGAATCAAATCTAGGTGTGCCGTTAATTGTGCGATGTCTCTGCCTCCCATCCAGCCCTGTTTGGGCCAACGAATGAAACAAGGAACTTTATGTCCCCCTTCATATTGACTTCCCTTCATACCGCGAAGACCTGCGTTATACCCTTTTCGTACATACCCCTCACGGTCAAGCCGTGCGGCGGCCGAAGAGCCATTGTCCGTCATAAAAATCAAGATGGTATTCTCAGAGATGCCCCATTCTTCTAACTTATTCATCAAGACCCGCATGTTGTCATCCAGTTGGGTGATCATCCCATAAAAATTGGGGACCACGATGTCTGGATTACCCAAATAGGGACGGATATAGCTAGAATCTACATGATAGGGTCCATGAGGAGCATTGGTGGCGAGGTAGGCAAAGAAGGGTTCTTGCCCATTCTTTTTTTCTTCAATGAAGTCAAGAGTGGCATTGAACCACACGTCGGTACAATACCCCTCATAGCCGCCTGGCTCTCCATTCAACATGTAATGATCGTCAAAGTAATCATTGTTCCAATAATCAGGCATCTGCCCTACCCCACCTGCTCCATGATAAAAGGCATGCTCAAAACCCTGATCTTGGGGGCGCATGGGATAATTGTCTCCCAAATGCCATTTGCCAAACATGCCCGTCCGATAGCCATTTTGAGCAAAAACCTCGGCCATGGTCAGGAACTCTGGCCTCAGTTGAGAACGTCCCGCAATGGTATGCCACACTCCTACCCGGTTGCAATTGAGACCCGTCATCAAAGCAGCACGAGTGGGTGAACAGGTCGTACCGACATGAAAATCACTTAAGCGAATACTTTGGGCATAAAGACTGTCCAAAGCTGGCGTTTTGAGAAATGGGTTCCCGTGGCAGGCCAAGTCTCCGTAGCCTTGGTCATCTGTCATGATGAGGATGACGTTGGGACGAGAGCTTGACTGGGCAAGACTCGTTTTACATGCTCCCCAGGTGAGGACAGCGATCACACTTAAACATGCTCCAAGCAGCTGAATGGCAGGTATTCGGGTCATGGATGGATAAAAAAGTTGGTACAAGTTCAAATCAAAATGCCCATTGAATGGGCCATCAGATTGGGAATATATAGGAAAAAAGACTCAATGCTTACCATAAAAAAAGTGGCCTGACTCTCGCCAGGCCACCTCTGCTTTACCTAACTCTAGTCGCGGGCATACATCAGAATATCATCAATATAGATATCTGCCTTTGCGTTATTGGGCTGTCCAATTACTTGGATACTCATCCGTCCGTCTAACACTTCTGCGTCTACGGGAGCATTCCAGTTCAAAGTTCGGAATTGCCATCCATCGGTGCTAGCACCGGGAGACCAGCCACCGCCAACGGCGGGCGGGAAGCCTGACCCGGAATGGTATCGCCAGGTAAATTGGTTCAGGCCATCTCCTTCAACCTTATACCAAAACTCCAAACGGTATTGCTTTCCAGCCTCCAAGGTCACGGGAAAGTTGAGAAAGTCAGAGCTAAGGATAAAATTGTTCTTCTCGTCTACCCCAAGGTCTTCATTGGCATTGAGGTGAATAACCATGCCGCCATTTCCTGTATGAGCTTCAGTGCTTGCCTCTATGCTTACCCCAGAATTATTGGTAATGGGGTTGGCATTGGTAGGTATCCAGTTTAGCAAATCCCAACCTGTGGTATTGCCATTTTCAAAATCATAGGCAATGCCGGCAGCGGCCAGCACGTTGGGAGGCAGGGTGAGGGAGACCTCTTCGTCGGTGAAGGCCGGAGCGGCTACGTCATTGATCCGAGAAAGTCCTCCGTTGCCATCGTAACTCAATAGCGTGGTCGAAGTATGGAAAATATTGACCGCAGGTTGGATGTCAAGGATCCGGTTGTCGGAAGAATTGAGGCGCACACTATTGATGGCTACCGGAGCCCCATCTACCGTAAGGCTAAAATTGGAAGTAACATCCCCGGTAATCTTCATTGCGAGGTTGTAGGTCAGATGTAAGCTGCTGTCCACAGCATCTTCCTGAATGCTGACGACGGAAGGAGGTTCTTCGTTTTTGACCACATTGACAAAGTCTTCTAACAATACTGTATCAGGCCGGGCAAAAGGATCCACACGCCATGAAACCAACATGACATCATATACACCAATGATAGAGTATCCCACTTCTATTTCCTGAACTTTGGCATCTTCTACTTGGCTGATACCTCCGGCCTCTTCAGGATCTCCACCGGGGAAGAACCACTTGCGGCGGTTTACATCACCCGTTGAAGAGTCGGCAAAGGTAATGGAGCCTCCTTCGTAAATGGAGATCTGAGTAGGTGTTTCCTCAATGAACGAGGAGTTGATGTTCACGATATCAATTTTGGCCGTAACGGTGTCCAATAC
>CAZFPQ010000162.1:0-16100 GCA_964521065.1 uncultured Bacteroidia bacterium | reverse complement strand
CCCAGGTGAACCGTGAATTGTCATTTTGCGAATAGGTCTATGGGGATAAGAAATATGGGCTAAAGAGCATTCGACGTAATGAAACATTCCCTCGGTAAGCGAATCGGTCATGGACTGCGCATTGGGTAGATTTGCGCTTTAAACAGTTGTTTGCTCTCCCATGAAGATGTTGAGGTTGATGTGTTTTCGGAGTTCCCCATACCCTAGGCTGTACAAAGTTTTTACCCTATTTCTGTTGCTTGTTCCCATATCATCCTGGGCACAGGAAAATATTCAAGCTTTCAGAATAGAGGAATCCCCTCGCATAGACGGCATGTTGACAGAGGACTACTGGCAGGATGAAAGGAATGCGAGCATCAAGTATTTTGTCCAACGGCGGCCCAATAATGGACAACCCTCTAACCAACAGACGTTGGTCCAAGTGGCTTATGACAACAAAGCACTCTACATCGGAGCCCGGATGTTTGACACCTCCCCAGATAGCATCCAGACCCAACTGGGGCAGCGGGACCAATGGGGGCAGAATGCAGATGAGCTCAGTATCTACCTAGATCCATATAACCAGCAAAACAACGGGTTCCAATTCGCCGTCTCTGCCTCAGGAGTCCAGCGCGATTTATACATTAGTCAGGATGACTACGACCCCAATTGGGACGCCGTTTGGCGTAGTGCAGTTCAAGTTGATTCTCTAGGCTGGACCTTGGAAATCGCGATTCCATATTCCTCTTTGCGTTTTCCTAAGCAGGATGTGCAAGTCTGGGGCATCAACATCAGGCGCATCATTGCCCGTTATGGAGATGATGCTTACTGGAATCCCGTCGACGCCAATATCAATAGCCGCTTAGCCCAAATGGGAACCCTCACGGGCCTAGAAAATATCCGGCCACCTTTGCGCCTATCGGCCTTGCCTTTCATATCCAGTTATTATAATCATCAAAGTGGCCAGGGCGCTTTTCAAATGGCGGGAGGTATGGACCTAAAATATGGGGTCAATGAAAGTTTTACCTTGGACGTCAGCCTTGTACCTGATTTTGGTCAGGTACGTTCGGATAACGTGGTGCTCAATCTCTCACCCTTCGAAGTACGATTTGCTGAAAATCGACCCTTTTTCACCGAGGGAACAGAACTCTTCAACCAAGGTGACCTGTTTTATTCACGTAGAGTGGGGAGTACCTATGGTTTTACAGGAGAATTGGGTGATGATGAGTTGCTGACCGAAGGCTTACCGAATCAAGCTCCCATGTTAAACGCAACGAAGTTTTCGGGACGTACCCGCAAAGGAACTGGCATCGGTGTGTTTAATAGCCTTACCAACCGGACCCTGGTTACTGCCTTAGATACGGTGAGTGGGGTAGAGAGGGAGGTGCAGGCAGATCCACTGACCAACTACAACGTATTTGTCTTAGATCAGAATTTGCCTAACAACTCTCGGGTTTCTGTTCTCAATACCAATGTCATGCGTTCTGGCGAGGCCATCGATGCCAATGTTACAGGTACCTTCTTTTCCTTTTTTGATAAAAACAATACTTGGAACTTCTCAGGCTCGGGGGTGCTGAGTCAGCGTTTTGGCCAAAATCTGGGTGAACAGGGAGTAGATCGGGGCTATGCTTACCGTATTCGCATGGCCAAAGTAAGCGGGCGCTGGCGTTTCAACCTAGGTCATAATGTCGAGAGTGACAACTACAACATCAATGACCTGGGCTTCCTTCGAGCTCCAAATGAAGTTTCGTATGATGGCGAACTCAGTTATCGAATTAATGAACCTTTTGGGATATTCAACCGCGTGAACGCTGAGGTAGGAGGAGAATACCAGAGTACCTTCGAGCCTAGGGAGTACGATCGATTTGAGTTGAGAGGCAGTCTCGGAACCCAATTTCGGAATCAGTGGAGTGCTAATCTTTCTCTGAGTGGAAATCCGATTCCTAGAGAGAATCATTTTGAGCCTAGGACGGCTGGTTATGTGTTTACTCAGCCCGAAAGTCATCGTATCAGCGCTAGGCTACGTACCGATCGCCGCAAAGCCTTGTTGCTTTCGGTCAACGGAGGCCTGTGGCGGAGACCGGCTTGGGACCAATTAGACAATTGGTTGGAGATCGAGCCTCGGATTCGCTTCAACGAACACCTTAGCCTCAGCCATTCCTTCAACACCGTCTGGCGACGGAATGAGCGGGGTTATGTAAATCGACTTTATAATGAGGAAGGACAAGTTTCGTCCGTGGTGATTGGCCAAAGAGACATCCAAACCTTAACCAACACCCTGTCGGGGAGCTATAATTTTAATGCCCTCATGGGGATGACCTTGCGGGTAAGGCATTATTGGAGTCAGGTTGCGTATCAAGATGCCTATGGATTGCGACCAGAAGGAAGCCTGTTTGATATAGACTATGAACTGCGCAAAGACGATGGTACTCCACGGCATGATCGAAACTTCAATGCCTTCACGGTCGATCTGGTCTACCAATGGCAATTTGCTCCAGGCAGCATGCTCACCTTCGTATGGAAAAACTCCATTTTTACCGATGACCCCGATACCACTCCCACTTTTGTGGAAAACTTAGAGCAAACCCTGGTGGCGCCTCAGTTGAATAGCTTTTCAGTACGCGTCCTGTACTTTTTGGACTACCAAGATGTCAGTGGTTGGCTAAAGACCTGACGAAGCTGCAGCATTGGGAAAAGTTAAGAATCCGGGTTCCGTGCTGATTGTGGCCGCGAATTTGCAAAATTGGTTCACAATGCTGAAAATAAGGTTTATTTCGGCTTGACGTCACTGACCCTAGATTGTGAGCTCTACCATTCCGGTTATATTTCTTGCTTTTGCCAATGATCGACAGGATCAGGCCCGTTACCTACGTGGCTTGGCTGAGGAACTCAGAGGCATTCGGCAAGCACTGAACCCAGGTCGCCGGGCCAAGACATTAGAAGTGGTTGAACGGGCCAATGCTACCCTGGCTGACATCATTGATGTGTTTCAAGACCCTGAATACGCTGGGCGAATAGCCGTGTTTCATTATGGTGGGCATGCTGATAGCTATCAACTGCTCCTAGACAGTGGGGCGGATCAAGGACCAGCCGTGGCTCACGCTGATGGATTCAATGCCTTTTTGGCTCAGCAGCAAGGACTACAGTTTGTCTTCCTTAATGGATGTTCCACCGGTGACCAAGCCATGGGGCTGCGTATGGCTGGGATTCCAGCGGTAGTTGCTACCAGCCAGGTAATCAATGATGCCATTGCCCAGCGATTTGCCATTCGTTTTTACAGTGGCTTAGGAGCCTATCAAAATTTGCAAAAAGCCTTTCAAGACGCGGCGGCGGAAATCTTGACTTTCTCAGGTCCCGGCAATACCCGGAGCCTATACTGGGGGGGAGAGGAGCAAGTACCCGACGCTTATCCATGGCAGTTGCTGCCCGATCCGCCTCCACTTTGGAGTTTGAAAGGAAGTCAAACCACTCAGGATGAAGTTCCTTTTGAAGATTTAAAAATAGGGCAATACGCCCATGTGCTTTGCGACCGCTACCCTCAAAATGACGAGTTTGTCAGCACTTATTTAGCTGAATCTCTGGGGATGCCTCAGGTTTTTCTGATTCATGGTACCCGTGAAGAAAAGCATGAAAGCCTCATTACTCGTTTTAGCTATGAACATATCGGTCCTCGCGGAAATTATCTACGCCCTGTGGAGATCACCAATTGGCCTATTAGGGGAGATCGACAAACCTTGCTCAAGGTGCGTCTAGCAGAGCATTTCGAAGAGATGAACGGCTTGGGTAAGGCCATAGATCAGATTGGTGGGGAGGACCTGTTGAAGCTTACCCGTCATTCTGGGCAAGAAGCCATCATCCTTCAGCACAATATTCCGGCTGAATACTGGGATGCAGAAACGGCCTCCTTGGTGAAATGGTATATTGGTACTTTTTGGCAGGTCAATCCACTGCCAGAAGCCCCCAGGTTTGTCATTTTTATCAATGTGTTTTACGCCGATAAAGTGGAAAAAAAGAAAAAAGGCTTGGCCAAGTTCTTTTCCAACAAGAATGAACCCCGGAAAATTCAGAAGGAGCTTATCCAGATGGCCGAAGCCTATAGTCATTGTGAGATGCTCACGGTTCTGGATCAAGTCAAACCCAACCATGTGGAGGATTGGCTGATCGAAACCAATTTAGCCGAAGTAGACGATTGTCAAGATTTGACCAGCCGCATCTTCAGTGGAGAGGCAGGATTGCCCATGGGAATGGTAGAGCCTGGACTCAAAGAAGCCGTGAAACTAATTCGAGACCGCGCCGCCCAAAAACTATTTTAATGAAACTCTTCTAGAAAATGAGCGCACAAATAAAATTCCTTGGTGGATGGAAAGGACAAGCAGCTATTTAAGCTGCAAAGCTGAATTCCCTCTCTTCTCCTAACATTTTTACTTACCCCTTACCCCTTACCCCTTACCCCTTACATCACCTCAGTAAACCCTAACTAATTCCCATATGGCTACCCAACCCTTCGAAGTCTATCGCGGCGATGGCACTACGGTCTCAGACCGAAATCTTACCATGCCTCAATATCAACCGATGTCTATGCTCAACGACCCCGATGGCTACGTAGCCGGACCAGGTCTGAGGGATGCGGTGAATGTGGCCATTGCTTTAGGCCAGCCTCTGCTATTGACGGGGGAGCCAGGAACTGGCAAGACTCGCTTGGCTTTCAGTGTGGCCCATGAATTGGGCTTGGGAGAGCCCCATATTTTTTATACCAAGACGACCTCGGTAGCTCGAGATCTTTTTTACACCTACGATTCTCTGTCTCATTTTCACGATGCTCAGCTCAAGGAAAAGAAGGACCTAGATGTCAGAAACTACATTCAATACCAGGCTCTAGGCCGGGCTATTATAGAATCTGAACAGCAGCGCTCCGTGGTATTGATCGATGAAATCGACAAAGCGCCGCGGGATTTGCCTAATGATGTGCTAAATGAGTTAGAGGAGATGAGCTTTGCGGTGAGGGAGACTGGAGAACAATTCAGCGCCAAGCAAGCCCACCGCCCTATTTTGATCTTGACTTCCAACTCCGAAAAAAACTTGCCCGACGCATTTTTGAGACGGGTGGTGTACTATCACATATCTTTCCCTGACCGAAACACCCTAGAGTCTATTGTTAGAAAGCGTCTACAGCTAAGTGATGGGTTTCGAGAAAATATGCTTAGTGATGCCATCCGACACTTTGAGGAAATTCGAAAAAACCGGGGTCTTCGCAAGCCTCCTGCCACGGCTGAGTTGCTAGCCTGGATTCACATCCTTGATCGGGAGGGCATTGACCTCAATAGCAATATTCCCGAGCAAATAGAAAAAATTGCGATGAGTTATTCCATTCTAGCTAAGAACAAGGACGACCTGGATAAGCTGAACTGATGCATTTTTTTCCCCTTGAGCCTTTTATTGATTGGTTGCGTGACCAGGGTTTTGCCGTTGGACTGGATCGCTATGAGCAAGTGGGACGCTTGCTTGATGCCTTGCCTGAAGGCTATGAGGCTGGGGATGTTCGCAATGTCTTGGCTCCTTTGTTTGCAAAGAGCCCCGAAGAACAGCAGCGCTTCTATCGCCTATTTGATCGTTACTATGCCCAATATTCCCGTCAAAAGGCCCATTCGCAGACGCTAGAACCAGCGAAGGTGGGGAGAACAATACTCCAGAAGTACCGGCATCAATTAGAAACACAGGTTAACCAGCGTTGGATATTTATACTGGGTGCCCTGCTCAGTGCAGGCTTCTTGATCTATCTACTGATTCAAGTCTTCTGGTCAATCAAGGGAACAGAAAATCGAACTTCGGCGGGAAAATACCTCGCGGAGTATGGCCTAGACCAAGACCATTACTGGAGGCATTTGGGTAACTATGTGTGGCGTGACCTCACGGGGCAAGCTCAAGCTTGTGATTCTTTGGAGGGCATGGTCTTTTCTTATGAGGAGAAGTCCGTGGACGCCAACGGAGGAGTCTTTGACTTTCGCCCAGAAATTAAGCTTGATACAGGTTGGCGGTTCCGTTGGTGGGTAGATGATTCGCTCCGTAGCCAAGAGCCTTTTCCCCGCCTGACTTTGGATGCCAAGCCCGACCAGTGGAGAACCGGACACGAGGTTAGGCTGGAGCTTGAAACGGGCTATGGCTGCCAAAGTAGTTTTCAGCGTCTGATAGAGCTTTCGCTAGCCCCTACCTGCCAAGCTCAATTTGATTTTGACAGTATCCTGAGTCGTGGGCTATTGGTGAGTTTAAAAGCCAGCCCCGTAGTAGCGGATTTTGACGAGATTGTGTCCTGGGAATGGACCTTAGCGGGAGAAGTGTTGGGCTTAGGTCCCAAGTTGGATTATCTCTTTTCGAATCCCGGCCGCTATACCATTTGCCTAGCGATTCGAAGTGCCCAAGGCTGCGAAGATCAATATTGTCAGACTCTAGACCTTACTGAGGAGATAGAGTCAATGGACTTGGTTAGGCTCCCTGCCCCTCCGATGCCTGAGCCAGACCTTAGTCCTCTAAATAGCTCCCCACTTGGTGCTTTCTATCCCTTGTTTGTGCTGATCATTCTTCTGGCGGGCTTGATTGCTTATGACATTTTCAAATACAACCGCAGCCAAGTATTCAAGGGAAAAACGAGGTCTACCAGGGGACCATTTACGTGGAAAATTCGCCTGCCCCAACCTCCCAGCTTGTATTCCGAGGATGACATACACGCGGGATCCATCCAACTTCGCCGCCGCCAAGACAGCGAGATTCAGATCTTAGACTTACCAGCCAGTATTGACGCGACCTTGGAGCAAGGCGGCCTGCCTCATTTTAGTTATCGCCTCGGCCGTCGGCCCTCAGAGTATTTGGTCTTGATTGAGCGAAAGCATGCCAGGGATCACTTTGCTACTTGGGCGTGTAGGCTAGTGGAGCAATGGCAGACCTTGGATGTATACATCGAAGCATTTTTCTGCCGCCCCGATCTTGACCTCTTTGAACAAGAGGGACGAAGTCGAAAGTTTACCTTGTCGGAACTAAAGCAGCGGTTTCCCCAGCATCGGGTAATACTTATTGGCAATGGGGAAGGGTTAACAGATGCTATGAGCGGGGTATTAAATGCTCATGCTTATGAGTTGATGAGTTGGAAAGAGCGTGCGGTGTTAACTCCTGCCCACCCACATCACTGGAGCTTGAGAGAGGTGACCCTGGCCCGCCATTTTATGCTTGCGCCCGCTAGCCTTGCCAATTGGATCCGTTTACCCGAATGGTGGGAGTTAGGTCAATGGCCTGACTTGAAACATTGGCTAAGTGAAGCGGGCCCACTGCCTCCAACCGAAAGTGAGAGCTTAGAATTAGGCTATTTAGGGGTTTACTTAGGCCCACAGCGTTTACGGTGGCTGGCTGCCTGTGCCATTTTTCCCGAGTTGCATTATGACCTGAGTATTCAACTAGCACAGCACTTAGGTTTAGCTTTGACGGAAGAGAACTTGTTGCCGGTACTCAAGCTAGCCGCGTTTCGGTACGGGCATATGTCAGACCAGCTCCGTGAAGACCTTGGAGATTTGCTTGTTCCTGAGGAGCAGCGAGAGATTCGTTCAATAGTGGTGAAAACCTTGGAAGAATCATCTCCTCAGGCTGATAGTTTTGCTGCTGAACGGCATCAAATTCACCTCACTTCCCAACGTTGGGCCATGCAGCAGGGGAGTTGGCTGACTCACCGCCAGTTGAGTGAACAGATGCAAGAATTATTGGAAAGAGAGGAGATTGAAGACGCCATGATCTGGGATTTGGTCAACCAGAACCAAGGAGGATTCTTCCGCTTTGAATTGCCCAAGAATTGGCGACAACGACTCTTTCGTAAAGGGATTCCCTTGTTGGGCTGGCGTGGCTGGCTGAAGTACGGCCTGATGGGATTGATCATCTTAATCGGCCTGTTCCCCTACTATCGACAGCGCTTTGCCCCTGTACTAGAAAAGCTTACGCTTCAGGAGTGGCTTAATCAGCAACAAAACTTGGTCCGCATTGAGGGAGAATATTATCGACTCAGTAGCGCCTCGGACAGTGCGCTTTACTTTAGCTATATCGGGACACAGTTTTACGAGAAGGAAGATGTCGGTAGCGCATATAATGAGTTTGACCTAGCGATGTCCTTGGCGCCTTTTGAGCCACTTTATGCCTATCAAAGAGGAATTACCTTGCAGCGCTTGCAAAATGCTGCCCAGGGTGATTCTTTAGGACGGCAAGCCTACGCAGATTTTAGCCGCGTTCTAGCCCTTTCGGGGGGAGTAAGAGGAGGGCAAGTACCTAAGTTTCGTTCTGTCTTCTCTGTCAAGGAGGAGCAAACGAGTTACATGCAAGCTCCTACCAATGGCTCGGGATTCCTCGTGGCTGCAGGGAACCGCCTAGTCGGGTTTGGCGTTGATAGGTCACGAAATGCTTCAAATAGTCGAGGGGAATACCAAACAACCAGACAGCAGGTTTTTGCCTTCGAGGCACCTATCGAAGCCATTGCTGTCCACCCCAGTCGAGAGAACCTTGTAGCGGTTGCCGTAGAGGGACGGTTGAGCCTTATTTCCATCGAAGATGGAGGAAAGGGAAGAGAACTGGTACTTAACCAAGCGGCGCACACTCGTCCAGTAAGGGCGTTAAAGTTTTCTCCCGATGGGTCGCAACTAATTAGTGCGGGAGATGATCACCTCGCCTTGATTTGGGACTTGATCAACTTGGAGAGATTACAGCTTCGGCATGCCTTGGAATTTATTCATACCGCAGAGGTGTTAGATGCTGCCTTTTCCTCCGATGGAAAGATGGCACTTACCTCCTCTGCTGATTCGACTGTCGTATTTTGGGATGCAAAGGACGGTAGCTTTAAGCAAGTAGTGAATTTTGATGGACCTGTATATCAAGCTAAACTGGTTGCAGGAGATGAGATGTTGGCGCTGACCTTAGGCCAGCCAGGTCAAGTGAAACTATATGACCTGAGGACAGGAAAGGAAAGATTGCTCAATGCGAGAGAAGGAAGCTATTTGTCCCTGACGACCTCACAGGATGAGTTTGTGTGGGGAAGTACTTACAAGTTGGCAGACGAGGAAATCTGGAAGTTTCAACTTCGCAGTGGAAGTGGAGGCAGCGAATGGGGGGAGTTGAGCTTAGAGGACTTTATACCGATTGCTCTTTCTAGAAATGAGGGAGTGTATAGCCAAGCGCCGTTGCGAAGTGCGATACAGCCTGAACTGCATTTTAAAGGATCGGATTGGGTGGCTGCCATCATCCCCAATCAGGGGATTCAGGTATTTACTCAGGATGAAGAGCTGGGTAGTACCGCCAATCCTTATTATTTAGGGGCTACCTATGGGAGGGGAGTAATGGATTTAGGCCAAAAGCGCTGGCTTGAAGCATCCCAAAAATTCAGGACCATGCTCTCCGATAGCAGCCTGCGTCCGGGCTGGCGTTCTAAAGCCCAACTGGGCTTGGGAACAGCTTTGCTGTATTCCATATTGCAAGACCCTAGTCTAACGCCCGAAACTAGGGTTGACTTTTTTCTACAGGCTTTGGAAGAGTTGGCTACGGTAGTGAGTACCGATTCCAGCTTGATCAGCTCCTTACGTAGATTAACCCCCGTTTTGCTGGCCAGCTATCAGCGCATTCCTTTTGACCAGCAATTGCTCGATCAGGTATGTGACCTAGTGGAGGAGTACCAATCCAATGCCTGTAACTTATTTACGTATGATGAAGTGAAGCCATACCGAATGGGACTAGCCGCGGTTCGGAGAGGCAAGCTATGGGGGTATCTAGATAGCTTACAGGAATTGGTGATTCCCTTGCAGTTTCTCGAAGCCGCTTCATTTAATCCCTCTAGTGGCTTGGCCAGGGTATCCCCTGTTTTAGGGAAAGGACCCATTCCTAATACTGTATCAGAGGTCCTGATAGATGAATCAGGTGAAATCAAATTTGGGCTAGGAGAGTTTGCCTCGGAGGGCATATGGGCAGCTTATAGTTTAGAAAATGGTCAATGGGGTTATTTGGATGAAGAGACCTATTCCATTCGAATTCCTTTTGAATACAATGAAGCATGGCCATTTTATCGAGGATTTGCCAAGGTGCGACAATTCAACTTTTTTGGCCTGATTGATCGAAATGGAAGGGTGGCGCTCAATGGCATCTCCTATCAACGCCTGGAAGTCAAACAAGGACAGCCGGACTTGCTGATCATGGAATCACGTAAGGGAACCCGTACGGAGACCATTGCTTACCCACCAGAATCCTTACAAGGAACAGGAACTGAGCGCCCCCCTCCGCCACCACTAGAATCCGATGATGGATCTGTAGGAGAAACAACAGGGGGAGGGGTTAGTGTTCTAGGAAAAATATCCTCTGGATTGATATTGGCTGTTAAAGAGGGCCGTTTTGGTTTTTTGCGCCCTCCTCAGAAGGGAGGGAAAGTCGAGCTGGTGACCACTTCGCAAGGTGATTTTGAGGTGGCCATCGATTTTCAGTATGCAAGTGCCCTAGAATTTAGCTACGATCGAGCCGCCGTACGCAGGGTGGGAGAACAGTGGGGCTATATCGATCCCCTGGGGCGGGTGGTGATACCCACGCGATTAGATAGCGCTAATCATTTTCAGCAAATTGGCAAGCAGGTCCTAGCCAAGGTTGCCCGCGATGGGGCCAGCTATTTCATTGACTTAAATGGGCAATGTGTGGAGGCTGGCAATTTGATTTGTCCTGCTCAGCCAACTACCCAAAAGCCCCAGCCAAGTCCTCCCCTCAATGAAGATAAAACTTCAAGCACAGCTACTGGAAAGCCCTATGCGTTTCCGCAAGACGGCAAGTGGGGACTGATAGGCTCCGATGGACAGATTCTGCTTGCTCCTCGTTTTGATCAAGAGTTCCGATTTGAGGGAGGCACTGCTAGGGTGCGTGAGGCCGGAAGATGGGGCATCATCGATGAGAATGGCAGCATGCTGATTCCAACTCGTTATGAGCAAATTCAGAACTTCTCAGATGGGCTGGCGGCGGTACGGTCCTCTGGACAATGGGGCTTTTTTGATCGTTTGGGCAATAAGGTGATTGATTTTCAATTTGAAAGTGTACAGCCCTTTTCTGGCGGGACCAGCATTGTTCGAAATGGTAAGTCCTCTTTCAGAATTGATCGCCAAGGAAAAAAGATAGGAGGGAGAGTCTATTGATTGATGGGTAACATCCCCTTTCCTCCTGGCCGGTAGGACTTAAGCTCGTGCTTCTCCCGCAAAAAATCGGATGCGAAATTTGATGGGTGTCTAACGGGGATTGGGGTACCTAATCCGAGACAAATGCCCTTTTTTCCCTTTCTCTCCATTTTTCCTATGGCGAATACTAGAAAAGTAATTTCTGGGTTGTGACGTATTCTGTCACTTTAAATCTTTCAAACCTCCTATTTTTAGCAGAATAAACTATTTGGAGACTTAAACCTAGGTGATTCTTACCTTTGATATTCAGGAGCTTAAGCGGATATTTTTAAAAAAATAGATTGAACAGTTGTTCATGTATTTGGAATGGCATATATTGTGCTACGAAATCTGTAATAAAAGATTTATAAAATTTATTTCCCCATTTCAAGCTTCTGTAACTCCCATTTTATGAACGTGATCGATGCGAGCCCCGAGACCTTCTCTGTCGAACGGTTAGAAAAAAGCCTGCGTACCCTAAGTGATGTTTATCGCAAGCACCAAGAATACATCAAGGTAAAGTATAAGTTATCTGCTCTAGAAATGGAGATCATTCAACTCGTGGTGCTAGAGGGACGGAAAAAAATGAAGGAGATTGGTCAGCATTTCAACGTAAAGCTTAGCACCTTAACCAGCATTATTGACAAAATAGAGCGCCAACGCTTAGTAAAAAGAGTAAACTCAAGCACCGACCGACGTGTGGTTTACCTGGAAGTCAGCAAAAAGGGTCAACGCCTCTATGACAATTACAGCCGCTACCTAGGTGTCATCGCTCAAATGATGCGCAACGCCATGGACGACAATCAATTCAATGCATTGGTAAATGGTCTTGAAAAGATGACTGACATTGTGCTTCCCTCTGAGACAGAAGAAGTCGCAGCCTAGTCAGTATGAAAAGAAAAATTTATGAGGCCAAGCTTTCGAGTTTGGCCTTTTTTGTTGATTGAAGGTGCAAGGCTTGACAATATTCTTTACTAGATCCCAATTCCTTGAACCGCTTTTAGCAGAACTTTCTTGATCTTCTAGATCCAGCGATTCCTTAAAACCCACCCTAGAGCTTAGAATAGCGCATTTCCAGCTTCCCACGTATCGAATAGCTTACAGATTACTTCAGTTTTGTTGCATTGTAATGATTGAGCAAATAGGGACTATATTTGTTTGGGTATATTGCATATTTTTGAAATGTTTATGAGTTGTAATATATAACTTGGTACAGGATAATATTCTTTCCATTGATTTTAATGTCAAAACAATATTAATTGCATTCGATATTATTATTTGTGGCTAAGGAAATCATTTCGTGCCCTAGTTATTGACTGATCATCAGCTCATGAGTCTGTAATCAGTGACTTCACATGTGGTGAGTGCTGATCCTGTTGCAAATAATTAACAATTGTACCAATCTGATGAGTACTGTGAGCAAACTATTTCCTGAACCTAGCGCAATTCGTCTCGAAGAACTACTTGATGGAGTGGTCTGGGGGATTAACGCCAAGCGCCAGAATATCCTCAACCAGTATGGAGTAGGAGAGATGGACGTGCGTATCATCACCTTTTTGGCTGAAAATGAAGAGAAAAAAATGAAAGAGGTCGGCGAGCATTTCAACATTAAGCTCTCAACCTTAACCAGCACGATCGATAAGCTAGAGAAAGGGAAGCTGGTAAAACGAAAAAACTCCCGTGAAGACCGGCGAGTCATCTTCATCAAGCCAACCGCCAAAGGGCAAAAACTATTGGTAGACCTCAATGAGGTTACCCGTTCATTGGCTGAGTCTTTGGTTCATGACCGTCCTGCGGGAGAGTATGAGTCTATTTTGAAAGCTCTGGAGACCATGAAGCACGTGATTAACCGATGAAGGTAACTTGTCCTAACGAAAAAAATGCCTGGCGAGAGCCGGGCTTTTTTTTGCCTTAGAGACTGTTTGGGTGTTGAGTTTGCGGCCAAAACTTGTCTTGGCACGAGTACTTGGGATTAAGGGCCCCAAGTAGGAGTCTGACTGCGCCGATTTTTCTCGAAATAGCCCGCTATTCCTCAAAAAACCTGCTTGTCAGAGCCCAAATGATATTGACTTGAGCTGCCCTAGGGGCATTCTCTGGGCAACATTCTAGAAGGTACTTCCGTTGCCTAAAGGCAATTTGTATGTTTGTCCTATGCATCTGCATGTGATCGTGCCTGCACTTCCCTATCCGCCTACTCGCGGAGTGGTCATTGATACCTACTTCCGTCTTCAAGCTCTGAAGGCAGAAGGGATGGATCTTCATCTGCATATCTTCATGGAAGGGAGCGAAGAGATTGCTCCAGAATTCTATGATCTTGCGTATGAACTCCACCTTTATCCCCTTCATAAATCATTCACGGGTCTCAACCGACCCTATCCCAAGGCCATTCACCAGAGGCATCACCCCGATCTGTTAGCGCGGTTGCAGCTCGATGATATTCCCATCCTTTTTGAGGGATTGGCTAGCACCTACTATTTGACGCATGAAGATCTCCGACGACGAAAGTGCTTGGTACGCTTACCTAGGGTGGAATGGAAATTTGAACAGGGATTTACCCACTTCAATCGAGGCCTAAACCTTCAGCAGGCCCAATCTCGAGAAGCCAAAAGGTGGCAAAAGTTCGAATCAACGCTTGGTGTTGCCAACCATCTCCTGGCTATGTCCGAATCAGATAAGGCTTACTATGACGCCCTCGGCTCCTGCAGCTTGATCCCGCCTTTCCATGGGCACGGCAAGGTGAGCAGTCCTTTGGGGCGGGGCGACTATTTTCTCTTTCATGGTGACTTAAGCCGACCGGATGTACATGCTGCGGCGATGTTTTTGATCCACCAGATTTTCTCTGATCTTTCCATGATTCCCCTAATCATTGCCGGAGATCATCCAGGGCCGAATCTCATTTCCGCGGTAAATGAATTTGAACATATCACCCTCAAGCCAGAGCCAGGTAGAGGAGAGTTGTCCGAAATGTTGCACCAGGCCCATGGGCATGTACTACCTAGTTTCATGGCTGGCCCCATTTCTCACCGCTTGATCAATGCCCTATTCATGGGGCGCTTTGTGGTGGTCAACCCCGATATGGTTGAGGGGACTGGGCTGGCCTTTGGGACTGATTTGGCCCAAAACCCTGATGAGATGAAGCGTTTGGTCTTTGATCTGTGGCATAGAGAATTCACAGAGATTGACCTCGCTCAGCGAAAAGCGGCCTTGGGTGGACGATTTCGCGATCAGGTAAATGCCAGAAAATTGATCGAAATTCTTCGGCAGAAGTAATTCATAGCCCCATTTGCCCAAACTGAGGATCAAAAAGAAGTCTCGTTTCTACTTGAAGTGATGCTGATTACCTTCCCTGTGTGCAACCAAAGGAGCCGAGGCAGGAAGATTTCAAGGGCAACATGGATAAAAGACTGCCCCAGCGTCAAAACGGGAGAGCGAAAGTATAGCCAATAGCCTCGTTAAGCTCAGGCAAAATGGAAGCGTTATTTTTGAGACGTGCCTAGCTAAACATGGAGCTGAGCTTCATGGCGGCAGTCATATCCCCTTCAATTTTTAGCTTTCCCTCCATGAAGGCTCCCATGGGATTGAGGGTACCTGCCATCATGGCGTCTAGGTCTTCATGCGCCATGTTGATGACGCAGCCTGCTTCCTGGTCTTCGTTGCTGACCAGGTTTTCTTCCCCGCTGCCATCGACTAAGATGACTCCCGCACCATCATTCAGGTTAAACTTGATGATTGTACCGATAGCATCAGCGTTTTGGGCTATTTCTTTGACTTTGGTGGTAGTAGCAGCGAGATTCATAGTTGAAAATTATCCTAGCGAATTGATTGGAAGACGAATGTACGTAACCCCGCTGGGGTTTGAAAGCTTTACTTAACAACCTTATCACATGGAATATCGGACCTTAGGCAAAACTGGTTGGAAAATCTCTGCCATCTCTTTGGGAACTTGGCAGGTAGGAGGAAGATGGGGACAGAAGTTTGACCGCGAAAATGCACGCCAAATTTTGCATCAAGCGATTGACCGAGGGGTCAACTTCATTGATACCGCTGATGTGTACGGAAATGGAGGCAGAGAAAGTGAGAGGATGGTAGGAACTGTTATTCGAGAGCGATCAGAGGATGTGAAGCTGGCCACCAAGATTGGCCGTCGGCTCAATCCGCATGTTGCGGGGGGGTATAACCGCGCCAACCTGACTCAGTTTGTGGAAGAAGCCTTACAAAATACGGGTTTAGAATGCTTAGATCTCGTACAATTACATTGTCCTCCCTCGGATGTGTATGAGCAAGATGAGGCCTTCTCTACCTTAGATGAGCTAAAGCTAGCGGGGAAAATCCAACATTATGGGGTTAGCGTGGAAAAAGTAAGCGAAGCCTTGCGGGCAATCCAGCGCCCAGGGGTAGCGAGTGTTCAGATCATCTTTAACCTGATGCGCTTAAAACCAGCCGAGGATTTTTTCCCTGCTGCAAAACAAGCCAATGTAGGAGTTATTGCCCGGGTTCCTTTAGCGAGTGGATTACTCACGGGAAAATTCAGTTTAGATAGTCAGTTTGATGAACAAGATCACCGCCATTTCAATCGCAATGGCGAGGCCTTTGATAAAGGTGAAACCTTTTCGGGGGTTCCCTTTGAGTTGGCCTTGGAAGCGGTGGAACAATACAAACGCCTGTTGGGTACCAAGCATTTGGCGCAGCATGCGCTCAATTGGATCCTCATGCACCCAGAGGTGAGTTGTGTGATTCCTGGGGCGAGTAGGTTGGACCATCTTGAGGCCAACCTGCTGGCCGCAAATCTGAACCCTTTGCCCAAAGTGGCCATGGAGGAGCTAGCAGAAGTCTATGATCAGCATCTACGGGGTCTGATCCATCCCCAATGGTGAATGAAACGAAACATCTGAACTTTAATGGCGTATGTAAAAATGTTTA
>CAZFPQ010000161.1:0-16110 GCA_964521065.1 uncultured Bacteroidia bacterium | reverse complement strand
AGGGGTAGATAACTTCTACCCCTACGTGAACAGGGTGATTCTTATCCCGCCTCCCGCCTCCCGCTTCTCGCTTCTAGCCTCCCACCTCTCAAATCCCTTTGATCAGGATCGCCATCAGTTCCATCAGCAGGGCAATGCCCATGTGTACCCATACCCCGCCTAGGATGTTGCGACTGCGCAGGGCGATGACGCCCAGTATATAGCCACCAAAGATGGAGCTGATGGATTCTCCTAAAGGCTTGGCGAAGTGCCGGAACTCATAGATGGAGCACATCGGTACTACGGCGGCACTGCCCATGATTTTGGCCATGCCAATCACAAAGAAGCCTCGGAAAGCTACCTCGGTCCAGATGAAATCAAAGGCATACACAAATTCATAAATGGCCATGGTGGCCCAAGTTGGCAAGGCTTCGTAGCGGGCAGCAATGGCTATTTTTAGAGTGGGGTAATAGTTTAAGAAGTCGCTGGTAAAAGCGGCTGTCGTAACGAGGGGCACCATCAGGGCCATCAAGACGGCGTAGGGCCGCCAGTCAAAGCCCCGCCGGGTGAGGCCGTAGAAGCTATCGATGTATTGGCGATCTCGGAAGTACCAATACAGCCAAAAGCCCAAACCGATGATAAAAGTGCTGTATAAGTTGCCCAGGTACTTACGCCAGATATATTTGGGCACCGAGCCTTCAACCAGTTGCACTACTTCATTGTACCAGTAGAAACCAGCATCAAAACTGATGATGGTCAATCCAAAAAGGCTTCTCAACCAAAACTTGGGATTGCGAATGATGTCCCAGCGCTTAAAGAAGATGGCATGCAGCAGTACCGTGAGGTAATATGGCGTTCCATAAAAAAGAATGTACCATAGCCCACAGGTCCAGGAGCCATAGTAGTTACGCGTGATCCAGCGTTCTATGGTGAAATTGGGTAGGGCGTAATAGTTGATCAGGGTACATGCTCCTAGCATGCCCAGTACAGAGAGGTAATAACCCCATTTGAAGTCTTCCTTCCAGAATTCAGGGAAGTACTTGAGTATTTTGATGAAGGCGCTGCGCATGAGCCGAAGCTATTTCTTTTGCAAAATCACGTGGGCGGCTTCTTGCTCTTCCTCTAGCCACAAGTGGTAGAGTCCCGTGGGAAGGTCGCTCAAGTCCAACTCAAATTGGGCACTGGATTGGGTGTTCTGCCGTAACACCCGGCCCCAAGAGTCAAACAGTTGATAGCTACGTAGGGCGGGGTAGGGAAAGCGGAGTGAAAAGTGACCTTCACTGGGATTGGGTAAGACCTGCCATCCTCGCTGGGCAAAGTTCAACCCTGTATTCCTTGTTACGGTAATCAAAACTGAGTCTTCGCTGCTGCCACATTCATTTTCTGCTACGATGAAGTAGTGGGTGCTGCTATCAGGGCTGACCCGGGGGCTCAATTGTTGGCTGCTAAAACCGCGGTCGGAGCTCCACTCAAATTCATAGGCCAATGCCTCCACGCTGGTGGTCAAAGTCAGGCTGTCGCCTCGCATCAAGACCGTATCTGATAGTAAACTAATTTGGGGCTCGGCGTTTACGTAGAGTTCGGTAAATGCGGTATCGTTCCCTCCACTTTTGAATGCAACTAAGCGAACCTCATAGATCCCTGCAGCATTATAAGCATGCCGTGGGCTCCGCAAGGTACTGGTATTCCCGTCGCCAAAAGTCCATTCAAAATTATCTGCAAAAGTCGAGAAATTTAGGAAGCGCAGACTGTCCTCTGTGCATAGACTGTCCTGTAGGGTCTGAAAATTGGCGCTTGCTATGGTACTGTCGATCACGATCACCGGAACTACAGCGGTATCGCATTGAGCTGGAACACAGACGGTATTACATCCGATCAACTGCACTTGGTAGGTGCCACCTGCTGTGAAGGTGTGATCGGGCGTGCGGATGCCGGAAAAAGTCCCATCGCCAAAATCCCAGCGCAGGCTATCTACACCAGTAGAAGTATTGATGAAGTTGACCTCCGCAGAATTATCACTTGGGTCAAGGAAGATCGGACTCGGAAAGGGGATGAAACTAGCTTGAGGAGCGATGCAGCGTAAGGTATCTAAATATTCTACCGTAGTGATGAGCTCGATGCCAGCTACCACATTGCCACGGGCTTGCAGTACGGGAAGTCCCACGTTAGGAGCGTACCAACTGTATAAGACTTCTTCGGTATCGAGTACCAAGGCACTATCAACCCCAAACTGAATGGAATCGGTGCGGATGATGCGGGTTTTCACTTTCAGGGTAGAGGGAAAGCTGTCAAAAGGTGTGACGAGGCTACCCCAACCTTCTACTTCGTTAAAGCGAATTTGGGCCCGAAAAAAAGCCAGGTCGTTGCCAGTTGCGCCGAGATCGATTCCCCAAAGACTTGTGCTGCTATCACTATCCGAGTAAGTGAGCGGAAACCTAAGCAGTGTGTCAGGTTGGTCAAACTCTATCACCAAGGGCAAGGAAATACCAGCGCCAATGCTGATTCCCAACATGACTTCAGAAGCTTGGTTGGCATCTACTTGAAAGTGGCGTGTCCAATCTGATACCGGTATGGGGAGCAGGGTGAGCAAATTAGCGTTTTGTTCCAGGGCGGGTTGAGCCAGATTGGTAAAGCTGTTCCAAAGTCCTGGGCAAGAGAAGGGGTTGCCACCCTGAAACACGCAATTGGTGATCCATGAGGCTTGGTAACCAGCTCCGTCAGGATCAATGAAGCGTTCTACGCGTTGATCTGCTGCTACAAGGCTGGCAAAATTCCAAGCTTGGGCAGGGCCAGCTTGGGTATAGTCGAGAAAATTGAGCTCTGCCGTACTCAGCAGAAAGGTGTCGCCCACAGAAGCATAATTGCTGCTGGGGTAGGTGATTTGGGCTTGAGCAGAAAAAATAAACCCTATAAAACTGAGGAAAGTAAGGATACGAGGCATGAGCGCTAAGCTAAGGTTGAAACCGGTCCACGAATCTACTCAAAAACTTTAGTCTCGCCATGTCAAGGTTTTCAGAGGCTGCTTGGGTGTTGGTACTTCGAGTCCAAACGTGGGATTTTTGGGTTCTGACAAGCAGATTTTTTGAGGAATAGCGAGCTATTTCGAGAAAAATCGGCGCGGTCAGACTCCTACTTGGGCCCCTTAATCCCAAGTACTCGTGACAAGACAAGTTTTGGCCGTAACGGAAAAATCCAAACGGCCTCTTACCTTTGAGGTATGGCAACAATTCTGGTAACGGGAGCGGAAGGGTTTATTGGCTCTCATCTAACTGAGTACCTGCTTTCTCAGGGGCATAAAGTGCGGGCCCTGGTATTGTACAATAGTTTTGGGCAAGAGGGCTGGCTATCCGACCTAGCTCCAGAAGCTAGGGGAAAATTAGAAATATGTTGGGGAGATGTGAGGGACGGAAAACAAATGCTGGAGCTGGTGCATGGCTGTGATTGGGTCATGCATCTAGCTGCCTTGATCGCCATTCCCTACAGCTATCAAGCTGCCGCAAGCTACCTCGCTACCAATGTACAAGGCACCCTGAATATCTTAGAAGCAGCCAAACAAGCCCAGTGTGAACGGATTTTGGTGACCTCTACTTCGGAAGTATATGGAACGGCCCAATATGTTCCGATTGATGAAAAACATCCCCTACAGCCTCAATCTCCCTATAGTGCCAGTAAAATCGCCGCAGATAGCTTGGCCTTAAGTTTTTATCATAGTTTTGATCTGCCGGTGAGCTTGGTTCGCCCTTTTAATACCTATGGCCCCAGGCAATCCGCGCGCGCGATCATTCCTAGCATCATTGGCCAGTTGCTACAGGGTAAGTCCGTTTTAAAGCTTGGAGATCTTCGGCCAACCCGTGATCTGTTGTTCGTGGAGGATTTAGCCAAGGCATATTTAGCGATTGCTGAATCCCCTCATTTAGCTGGCAAAACGCTGAATGTGGCTACAGGAAAAGAACTGAGCATGCAAGCTTTGACTCAGCAGCTTATCCAGATGATTCGTCCGGGAGCAGGCATCGAGCAGGATCCCCAGAGACTGAGACCTGTCAATAGTGAGGTGCAACGACTGTGTGGAGATGCCAGTCTCTTGCAAAGTAAAACCCACTGGAGGGCAGAAACGGACTTAGCGAGGGGATTAGCCAAAACTATAGCCTGGTTTCGTGACCGTCCCAAAATATGGAGAGCTGCTTTTCAGTTATGAGGGGGAGAAATGTGAGAGCAGAGAGGTAATATGACCGTTTACTTTTGACGAAGAAGTTTATGTGCTGTAAATTGGCTGACTTGAACTACAACTTGCCTCTTTGCCTCAAATACGTGGATTTTAGTTTTTTAATCTGAATAACATTTTTCGAATTGAACCAGTTAGAAGTCCACGTTTATAACCTGAAAGCATCTCCAATCAACCTTAATCGACTGCCACGTCATGGTCAAAGTAGAACCTGGTAAACTGCTAGCGCAAGTAAATAGCCCTGCAGATCTTCGCAATTTAAAGGAGGAAGACCTTTATCAATTCACCCAAGAACTTCGCGACTTTCTTATTTCAACCGTTTCGGTCAATGGGGGGCATTTTGGGGCTAGTTTGGGCGTAGTAGAGTTAACTACGGCTATACATTATGTATTCAATACCCCAGAAGATCAATTGATCTGGGATGTAGGGCATCAGGCGTATGGGCACAAAGTAATTACGGGGCGTCGTGACCAGTTTCATACCAATCGCCGAAAGGGAGGGATTTCCGGCTTCCCCAAGCGTTCGGAATCTGAATATGATACTTTTGGGGTGGGGCATTCCTCTACCTCAGTGTCAGCTGCAGTAGGAATGGCCATTGGCAACCGCATTCAGGATGATCCACGGAAAGTGGTAGCAGTGATTGGTGATGGCGCTATGACAGGAGGTATTGCTTTTGAGGGGCTCAACCATGGAGGCTGGGAAAAGGCCAATGTCTTGGTGGTGCTCAATGACAACAACATGTCCATAGACCCAAACGTGGGGGCTTTGAAAGAATATCTTACCGATATCACCGCTTCCCATACTTATAATAAACTGCGGGATGAGGTTTGGAAGATGCTGGGTAAGCTCGATGGAATGGGGCAAAAGGCTCGGAATGTGGCCCGAAAGGTAGAGCATGCCCTTACGGCTGCTACCAAACCCGGAATGTTATTTGAAGCTTTGGGATACCGCTACTTTGGACCGATTGATGGGCATGATGTCAATCACTTGGTACGGGTGATGGACGACCTCAAAGATATTCCTGGTCCTAAGCTCCTTCACTGTGTGACAGTCAAAGGCAAGGGCTATGACCTCGCAGAAAAAGACCAAACCAAGTGGCATGCGCCAGGTCTATTTGACAAAGTGACCGGTCAAATCGTTAAGAAAAAGAACGACACTCCCCAAGCTCCTAAATACCAGGATGTATTTGGGCACACCATCATAGAACTGGCTAAGCAAGACGAAAAAATTGCGGCGGTGACTCCTGCCATGCCCTCAGGCTGTAGCCTGAAGTACATGATCGCTGAAATGCCAGACCGAGCCTTTGATGTTGGGATTGCCGAGCAACATGCGGTGACCTTCTCGGCAGGGATGGCTACTCAAGGGCTAAAGGTATTTTGTAATATCTATTCCACCTTTATGCAGCGGGCTTACGACCAAGTCATTCACGATGTGGCAATACAAAAGCTACCTGTAGTTTTCTGCCTTGATCGGGGGGGATTGGCCGGTGCTGATGGGGCTACCCACCAAGGGGCTTATGACTTGGCCTATTTCCGTTGCATTCCTGAAATGGTGGTCTCTGCACCTATGAATGAAGCAGAGCTCCGCAATTTGATGTTGACAGCTTCTAAGTGGCAAGAAGGCCCATTCTCTATCCGCTACCCGCGTGGCCAGGGAGTAATGCCTGAATGGCGTACCTCTATGGAGGAAATTCCGGTAGGACAAGGACGAAAAATAAGTGACGGGGAGCAAGTGGCCATTCTCACCCTGGGGCATCCTGGAAACTTCGCTGTTGAAGCCATCAAAGAACTAAATGAAGAAGGCATCCGTCCAGCTCATTATGACATGCGTTTTGTCAAGCCACTAGATGGAGCATTGCTCCAAGAAATATTTACCCAGTTTGATAAAGTCATTACGGTTGAGGATGGCTGTTTGATGGGAGGCTTTGGTTCGGCAGTAGTGGAATGGATGATGGAACATGATCACATGGCCAAAGTTGTACGTCTCGGCATCCCTGATGAATTCATTGACCATGGTACCCAGGCGGAACTATGGGCTGAATGTGGCTACGACAAAGCGGCTATTATTCAGGCGGTTAAAGATTTGGTCGAAACCAAAGTAATGGCCTAGTATCAGCCTCATCTTAAGAGATTCTATACAGTAGTTTAGATAATGAAAAGGGAATCAGCTTGAATCATCAAGCTGATTCCCTTCTTGTATGGGCAACACACAAAATTAGTTTTTTACCCTTCACGAATTTTTATCACGAAAGGAGAAATTTCTTTCATTAACTCCAACCATTCATTGACCGATTATTCAAATTTCAGGGCCTAATTTTTGCTATGGGTGAGAGGGAGTACCCTAAAAAGGTCTTTTTTACCCCAAAACCTTACATCCAGGCTCAACGGTCTGGCATGTTGCTTGAACGGTGGTATTGGCCTCCTAAGTGGACTTAGACCATTAACATTAGCTATGAAAGTCGTTACTTTTTTCCTGTTTTCCCTAGCAACTAGCCTGCTATTTGGCCAACAAGCACTTAAGCCAGGCGCACCTATTCCAGAGTTTAATTTGATGCATCTAGACGGAAACCATTACCAGGTCTCCAACATCGTAGATGGCAAGTATCGATTGCCGAAAGGGTACATCTTTGTCTTCTTGGGTGACAGCTGCCGGATCTCTCGCAGTTATGAGAAGCGCTTGATCGCCATGCACGACAAATATACTCCTAAAGGGTATCCAGTAGTGGCTTTTAGTTCAAGTAAAGATTTTTTCAGATTGAGAAAGCGCGCTGAAAAGCTGGGCATCAATTATTTCTACCTCCTTGATCGAGATGGGGAAGCCGCCAAAGCTTTTGGAGCGACTCAAACCGCTACCGCGTTCGTTTTTCATCGAGATAAGGGATTGCTGTACTCTGGAGCTATCGATGATGATCCCCGTACCATTAGGGGGGTTACCATCAATTACATAGAAGCAACCCTCCACGCAGTAAAACTAAAAGAGAACTTGCCCTTTGAATTTGTTGCAGGATCTGGATGTTCCTTAGAAACAGGCAAAGAAATCGTAAGGATGGACATGCCTAAGGAGGCTACTACCAACGCAAGTGAAAACTACGGTTCAGGGGGTAAGGCCACCCGGGATCAATAACATACCTGTTCCCTGACTCAACCCACCAGTCAGGCTCATCATTGTCTGTGCCATGCGCCGACAAACTTATCCACCGCGATTCAAGAACTTGCTCTTGGTCGGGTGGGTTTTCTTTTGCTCACTTTTGGGCCTGGCAGAAGCCGTGTTTTGCTATGGTCTCAAGTAGGGCGGATTACCCTAAAGACCATGTCTACAAGAAACTCCGTCAGCCCTTGGTAATTTTCTTTGGTCAGTTCTGTAAGACGGGGTAGGTGGGCTGCAAAAAAGATCTGGTTATGAGCGCTCTCGATCAAGGTAGAGATCATGGCCCTGGGATAGGGATAGTTTGGGTTGATATCTGCCACAATCTCGGCGATACGACCACAAAGTCGCTTATAGCTTAAAAAATAGCCTTCCTTGTTATCATCATCTACTTCCTTGCTTAGGTAGGCTTTGGGGGATTCTGAAACAACGATTCTGTGCAGGGCCCCTTGGTCTATGTGAAGGTATTGATCACCGAGCAAATGGGGTTGTGAAATGACCTTCATCGCGACCTTGAGTCGGTCTTCTGCCGACGGAAGGTTATTGATGCCAAAGATGAGTTGATATTCTAGCCAATTCCAATACCAGGATACCAAGTAGATCAGAAGTTTATGCTTATTCTCAAAGTAGCGATATATAGAGGCCTCGGTACTATTGATGGCGGTAGCGAGCTTCTTGAAGGTGAAATGTTCAAAACCCAGCTCATCAATTAGCCGAATTCCACATTCGACTATCCGCTGTCCTAACTCTGTACTCTCAGGATCCTTGAGATATACCCGCTCATTAATTTGAATTTTGATCAACGCTCTTGGGAATTGGGATGTGAATAGCAGTTTGTTAGTAAAAGCTAAGCTAAGCAGAAAAGGTTTTGAATGGAACGGATTCTCCGTTTAATCTCGCTCCAAAGTCCAAGTAATCCTGCGGTGGTCATCTCCACTGGGGCGGATGAATTGCCAGCGCTGACGGTTAACCTTGTCTTCTAATATGGTACCCACAAAGTCGCAGCCAAATAGATCAGCGCAGAAAAAATTGTAGAAAAATACCCTTTTGCGTTCTTCGTCAGTTTTGAAAGGGAGCTGGTTCCAAGGGTAGGTAGTCCCCTCGATCCGGAGGGTATAATCCAAAAAGGTATCTCCAAACCCTGGGTCGCTCAGCAGCAGGCTACCGACATTTTCTTTGTCACTGAGGAGTTCTGTATTGCCATCACGCTTAATCAGGATGATTTCCTCTTGGATGATCTCCCAACTACCCTCCATGCGTTGGCTGAATCGTTTTTGTTGATCGCAACTTAAGCACAAGCCCAGAAAAACCGCGATAAGGGGGTAAATTCTATTCATCGTTGATTAGCTGAAGAGCCCAAAAAATATTCTATCCCAATGGCAATTCTCATAGACCGGAAGCTGTTGGCCCGCACGAATCCTGTTTCAAGGTCAAGATTGCTAGGATCATTAGCCCAGGTCTCAAAGTCTCTTGGTAAATCTGTCCACCGGATCTGGCGTTCATCAAAATCCACCAAAGTCAGCAATCCCTCGTCTGAAAATGCGTTGCTAGGGAAACTGATGGTAAGGGGGAAGTAAAATGACTTCAATCGGAGGGCTAAGCCAAATCCGTAATCTAAGGTAACGGTAGTAGCTTTGAAGACGCTTAAGATGTCGTATTCATTTCCGAGGCTGTAGGTGCCATCTTGATATACATATCCCAGATCCATGATGGTATTTCTCACGTGCCCGCCTAAATGTGTTGTAAGCGAGAGGGCGCGACCAAGGCAAATACCTATGTCATATTGAAACTTTAAGTCCCTTACTTCCCAATCTGTCTGGGTAACAATCCCATTTCGGAATCGCCCGGAGTGTCTGGTTCTCGCTCGTCCATATGCGATAAGTAGGCCACTGGTAAAGGCTACTTGTTCACCCAGAAATACTCGGAGGGCTCCTCCCCAATTGGGGTGAGAAAATTCTCCAGGCAAAAGGGTATCCATGGGTTCAGCCATGTTGTTGCCATAATAGGCATTGTAGCTTCTAAAAAAGTCGTTGGCATCAAATCCCTGTAGCTGGGAGCGCTCATAGTCAAAATGAGGAGCAAGATAGAACTGAGCCTCCACAGCGAATGGCAAGCCTAGAATAAACACAACAGTTAGGATTTTTAGCATAAACAAATATTGACACAATCTCTGAAATAAGGAAGAGAATCAAACCTGGGAACTTACTCCTAGCGTGAAGAGGATGATATGGAGTAAGGTCATGCAGATTCGACTAGGGGGACTAAAGAGGAAATCATGAGCTTACCTTCACCCCCTGTTTTTAGCTGCTTCGGCTATTTCCATCTGGTAGCGAGGTAATGTTAGAGTTCTTAGCTAAAAAAATGAGACTTTTTGCTAAATTTGGTTGCATATGCCAAACAATAGCTATAATTTAGCTAACAAAATAAGTAATCAGGCTTAGGAATGCCATTGTGACCACTTGATTTCCTAACATTATTAGTATCATGAGCAGTTTTAGACCAAACACAAAAAGCTCTTCCCAAGCTTGGCAACAGGCCGCTGCCGCTGGAATCCCCAGAGGAACGCAAACCAGTCTTGCCCGTCCTTTACCCAGAAACCTTAGCGGCAATTTCAAATGGCTAAGCATCATTATCTTGGTGATTGTCGCTAGCAACGCTTTGACTCATTTGGCTTTCAATCCCCAGTTGTTAGCCAGTGCCACTGCCTCTGCTACGGACATATCTGCAGCTGCCACTCCAGAAGGAGAGTTGTTTCTAATGAATAAAGCACGCGTATTTGTCTCTGACACAGAGTCCTTCGAGAAAAAGGTAAGAGAGATCAGCCACATGCTTGCCATTCCACCTGAGTGGTTGATGGCTGTGATGTATTCGGAATCCAAGTTTGACGCTGGGGTCGAGAACTTCAAGGGAAGTGGAGCTACAGGATTGATCCAGTTTATGCCCGCTGCTGCCAGCGAGATGAATGTATCCCTGAGTCGACTCAAACGAATGACCCACGTCCAGCAGCTAGAATATGTCTACCTCTATTTGCAAACTGTACGGGATCGCTATGGTGACTTCAGAAGCTTGACTGATTTATATCTTGGCATTTTATACCCCAAGGCAATAGGTCAGGACTTTTGTTATACCCTGTATGCACATCCCAGTAAGTCTTACCGGCAGAATTCTGGGTTAGATGAGAACAAGGATCATCACGTGACCGTGAGTGATATTGACCAGCGCATGAAGCGTTTATTTGCTACTGCCTACATGACCCCTAAAGCTTGATTATCAAAAATTCTTCGCTTCCGTGATTACCTTTTTCTTGTGTCTTGTGCAGTCGGGGCGGGTCCTTCTTGGGCCTGCCTTTTAGCTTCTTGAATTAGGCTTGAAAGATTCAAGTCTATCCTGAATAGAAAAGTGAACATTTTGTAGTCAATCTCTATCATCAGGATCAATGGGCTCGGCCTGCTCAATGATGTAATTCAAGCGATCAATGTCACTGTCATTGGTGCGAAGGAAGCCCTGGAAGGTTCGGTACTCATCATTTTCGTAAAGGGCTTCCTTGTCTTTAAGGTCAAGCTCTAGCACAGTCTCCGGCCCAGCTCCTCCACAAAAGAAGCAGGACGCAAAGGAGTATCGAGATAAGACGAACCTTCCTGGTTCTATGGGAATGACATAACCGCTAATGAATACCGCCTTGCCTTCCATGTCCTTAATGGCTTGTCCAAAACTCGGATAAAGAAGATAGGCCTGGATGTCAGGATAAAATTTCTCTTCAAAACTTACCTCACCCAATAAATCCCAGTCAATACGTTGAAACCCCTCTGGTCCCACCAACAATGGGGTAGGGGTGGGCAAAGGTTGAATAGCTACTGAATCCCCAACTTTTATGACTTCTTGGGGAGGAGGAGATTGGGCAGGTGTTTTGGGAGAAGGGCTTTGACAAGCGATTAAGCTAATAATTCCCATTAACCAGCAGGTCCATATCACTAGATCACGCATATAATAAGTGCTTTATCCGCTTATCTTTGTCTAATCAAAAATACAACCAAAAGTCCTAAACTCAGTAACATTTACAGCCAAGCATTTGTCTTTTGAATCAGCTTGTCACTAATTAGAAGACTCGAATTACTCATACCAATGGACGAAAAAAAGAAACCTTCCCCCAATCAAGGCAATCAATTGAATATTGAACTTCCCGCTGAAATTGCGCACGGAGTATATTCCAATCTCGCCATTATTTCCCATTCTCCTACCGAATTCATCCTAGACTTTATCCAAGTCCTACCTGGAGCACCCAAAGCCCAGGTTCGATCAAGGGTTATTTTGGCTCCCCAGCACGCCAAGCGACTCCTTTTGGCCTTGGGAGATAACCTTGAGAAGTTTGAACAGAATCATGGGCGCATCGATGGGGACATGCCTCAGGGATCGCTTCCCCCCAATTTTGGCGGGCCCGCGGGTTACGCGTGACCATTGCTGTTTGGTTGATCAGATACTCCCCCCTCAATGGCATCTACATCATACGGGACGAAGATGAACTGCTGTACCTCTGGTGTCACTACGAAGATACAGGCTCGCTTCATCGGATCTCCGTAAGTAGCCTGAAAGCCCTTTACTTTATCAGTTTGGACCAAGTTCTTTCGGACAAAATCCTCTAGGATTGAGGCATTGAAAAACCAATTCAGCTGAACGCTGTCGCGGTCAAATATGGGTTTTCCTAGCTCTACCCATTCTTGAGAGGCAATAAAAACGGGATATTCACTGATGCCCTCGTTGATGACACGCTCGGCGATTAGCTTGAGGCTATCCCCAATTTGAGCGACATCATTTTGAATGGATTCTAACAATATGGGGTTAAGGGATTGACTCATAGATGAAAATTTTGGATTGTTTTATACGGGCAAAACGTAGTTTGGATATGTCTATCACTACTTAGCCCATATACATCATAAACTTGGCGTGATAAAAAAACAGGTGAGGCTATTAACCCCACCTATTCTCAAGATACATGCTATGTCTTAGATACCTGCTTACTTTAGGAAATTACGATCATGTTTGTTTAGCACGCTCTTCATTCCTCAAAGCCTGTTAGTTACAAATATGGCCATCGGTGTTATTGGCGAAGGTGTTACCAGATTCAGTCAAAGTTCCTCCACTAGCTACGCGGACGCCACAGCCATCGTTGTCAGCAATGTAGCTGTTCGTGAGGGTCATTCGACCTCCTTTGAGCAAAAATCCAGCGGGGCTGTTACAGCAGTAGACATAGGTTCCGCCCGCATGGCGGATCTCCACGTGGTCCATGATGTTGTCTGGGCTGTTAGTTTCCAATTGGATGCCACGCCAATAGCCATTCTGAGCTTGGGTACCGCGGAAGATGATTTTCTTATCTGCTCGGCCTACTGCATTCAGTACTCCGTTGTCGTAAATCCCCAATCCAGAAGTGTTTTCAAATTCGATGATCACACCAGGATCAAGGGTCAACGCAGCCGTCACATCAACGACTACATTTCCAACTATCCGGTAAGGGACACCTTGCTCTTTGAGAGTTATGGGCGAAGAGACTTCGTTTCGATAGATAGCGATGCCCTCAAAGGTATTGCCTGAGAAGGAGCTGGTATTGCCATCTAGGCTGGCGGCCTGCGTCATGGTGATATAAAGAGGGTTTCTATCGTGGGTAGTAATGTTAACTGCTTCGAAGCCATTAAAGACGGCATCTTTCTTGGTCACGATCCCATAGCCCCCACCATTTGAAATGCTTACGTTTTGGAGCCCTAGTTTGCCGTCTTTCACGAAGATAGAGCCGACATCGTTGCAGCAGTATACATAGTCGCTTCCTGCGTCTCTTATTTCTAGGTGCTGGAATTGATTATTGATGGAGTTCGTTTCCATATGGATACCTCTCCAAAATCCTTTGGAAGCTTCACGTCCCCGCATAAGCACTGGATTCGAAGCTGTTCCGTTGATTTTTAGGCTCCCATTGTCAGTGACCCCGATGCCCCCATTTTCTAGGAAAGCGATTTCAACTCCTGCTTCAATGGTCATGGCGTCGGTAACGTTGACCACGGTAGCATCAAACAGATAGGGAACATTGTTGGCTGGCAGAGTTGTAGGATCGTCAGCGTTTGATTTTTGGACCAAAATGTAGGGACGCTCGTTACCGGTGTAGTCTGATCCCAGACCATCTAATTCAGTAGCTCTCTCGATATGGATGTTTAATGGATTTTCTGAATGCTCGGTAATGGTTACGTTTTCATACTCCCGTAGCCTACTGTCACCATTGGCAAAAAGGCCGTATTCCAATCCCCCCCGAATGGTGGTATTCTTGATAGATAGCGTCCCTCCCTTGAGAAATAAACTGGCTGGGGTATTACAGCAGTATACATAGTTAGCTCCTGCATTGGCGATGGTAACATGATCTAATTGATTGTTCAAGGTATTGGTTTCAATGTGTATTCCACGCCAGTATCCCCTTACGTTGTCTTTGCCTTCTAGTACGATTGGCAGCGACGAGGTACCTACTGCTTTCAGAGCTCCATTGTCGTAGATACCCAAGCCAGAGTTTTCTTCAAACTGAATCACGGTACCTGGTTCAATGGTCAGCACATCGGTAATATCTATCACACATCCAGATTGGACCACGTAGTCTACGGCTGCGGCTCCATTCTCCCATGTGGTAGGAGCTGATATGCCCGAGCAGTCCAAAATGATGGTCTCAGCGGAAGGGCCCGGATCGGTATAGCTTTCTTTCTTTACGTATTTTTGTGAATTACCCGCCCCTGAAGAAACGATCGAGATAAAGATTGAATCTTCTTGGATGTCCATGGTCGCTTCGTAGTAATTGCCATCGCTTCCTAATTCTTGGTAGTCAAACCCACCTTGACCATCAGAGACGATGTTACGCCACTTGACGCTACCTACACCGAAGCTGCTGCTGGCCTGATCTGAGACTACTCCTTCATCTCCAATTACGGTGACTTCCATCCCATCATTGGATGGGTTGTTGCTCAGTACCCTTATCCACTCGCCAGCTAAGGTAGAAAGGTCATGTTGTTCGGGGTCACAATCTGGCTCAGGGGTGATACATGAGGCCAGCCCAAGAAGGCAGGCAAGGATGAGTAGGGCAGGTCTCTTTAAAAAGTTCATAACAGTCAGTGATTATTTTATTTTTTGTGGTTTCCATTGCTAAAAACGAACGGAGACCAAAGATTACATCTCTGACTATCATTACTGAGAACCTTTCCAACTTGGCTCACGAGAAATAAAAAAATCGCCTGATGTGTTGCACATCAGGCGAAAGAATAAATTGTGTTCCCTCTTTTGAGGGTATAATTATTGCTTTTTGTCTTTGAAATATAGAAAAGCGCTGAGGCCTAAATAGGCGGCTAGACCAATAAGTCCCAACCAGAAAGCCCATTTAATTGTCTTTAGCACCGCAAACACCAAAAATACGCCGACTATGGGTAGGGCAATTTTTCCTCCTAGGGGAAGGCGGTTGTAAGCCTGCATGAGCCAGTGTTTTTTCATCTTTTTAGAAATCATTTTGATTGCGTCTGATTATTCTTTCGAAAATATACACACAAGGTTGCACAAATGCTATCCTTTACAAAGACTCCTGATATGAGCCGAAGTTGGATCTTAAGTGTTTTTTTGTGCCTAGCGATCTGGAATAGTTTGCAGGGGCAACTTCTTGAGAATCCTTCATTCTTGGAGGTGGCTCAACAAGGGCTTACCTATACTTATAATGCGGATTTTGATCAAGCAAATGAGCTGTTCCTTACCTTGCAGGAGGAGCTTCCCGAGCATCCTGCTCCTTATTTCTTGGCGGCCACCAATCGTTGGTGGCAATACTCTCAAGGAGGAGCCCAAAAGCTTCTGCCCTATGTAGACAGTCAGCTCAATCATGCTCTTTTCTTAAATGAAAAGCTCAAGGCCGAACCTAACCTGGACGAGGAATATGCCTTATTTGAGTTTTTGACTCATGCCCTTAAGGCTCGACTTTTGACTGAGCAGCAAGCCTGGCTGCATGCCGCCAACCAGGGGCGCAAGACCCTTCCGCACCTTGAAATCTGTCTGGCTCAAGCTGATAGCAGCCGGGAATTTGGCTTCATCGCCGGGGTGTATCACTACTATGCCGAGACCTATTCTCGATCCAATCCCTTGGTGAGACCCTTTATGATGTTTTTCCCAGATGGAAACGTAAGGAAGGGCTTGGCAGAGTTAGAAATGGCTGCGCAACAGCCCAATCTGATGCAAGCAGAAGCTTTGTATTACCTCAGTTATATTTACTTAGAGCCTTATGCACGCGATACGGTACGGGTTCAGCAGGTAGCCAAAAGACTACAGGAAGCTTACCCTCGGAACCCCTGGTTCGCTTGTGAGTTAGCCCGTGTCAAAGTACATACGGGATTCCATTCCGAAGCCTTAGGTCCATTAAATGCCATCCTGGACCGCTACCAAGCCCAACCTGAGGCCAGGACCCGTCTCATCTGTAGCCATGAGTCGAAATACAGCACCTTGCTGGCGATGAGGGCCCATTACTATCGGGGCCTTTGTTACCTGCATGGAAGAGAGGATCCCAGCTTAGCCTTTGATGAGTTTGAAGCTGCCTTGGACTATGCCGCATTGATGGACATGAAAGAAGCCTTTTATCCCTGCAGTAGCCAGTTTTATCAAGCTCAATGTCTAGAAATGATGGGGAGGAAAGAAGAAGCCAGACAAGCCTATCAGCAGTACCTCACAGGGGATGATCTAGGAGGACACAAGGAAGAGGCGGTAGCGGGACT
>CAZFPQ010000160.1:0-16171 GCA_964521065.1 uncultured Bacteroidia bacterium | reverse complement strand
TAACTCCTTAACTCCTTAACTCCTTAACTCCTTAACTCCTTAACTCCTTAACTCTCCGATTGGCACGCATTCCTGCAAATATCGTCGATCAAATATACGCTGCGGTAGATATCGTAGACGTAGTTTCGGACTATGTTCCCTTAAAAAAGAAAGGAGCCAACCACTGGGCTTTATCCCCCTTTGTGGCCGAAAAGACACCCTCTTTTGCGGTCAACGCGGTCAAAGGGATCTACAAAGACTTTTCATCCGGGAAAGGAGGCAATGCCATCAACTTTTTGATGGAGATGGAGGGCTACAGCTACGTGGAGGCCTTAAAACACCTCGCTCAGAAGTATGGCATTGAAATCGAGGAGGAAGAAGAAAGTGAGGAGGCCAAACTCCAGCGAGATAAACGAGAAAGTCTTTTCATTGTAAATGAGTGGGCCGCACGATGGTTTCATGAGCAATTAGCGCAGAGTGATGAAGGAAAGCGCATTGGATTGAGTTATTTCAAGGAGCGCGGCTTGCTACAGAGTACCATTGACGAGTTTCAGCTGGGCTACTCCCCCGAGGCGTGGGAGGCCTTAGCCGATGCAGCAAAAAAATCCCAACATAAGGAAGAGTACCTGCGCGAGTTGGGGCTGGTCAGCTTCTCCGAAAAAACGGGTAAAGTCTACGATCGCTTCCGAGAGCGGGTGATGTTTCCCATTGCCAATCCCATTGGGAAGATCGTGGGCTTCGGAGGCCGGATCTTGGGTAAGCGCAAGGACGTTGGGAAGTACATCAACTCCTCAGAGTCTGAGATATACCACAAGAGCCAGGTGCTCTACGCCATGCATTTGGCCAAAAAGGCCATCCGGGATCAGGACCTCTGTATCCTGACCGAGGGGTACATGGATGTGATTTTGCTCCATCAAAACGGGATCAAAAACGTGGTGGCCAGCAGCGGCACCGCCTTGACTGCGGAACAGGTGCGCTTGATCCGGCGTTTTACGCAAAACGTGCTGATGATTTACGACGGCGACGCTGCTGGGATCAAGGCCGCAAGCCGGGGGATTGAATTGCTACTCAAGTCCGAAATGTCGGCCCGGGTGTTGGTTTTGCCCAACCAGCATGACCCCGATAGCTTTGTGCGAGAGGTAGGAGCCCAAGGTTTCTTGGACTATGCGGAGAAAGAAGCCCTTAGCTTCTTGGATTTCAAGATGCGGGTATTGAAGGAGGGGAAAGACCTTAAAGATCCAGCGATACAAGCAGAGATCATCAAAGGCTTAGCAGAAACGGTGGCTCTGGTACCGGATTTGGTTCAACGGCAAATGTACGTCCGTCACGTAGCTCAGCAGGTCGACATCACCGAGGCTTTGATGGCCCATGCAGTAGATGAAGCCCTGCGTGTGACGCACAAGCAAGCCCAGCAAGAGCAACGACGGGAACAAGCGCGTGTCCAAAGGGAAGAAGGAGGGGCAGTCAAGGAGATGCAGAGCTTTGAGGACCTGGAACTGGCCCAGCAAGAAAAAGAGCTGCTGCGCATCATGGTCAGTCATTTTGATCAAAGCTTTGTGGAGGAAGAAGGACCCTTAGAGGATGAGTCAGGGCAAGCCATTGACTATGAGGCGACCTTGCTGATGGACTATCTAATGGATGAACTAGAGGGATTGACCTTCGAGAATCAGACTTACCAGCAGTTGCGAGAGGAGATTTTTCAGGAGTTTGACGAAAAGGAAACCATCACCTTACACCGTTACCTCAATCACGCTGATCCGGCGATTACCCGTTTGGTATCGGGTTTGCTGACTCAGCCTGAAACCAGTGAGCTGTGGAACAAAATCAGCCTGCCCGTTCACTTCGATCATGACCTGAAAAAAGTAGTCGAAGGGGCGGTATACCACTACAAATCCCGGAAGGTCAATAAGTTGCTACGGGAGTGTACCGACCAACTCAAGGCGGCCCAAGAGCGAGGAGATGAAGCAGGTATGGACCAGTACCTGGAGAACAGTGTAGTCCTGATGCAAATGCGCAAGCAGATACACTTAAAGCTGGGTACGGAAGGAGCAATTGGCGGGAGCGATGGCAGGCTCTAGGAAGAACCATAGCGAGCTGTTTATTGGCTCTTTTTCATTTTACCCCTGCTCTCTTCATTACAAAATCATCTTCGACCAGCCCCCCTCCCATCTCAAATGGATGGGTACCTACTATTTCAAAACCATACTTCCGATAGAAGCCTAGGGCCCGTTCATTGTGCTGCCAAACCCCAAGCCAAAGGCCATCAAATTCGTGTTTTTGGGCATGCTCCAAGGCATAGTCCATCAACTTTTGCGCGACTCCTTGGCCGTGAAAGCGCTGGTCTACGTAGAGCTTTCCGACCTCAAGAAGATGCTGCCCCTTTAGGATCTCAGGGAGATGGTCTGCCGATAGTTTGATGTACCCAGCTGGCTCTGAACCTACCCAGGCAACCATGAAGTAGTATTGAGGGTTGCGGAGTTCGGCCTGCCAAATTTCTTCGGTATAGGCCCGATCTACGTAGCCCCAAAAATGTTCCGGCTGATAAAAGGCTTCAAACGTCTCACAAAAGATCCGCTTGGCCAAAGGAAGGAGCCAGTTCAGATCAGAGG
This sequence comes from uncultured Bacteroidia bacterium, assembly GCA_964521065.1. GTDB lineage: Bacteria > Bacteroidota > Bacteroidia > J057 > J057 > CAYVAP01. The sequence continues at coordinate 13,583 of CAZFPQ010000160.1, read as the reverse complement.
GAAGGGCCGCCTTTAGGGTAACCGGGTTTGAATGAGTATCCGTCGGCATGGTCAATCAAATAATTTCCGCATAATGTAATCCTCCTCTGCATATCCTGCACCCATTTCGAATAAATGAGTGCCTACTGCTTCAAAACCATATTTTCCATAAAAGGTGAGGGACCTGCTCTGCCGCTTCCACGTGGAAAGCCAGATGCCCACATAGCCATGCTCCTTGCCATATTCAATGGCAAAATCCATCAATTGCTGGGCAACTCCTCGCCCCTGAAATTCTTGGGCCACGTAGAGGCGATTGATTTCCAATAAATGTAGATCCTGGAGCGGTTCCATGGGCTCTCCCCATGCCAACCGGAGATATCCCAGAGCCTGCCCATCCTTTTTAGCCACGAAGTATGCGTTATCAGGGCTGGTCAGTTCTTTTTGCCAGGTTGAAAGTTCGTAGGCTCGATCTAGGTATCCCCACAACTGCTCAGGGGTATAGGAGTCTTGGTATGCGTCGAGAAAAAGACGCTTAGCGAAAGGCAGTAACCATTCAGCGTCTGTTGGACCCGCTGGAATCAGATCCACGGAGGAGAAACGTGAATTAGCCAAGATGAGCTAAGGTTTGAAGAATGATAGATGGGCAAAAATAATGAAATAACCCCATGGCTGTTGGGCCATGGGGTCATAAGTGAGAATGTATTTTTAAAAAGAGGAAGCTGAAAGCAGAATGGTCTCCATCTCTCAAGCTCCCCCTATCTCAGTGTCTCAACCCATGTTCTTGATGATCTCGTCACCAAATTCAGAGCACTTTAACTTAGTTGCTCCTTCCATCAGTCGCTCGAAGTCATAAGTCACGCGCTTGCCAGAGATAGAAGCCTCGATGCCTTTGATGATCAGGTCGGCGGCTTCTTGCCAGCCCATGTGCTCCAGCATCAATACGCCAGAAAGAATAACCGAGCTAGGGTTCACCTTGTCTTGGTTGGCATACTTTGGGGCGGTACCGTGGGTAGCTTCAAACAAAGCATGTCCCGTGAGGTAGTTGATGTTCGCACCAGGAGCGATACCGATGCCACCTACTTGTGCGGCCAGGGCATCAGAAAGGTAATCCCCGTTTAGGTTCAAGGTAGCGATGACATCAAATTCCTTGGGACGGGTAAGTACCTGTTGCAGAGCGATGTCAGCGATGGCGTCTTTTACCAAGATTTTTCCTGCGGCCAGGGCCTCGTCCTGTTCTTTGTTGGCCGCTTCCTTGCCTTCAGCGGCGGCGGTACGGTCATACTGGGCCCAGGTATAGGTCTGCTCAGCGTACTCACGCTCGGCCAACTCGTAGCCGTAGTCCCGGAAGGAACCTTCGGTGAACTTCATGATGTTGCCCTTGTGAACCAAGGTCACGGACTTGCGACCATGCTGGATGGCGTATTCAATGGCAGAGCGAACCAAACGCTCAGTACCGTGGCGAGATACGGGCTTGATACCTAAACCTACTTCGACTTGACCATTAGATTGACCAAGTTGACCGAGATAGGTGTTTACTTTTTCTTCGGTGCCAAAGCGTACTTTGGCGAAGTCTTCAGGAAATTCTTCGCGAAGGAAGTCGAGCAAGCGCTCAGCTTTTTCCGTACCAGCGCGGGCCTCGATTCCGGCATAGATATCCTCGGTGTTTTCCCGGAAGATCACCATGTCCACCCATTCTGGGTGTACCACGGGGGAAGGAACTCCGGTAAACCAACGGACAGGACGTAGGCAGGTGTACAGGTCGAGCTTTTGACGTAGCGCTACATTCAGCGAGCGAATTCCGCCTCCAATGGGAGTGGTCAAAGGTCCTTTGATGGCAACTAGGTATTCATCGATGGCATCGACGGTAGCTTGAGGCAGCCACTCTCCCGTTTCATTGAAAGCCTTTTCTCCGGCCAATACTTCCTTCCATTCGATCTTGCGATCTCCTCCATATGCCTTTTCTACTGCTGCATCAAATACTCTTACTGATGCATGCCAAATATCAGGACCCGTGCCATCCCCGATAATGAATGGGATGACGGGATTATTAGGTACGGTGAGCTTGCCGCCTTGGGAAATGGTGATTTTTTCTCCAGCCATAGCTGTTTGACGTATGTTAAAAGTTGGGGACTAATATTCAGGAGTTTATAAACAAGATCAAATCTAAAGAATTAAGTAGGGATGCAAAACTAGTAGGGGTAAAATATTGTCTCAGCTTTCTGGCTACTCGTCTTTTATCCAAGGCGAAGTGCTCTGGCGCCAAGCCAAACAAGATGCGAGGCTCCAAGTTAGCACCTCAGAATAGTGTAAGCTGGAAGAGTGAGTCTTCGTATAGCCCCATTTGATTGTGCCGATCCATTCCTCAGAATTTTGTTTCCACCGCGAATAAAAATGGAAGCTTGAATCTGCTGTGGTGTGAGAAATGGCTTGGATGGCGTAGGAGTTTGGCTGGCCCAACTCACTGGGCAGGCGTAATTCTAAGCTTACTTCTTTTGGGTACAAGAAATCTAAGGGTAAATCTCTTTTGGTTTCTGTTAAACAAGGAGGAGAGAGGCCCATCGAATCTAGGTAGGCAAGCCTATCTCCTTCTGCAGACTGGGCAGGAAGCTGTTGCAGCGCTTGCCAGACGAAAGGCATTTCTGGATCGGGAGAGGGAGCCATGGCTAGGGAGGAATCTCTTACTAGGAGTTTTGCCCATCTCAACCGCTCATATCCATCAGCGCTGCCCTGGTAATCTAATATCAGGCCATCCTCCAATTTGGACATTTTGATAGACAAGTAACTTCGGTTAATGCCTTGAGGGGATATCTCGACCCAGCCCGAATCCGCACCCCAAGCAATATATCCTTGCTTAACGAGGCTATTTAAGGGGAGCAAGCCCCATGGAGTCGTCTCCGTAAGATCCATGGCGATAATTTCTTCTTGAAAAGGGAGTCGCACGACCACATGATTAAAGGCTGACAAGAAGGGCATTTGCCAACGGTCAGGCCCGTGATCTCGGGTGGCGATGAAACACTTCTGAGCAGGAAGATCGGCTATGCGAAGCATCTCAAGAAGGAGTAGGTTTAACTCCGCACTGCTGCCTTGGCGGCGGAAATAAATATCTCCTGGCGATTGGGCAACCCAAGAGCGATAGCGCCCATTCCACTGTAAGTGATCCCTCAAATGTCGGTAGAGCACTTGGGCCCGGCCCAGCTCACTGGTATCGTGGCGAATCAGGCTTCGGACAATGGACTGGAGGGCTGCGTAGCGCTCAGGGCTTTCATGAAATTGACTGCCGTACTCTAGGTTCTCATTTAGGATACGCCAACGCACGGAATCTTGGCCTGCCTTACTTTTAACTAACTGGCGGGAAGAGAAGTCGAGAGATAAATCGAGCAAGGTTGGTTGGTGGGAAAACTGAAAATGCAGGGCAATTCTTTCGGTACCTGTCCCTGGGCCATATGGGATCGGAACCAGAGACGGTAGGTTTTTGCGTATCCAGCGCAGTGGTTGGTTTCTCACTCGGGGAGTAAAGACGCCAATGGAAGCTACCAGATAATCTTGCTCATCAAAGCCTACCAAACGGATATCACTGTAAAGTACCGGTAAGTGACCTTGAAAATGCCAAGGTTTGAGTGTCTCTAGATCTGTGGTGACCAGGCGATATTTATACTCGAAGATACTGCCCACCTTCAAGTCTCGCGCGGTAAATCGCAGGTGACGATGACCAGAGGGATCTACACTGTCCGGTAAGAACTTAAGGGCCAGAGGAGTTCTAATGACCTTGTTCCCTTCTCGGTTCAGGGTTTGAGCTTTTAGGCGAGTTATTTTTTCGTCATCAGCTCTACAACTAAGCTGAATACTGCCTGCTGCCAAGCCTTCGGGACGAAGGATCTTGATGCGGATATATCGGTCATAGGCGACCCGCCCTGCTTCTAAGTTTTCTGGGTACCAGGCTCCTACTTCTGATAGCACCACCGCCGTCGCTTCTGGATCAAACTTGCATCTTTCCAGAGACCATTCCTCTTTGGTCGGGTTGCCCCAGCGTGGATTGTATAGGGCTTGGCTCCAGGCCGAGTTTGGAACCCAGACCCATAAAATGAAGATATAGGTCCATTGGTATCTCATAACCTTTTTTTAGTGATTTAATGATTTCTGTCCTTGTTTCCCAAAGCTCGGAAGCCTTTCTTGGCGGAATTCATAACGGAATAAGCAAGAGAGTGATGTATATTATTTTTCATATATAAACAATCCCCGCTTATTTTGGTCTCCCTTACTTTGCTACTCAACTCACATCTACCCATATCTACTTCCCTATCCTATGAAAGCTAATGTAAAGTTTGTCAATCCCAATCCGGATAAAGCACAATTCTTTTTCATTCTGCGCAAGCGAGTGAATGACTATTTCGAGCGGAATCAGATTACGAAATATGGAGACTGGCGCATGGTTCTTAAGACCGTAGTCATGTTTGCCTTGTTATTTGTACCCTATGGGTTCATCATAAGCAATACCTTATCGCCATGGGCAATGTTGGGCTGTGCCATGATCATGGGCCTAGGCGTGGCGGGCATTGGCTTGTCGGTCATGCACGATGCCAACCATGGGGCTTATTCACCTAACCCTCGTGTCAACTACTGGTTGGGACTGTCTATGAATCTAGTAGGGGCCTCTGCCTTTAACTGGAAGCTACAGCACAACGTGCTGCATCATCAAAATACCAACATCCATGGATATGATGAAGATATCCGAGATCGTCCCATCATCCGACTGCACCCAGCCTCTCCTCGCAAGCCATGGCACCGTTTTCAGCATATCTATGCCCTGATCATTTATGGCTTGCAGACGTTGGATTGGATATTGACCAAGGACTTTTCACAGCTGCTAGACTATGCCAAGCAGGGCTTTGTCAAAAAAGACGAAAAGCGACGTGAGTTAACTATTCTGACTGTAACCAAGCTGATCTACATTGGCTATATGGTGGTACTACCGCTGGTTTTTGTTGACATTACTTGGTGGCAATTCTTGATCGGATTCGTAGCCATGCACTGGGTTACTGGATTTACCTTGGCTGTAATTTTCCAGGTGGCGCACGTAATCGAAGAAACAGCCATGCACGTTCCTACCGAAGAAGGTACCATCGAAAATCTTTGGGCCATTCATCAGATGGAAACCACGGCCAATTTTGCCCACAAAAATCGCCTTTTGAGCTGGTACGTAGGAGGACTGAATTACCAAGTGGAACACCACCTTTTTCCTCGGGTTTGCCACGTCCACTACCGCGCAATTTCTAGCATCGTCAAGGAGACGGCTAAGGAGTTTGGCGTGCCCTATTACGACAAGCCTACTTTAATTTCTGCCGTGGCTTCTCACCTACGTCTGCTTAAAAAGCTTGGCACCGAAGATTGCGAGGATTTGCAGCACATGCACGTTCACCAAGGAATCGGGTAAGCATGTGGCCGAAACGACTCGGTATGGGGCACCGGTCAAGATAAAACAAAGACCCTTACCCCCCGGCTATCAGTTTGAATTTAGCTTTGTACTAAAATTTATACGCTGTAAAAATGGGCGCTGACCTGGAATGAAAGCCGGGTCAGCGCTTTTTCTACGGCTATTTAACAAATTCAATACCTTTCGGTTCTTTTGCTAACTCAAAATCAGACTTAATATGCCCATCCAAGATAAAGTAGTCCTCATAACCGGTGCCAGCAGCGGCATAGGGGAAGCCACCGCCCTGGAACTATCTCAGCGCGGAGCGAAGCTGATTCTTGCAGCCCGGCGCCAAGAGCGCTTAGCCGAGCTTGCAGCCAAGTTGTCTGGCCCCGCCTTTTTCCTGCCGACCGATGTCACGGACGTAGAACAAGTCAAAGCGTTGGTAGAGCAAGGGATTGCCCATTTTGGACACTTAGATATACTGGTCAATAATGCAGGTTTGGGCCATATGAGTCCCATGATTGAGGCGCCTTTGGAGGACTGGACCCGCATGGTCAACGTCAATATTCAGGGCTTCTTGAACGTCCTCCACACCGCTTTGCCACACCTTGTTGAATCGAAGGGAGACTTGGTGAACCTCGCTTCGGTAGCTGCCCACAACGTCTGGCCCAACTCGGTGGTATATGCCGGGACCAAGCACTTTGTGAAGGTGGTCTCAAAAGGCCTCCGGCTAGAACTGCGAGATAAAGTACGCATTCTCAACCTCTCTCCAGGTGCCGTAGAAACCGAATTCATAGAACAAGTCACCCATCCTGAGATTCGGGCGCAATATGAAAAGGCTTTTCAAGGGGCCTTGTTATCCTCAGACATCGCAAAGGTGATCGCAGATGCTTTGGATTCAGACAAGCGCATGGTTTTCTCCGAGATCATCATCCGGCCGAATAAGTAGGGTTTGGGACCATGAGATCATGGGAGATTAGAAAAAGGGGGAAACACCCGGATAATTACGAGGCATCAGGCAAACTTGCGGACTTTTACTGACCAAAAGACTGAACTTTGGTTTGTAATCGTATTTTAGGGATTCTGAGTAGGTATTAGCCCTGCTTCCTTCCCTGATCCTACATTCCAAAGCCTTCAGTTTGTTATGATCATTAAGCAGTTTCGGTTCAACGTCATATTGCGGGTGCTGCTGCTCACCGCCGCCGTTTTTGTTTTCCAATACGTTTGGCAGCAAGAAAATTGGCCGATTACCAAGATCTTTTTCGTGCTAGGCTTAGGGGCTCTGGTGACCGAGTTAATTTTTTACGTAGAAAAAACCAATCGCGATCTTCAGTCCTTTCTCCTGGCGGTCAAACACCAAGACTTTACCCATACCTTTACGGTAGAACGGCGGGGGAAGTCCTTTGTGGCACTGAAGGAGGCCTTTAACCAAATTATCGAAAGCTATCAAAAGTTAAGGGCTGAGAAGGAGTCGCATTATCAATACCTGCAAAATGTGATCGAGCACGTCAGCGTGGCTTTGGTTTGTTACCGTGACGATGGCAGCATTGAGTTGATGAACGAAGCTGCGCAGCAACTGCTAGACCGGCCTTATATGAGCAACATCAAAATCCTAGAGCGGGTCAACGAGGACTTGATGGATGCCGTAAATCAACTGGAAACGGGGCAGCGGATGCTGGTCAAGGCCCCCATCAATGATGAGCTGCGTAACATTGCCCTGCAGGCCAAGGAATTTAAGCTACAAGGAACCCGTTATAAGCTGGTATCACTTCAGGATATTCGGACGGAGTTGGATGAAAAAGAGATTGATACCTGGCAGAAACTCATTCGGGTGCTCACCCATGAAATCATGAATTCGGTGACGCCCATCATCTCCTTGACCAAGGTCATTCATGGACTGATGGCAGATGAACAGGGCAATCGTCGAGACCTATACGAATTGGATGCCGAGGATGTAGAGGACATCATTCATAGTGTGAAAACCATTGAAAGCCGTAGCAAGGGCTTGTTGCATTTTGTGCATGCTTACCGCAATCTCACCAAGATCAAGAAGCCAAGTTTTGAAGACGTCTCAGCCAAGGATCTGGTGAAGCGTGTGGCCTCTTTGCTGAAACCAGAGCTTGATAAAAGAGGCATCGAGCTTAATCGAGATTTTCCCGAGGAACCCCTCATGCTTAAGGCGGATGCGGAGTTGGTGGAGCAGGTCCTGATCAACTTGCTAAAAAATGCTATGGAAGCCCTCCAAGAGCGGCCTGAGGGCAGGCTTCAGGTTTCTGCCTACCTCAACAACGATGCTCGTCCTGTGATCATGGTTAAAGACAATGGACCAGGCATTGATTCGGAGTATGTAGACAAGATTTTTATTCCTTTTTTTACCACCAAGAAAAAGGGTTCTGGCATAGGGCTAAGCCTCTCTCGCCAAATTATGCGCCTCCACCGCGGCAGCATCAATTTCTACACCTCACCTGAGGAAGGGACGACTTTTTGGCTGACCTTTTAGGGGAGGAGTTTGGGAGTTAAGAGGTGAAAGGAGTTGAGAGATTAAGCGAGTTTAAAAGGTAAGACTCAGAGGTTTTCTTTTCGCTACCCCCACTCACTCATCGGTGGGTAATATCCTTATTCCTTGGGCCATTCGGCCGTCTGGGGTTTGGACAATTACGATGTAATCTCCAGGATTGAGTTCCTCCAAAGAAATCTGTTTGATTGTTTCACCCGGTTCCAAAAAACCCGCGCTCCGTTTTACGACTTCTCGTTCTCGGGTATAAATCAGCGTCACCATGGTGGACTTTTGGGCTTGAATGAACCGCAGTTCTAGGGGCTCGCCCTGGGCTAAGAGTCGGTTGCGAAGCAAAATCCCATTGACAAAAGCCTGAGCCGTGTCTGAAAAAATCACTCCGTCTAGCTGATCAACAGCCAAGATTCGATAATAATAAACTCCCGGTGATAGGCCAGGATCAAGCCAAAAATAGCTTTGGGGAACCCGGCTTTCTCCGGCTCCTCTTACCTTGCCAATTGGTTGGAAGTCAAAGGTTGAGTCTGCTCGTTCTACCAAAAAATAATTGGTTAGGAATTCCAAGCGAGTTCGCCATCGAATCTGGACCGAATCCCCTACTAGATTGAGTGTGGGGATCTCAATTTGGGTGCCGGTATCAATGAGGTCAATGGGGGTGGAATCCGCTGCTGCTTCGGCCACAGCAGGAATCGGGGCCTCTTCACAGGCACCTGTTTGAAAATGCAGCGTAAAGGGACGAAAATAAAAACCTCGGTTATCAGCGAGCCGGTTGGTGACCTCGAAGGTATACGCGGTATGGGGTTTTAGCCGCTCTAGAAAGGTGAATTTCAGATAGCCAAAGTTCTCGTTGAAATCATGGAGGTAAGGGACCAAGCTATCGGGGGAAGCTTGCGGATATAGTTTAACGGTTTCAGTAGTCAAGGTAATGGGATCCAAAGCCTTGGCTTCGGAAGGAAAGCTGAGTGAGGCCGTAAGGGCAAAATTGCAGGCGAGGTTTTCTGCCTGGTCTTCAGGGAAGGTCGCTGCCACATAAGGAGCCTGGCCTGTAGCCCGGAAGACAATACCCATGAGAATCATCCAAATTGCTAGCTTGATTGTCACGAATGTGTGGGTGGGGTGGGTCAAAGCGGGTAAAGAAGTCATCACGTGACAATTGCTAGCGAAAAGGGCTTTTGATGGATTGCGAGTCAAAAGTAGCCATCCCTTAGGAGATAATGAAAAGGAAAGAGGGACACGTTATTTGACCCCAGATCTTGACCAAGAAGTGGAGGCCTAAGCCGCAGAATATGGGAAAGGCAAAATATGAGGTCAAAGCATTTCCCCCTTGTACTCTGCGGTTCTTCTGCTCAAGTGCGTAACTTGAATTACGAAAACTATCGAAATAGGGAACACGAAAAAATAACCTGTCGCTTTTGCGTAAGAATTTGGTTCCAGATCAAGGAAGGAAAATCGGCCTTAATGAGTTGAAGATTCCGACCTGTCGGAGCTAAGCAGTGGGATTAAGGGGCTCACTTCTGAGCCAGTGGCGAAGAGATGGGGCAAAAGCCTGTCCTGCTGAGCGCAGCGAAGTCCCGCAAAGCGGGGAGCGAAGTCGAAGGAACTAAGCGTAGCGGCATAACTTATTTTTTGAGTGTTCCTAAGGCCATTTCCTGGATAAATAGGCGCAGGTAGGCATCACTGAATTGGATTCAAACCACTCATTCTCATTCATGAATTTCTGGAAAAGGATATTTCAATCTTCCGCTAAAGGGGAACGTTACGGGGGAGACTTGAGCTTCAAAGAGAACCTCGAAGCACTCAAGTATTTGCCTCCATTCATTAAGATGATCTGGGAAACAGATCGGGCCATGGCCACGGGAAACATGGTCTTGCGGATTTTTCAAGCAGGTATTCCTGTCTCTACCTTGTACGTGGGCAAATTGATCATTGACCAAGTGGTGTTGCTCATGGAAAACCCTGAGCTACCTCAGGAGGAGCTCTGGTGGTGGGTTGGTCTAGAGCTTGCGTTGGCATTGATATCGGCAGTATTTAACCGAGGCATATCCCTGTTAGATGCACTGCTAGGAGATAAGTTCTCCAACGAAACTTCCGTCCGACTGATTGAGCATGCGGCTAGGCTAGACCTCCCCCAGTTTGAGGATTCGACCTTCTACGATAAACTAGAGCGGGCCCGTCGACAGACTACGAGTAGGACCATGCTCCTTTCACAGATCTTGGAACAAGTACAGCAAACTGTTTCCATTGTGTTCCTGGCTGCCGGTTTAATCGTCTTTAGCCCCTGGCTGATTCTGCTTCTGATCCTAGCGGTGATCCCTGCTTTTGTGAGCGAGACACATTTCAATCAGCGTAGCTATTCTTTGGCTCGAGGTTGGACCCCAGAGCGGCGTGAATTGGACTATCTCCGTTATATAGGAGCCAGCGACAATACCGCCAAGGAGGTGAAGATTTTTGGCCTAGATGGCTTTCTGAGGGATCGCTTTGCAGAGCTGGCCGATCGCTTCTATGAAGAGAATGCCTCTTTGGCCAAAAAAAGAGCTTTTTGGGGATTCCTCTTCAATAGCCTAGGTGACTTGGGCTATTACGGGGCCTATGTGGTGATCATTCTTCAAGCTATCAGCGGCCAGATCACGTTAGGTACCCTGACTTTCTTATCCGGATCTTTTAGTCGGCTTAGGGGATCTCTAAGAGGAGTATTGTCGCGATTTAGCAGCATTGCTCAGAGTGCCCTCTATCTACAAGACCTCTTTGACTTTTTTGCCATCCAGCCCTCCATTGCCTCTCCCCCTCAACCCAAACCGTTTCCTCGGCCTATTCAAGAAGGTTTTCGCTTTGAAGGGGTGAGTTTTAAATATCCCAGTACCGATAAGTATGCAGTGCAGGACCTAAGTTTTACTTTGAAGGCAGGAGAAAAGCTAGCCTTGGTTGGAGAGAATGGAGCAGGAAAGACTACTTTGGTAAAATTGTTAGCCCGACTCTACGATCCAAGTGAAGGCCGAATCTTATTAGACGGGGTGGATCTGCGGGAGTACGACCTGGCAGATCTAAGAGCTGCCGTTGGAGTGATTTTCCAAGACTATGTCCGTTTCCAATTATCAGCTGGTGACAACATTGCTATTGGGCGAATAGAAGCCAGGGAAGATCAGGACCGGGTAAGTGAATCTGCCCAAAAGAGCTTGGCTGACCAAGTCATTGAAGGCTTACCAGGTAAGTACAATCAACGGCTTGGAAAGCGCTTTGAGGATGGGGTAGATTTATCAGGCGGACAGTGGCAAAAAATTGCCTTGGGGCGTGCATATATGCGAGATGCCCAATTATTGATCTTGGATGAGCCTACTTCCGCCCTGGATGCCAGAGCGGAGTATGAGGTTTTTCAGCGCTTTGCTGAGCTTACACGAGGAAAATCTGCCGTTTTGATCTCACATCGATTCTCCACGGTGCGCATGGCTGACCGAATTTTGGTGTTAGAAAACGGACGTCTCAAAGAGATCGGAACTCACCAGGAATTACTAGCTCAGGAAGGTATTTACGCTGAACTGTTTACCCTTCAGGCTGAAGGGTATAAGTAGTTAAGTGTCTGTTTATCAGTTTCTTATATAAAATTTTCTTCACGATCTCGTAGGCTTGTCAGCTTCTGTCACCACCTTCATAAATTGTCAAATTTAGGTGGAACCTTAGTCAGGAGTTACGTATATTTATATTGTAAACGATCGGATAAGACTTTCTTCATTCAAAAAAAAGAAACCAACCTTCTTAACTCAAGCAGGGCTGAGATGGCTGTGTTTTGTGATGTACCTGTCCATTCTTGACCAGAATTGGACCCTAGCATCTGTGACCTAAACTCAAATCCTCGTAAATCCGGTGATTCGTCACCACACACCAACCAAAATCCTTGTTCTAATGGGAGACGCAATCGTGTTACTCTTCGGTTTTATCCTCTTCTGGCATTTTATGGGAGTCCTATTTGCGCCAGCCCCTCCTAAAAAAGAGGAGCCTTGTCAATGTGGGAAACGCAAAGGTGTAAAAGTAGGTGATTATGCCTTTTTCCTAGAGGTCTGTAATATGCAGGAGGCTGGAAAAGCGGCGTAAGGAACAGGAAAAAAGTAACATGTAAATTTTGCGCCGATATTTCATGCCAGATCAAGGAAGAAAAATCGAGTTTGGCGGGCCAATCGAGCTTTTTTCTGACGCTGAGATGGGATGAAAGATCAAGCAAAAGTGCATAGTTGTTGTTTGACTGTTCCTTAGTATTCGCTTAGTTTTTTCACTAGGAAGAGAACTAAAGTATAGTAAAGGGCTTTTTCAGCCCACTAAACAAAGGAGAAATAGGGGATGTCCATTTGACAAACCTATTCCTCTTCTCGCCCTATGCCTTCAAAAACCATGAGATAAAAGCTTGGCATTGTTCGGGAAAAAGGTGAATTTCATGGACTTTTGACAGTCCCTGTCAAGAGCAATTTCTCACCCTCAATCTCGATATTTAGATGCTACGCTCTCGAATTTTATCCCTTGGCTATTACGTTCCAGAAAATGTGGTGACCAATGATGACCTGGCCCAACGCATGGATACCTCCGACCAGTGGATCCGTGAGCGGTCAGGTATTCAACAACGACGCTATTTTACCCCTGGGCAAGATACCGTTTCCAATATGGGGACGGCCGCTGCTCGTATGGCCATGGATCGGGCTGGGGTAGAACCAGATGATATTGACTTTATCATTTTTGCCACCTTGAACCCAGACTATATGTTTCCGGGTTGTGGGGTTTTGGTACAGAGAGAACTTGGGATCAATACCAAAGGAGTACCTGCCTTGGACATTCGTACCCAGTGTTCTGGATTCATCTATGGTCTTTCTATTGCTGATCAATTCATCAAGACAGGCATGTATAAGACCGTTTTGCTAATTGGATCAGAGATTCATTCCTCAGGCTTAGATTTTAGTGACCGTGGCCGCAATGTGACCGTCTTGTTCGGGGATGGCGCCGGAGCGGCTATTTTACAAGCTACCGAAGAGGAAGGTCGCGGTGTGTTGACTACCCACCTACACGCCGATGGCGAGCACGCAGAGAAGTTGGCGGTCTTGACGCCCTCTGGTTCCGCGGAGCGCCACATTACCCCTGGCATGATTGAAGATGGCTCTGTCTACCCTGTAATGGATGGACGCTATGTGTTCAAGTTTGCAGTTGCCAAGTTTCCTGAAGTAATCATGGAGGCATTACAAAAGACAGGGCATTCTCCGGAAGACATAGACCTTTTCGTGCCCCATCAAGCCAATCTCCGCATTGCTGAAGCGGTGCGTAAAACCTTAGGCTTAGCCCCGGAAAAGGTCCATAACAACATCATGAAATACGGCAACACCACGGCTGCCTCGATACCCATTGCCTTGAATGAAGCCTGGGAGTTGGGCAAGGTGAAGGAAGGAGACTTGGTTTGCTTGGCTGCATTTGGCTCTGGATTTACCTGGGGATCGGCCTTGATCAGATGGTAGGCTTGAGGAGAAGGTAAATGAAGTAAGTTAAAGGGTTAAAAAAAGTGAAGAAAGTTAAAAAGTGAAGGAAAACGAGGACTTGAAGTTGCAATGACGTTGCAACAAAAAATTTGCCTTAACTCATTAATCTCTTTCACTTCCTTAACTCCTTAACTCCTTAACTCCTTAACTCCTTAACTCCTTAACTCCTTAA
>CAZFPQ010000159.1:0-16413 GCA_964521065.1 uncultured Bacteroidia bacterium | reverse complement strand
GACCTGCTATCCTGGGTTTACCGAGAATGGCTGATCAAAAGGGAGGACCTTGGCTGGCTTCTACCTTGGATAATAGCCTACACTTCCATGCAATTTCTAGCTGACTCTTCGTCTCTCACCCGTGAACGAAGTGTTTTTCCCTATTCCCTAATCTCGCCAGAGCATGTTTACGAAACAACGTCTACTCGCCCTTTCACTCAGTCTATACCTGATTACACTTAATCTCTTTGGCCAAGCTCCCTGTCAAAATTTTGGTCAGCAAGGCATAGCTGTCTCTCAGCTTTCTCACCAAACCCGGTTTCGAGACCTAGTTTCCGATGCCTCGGGAAGGTGGGTGATAGCAGGGGATTATATCGATGAATCTGGGACTGGCTTGGCGGCATTCCGTTACTTACCCGATGGCAGCCCCGACTATTCTTTTGGCGATGGAGGCTTGGTAGCGCCTCCAGGCTTACCCGCCGGCGGAAGAAATCAAGGATATGCCATTGGGGTATGCAGTGATGGGACCATCATCGCAGCAGGTGGAGGAGAAGAGGGCCCTCGGCTGGTAGCCATTACGACTACTGGAGGTTTTAGGTCTAGCTTTGGTAGTTCGGGTATTCGATCATTTATCGGCCTAGGGCCAGCCTACGATTTGGTGATAGAAGGGAATTTTGTTTATGCAATCTATGCCACTTCCGCTGGTTTTGAGATATCGGGAGTCAATACCAATGGACAAGTAGATCCCAACTTTGGCACCAATGGAACAGTTTCCATTACTACGCCGGATAGCGTCTTGGCAGATCGGCCAGCTCGCTTGATGCGTCAACCTGATGGGAAGTTCATTGCCGCAGTAGTGACAGCATCAGCCTCAGCCGATTCCAATCAATTGCTGATTTACCGATTGCAAGGCAATGGCAGCTTAGATCTTAGTTGGTCTGGAGATGGATTTTTATCTGAAACAGAGGCCGAACCCTATTCCGTAGAGGAACTCGTCCTAAAAGCGGATGGGAGCTTATGGATAGCCGGAGACCGGCTGAATCCAGATCCCGCCAATAGTTACGTGGTCTCGCACCGCTTTAGCAATTTTGGGGACCTGGACTTGAGTTTCAATGGTTCAGGGCGGTCCGTCCACAGCCAGCAGTCTTTACTAGGCGGAGCAGCTTTGGGTGGAAATGGGCAATTGTGGTACGCCGGGGCCAAATCAATCGGACCTAGGGTTCAACTGTTGATAGGGGCCTGGGAGGATAACGGGCAGGTAGCTCAGCCCTTGGGCGAAAAGCTTTTTGTGCCTGAGCAGAATGAAATCATCGACGGGATTTTTCGGGGGATTCGTCCCTTGGCAACCAATGAATGGCTTTTGTGGGGAACGGTTCGACTCAGCGATCTGAGCCTTCGAGGTTTTTTGCTGCAGCTTTCCGCTAGCGGAGAGGTGAAAGTAGCCTTTGCCAATGACGGATACCGAGTGGGGGATCATGCCGAGCAAGCAGGGATTATTTCAGCATTTAAGCAAATGGATGGAAAGGTGCTAGGGGCAGGTTTGTTTGGTTTTACCGGCTCTCGCGCAGGCCATAGCGCTCCTGTGATCAGCCGCTTCTTAGCTGATGGCTCCCCAGATAGCAGCTTTGGCTTTCGGGGTACAACTTATCGGGATGTAGGATCGGGCAATAGCTTTTTCCATTATGTGAAGGAACTGAGCGATCAACGAATCTTTGCCGCAGGCCGTTTTGAAAACGCTGCCGGATTCTTAGCCGCTAGGTATCTGCCAGACGGAAAGCCTGATTCTTCTTTTGGAGGCGATGGCTTTGTCAATTATCGGGCCGATTGTTTCAGCTGCGCCACCATTGCTACTGCTGCCACCGTAGATAGCCAAGGACGCTATCTTATGGCTGGAAGCGCGGCCTATGGGCTTGGAAACCTGTTTAGAGATGCGACCCTGACGCGACTTGACTTTGATGGCACCAGAGATTCTACTTTTGGGACCAATGGGATCACCCGAGTTACTTTGAGCCTGCGCAATGAATCTTTTGAGGATGTAGCTGTGCTATCCGATGGCAGCATCTTGACCTGTGGTGGCTATGAATACATCGACAATCAAGGCGTAGGGGCAGCCATGGTCGCCATGAAGTTCCAGCCAGACGGACGCTTATTCAGCAGTTTTGCGGACACAGCTAGGTATACCTTGGATCTCGACGGCATTACGGGTAGTTTTCTGCAGGTACACCCATTGGCTGATGGCAATATCTTGCTGGCTTATCAGGATCAAGCTACGACGGATGCTGACTCGCGAAGGGTAGGCTTAGTGAAGCTCAAAGCCAATGGCGACCCAGATCCTGCTTTTGGCACCCAGGGAAGGATAGAGCTTGATTATCCGGGAGGACAAAATTATCGATTCAACGGATTTGATCTGCTTCCGGATGGCAAAATCTTGCTAAGCGGGAAGCTGAAATCCAGCCAAGGAGATTTTACTTTTCTCGCTCGTTTTGAAAGCAACGGCCAGGTAGACGCTAGCTTTGCCAATCAAGGTTTCCACTTCGTGGATGATCCTATCTTAACTACATTAAATGGGGCTCCTCTCTTATATAGCCCGGATCGCTTGTTGATGCCAGGTACCTTAGCCAATCACGATGCTTTTTCCCTAATTTGTTTAGACTTAGCCGGGAATCAAGTTTCGATAGACCAGGTTGAAGAACAAGATGTGAAGGTGTACCCCGTACCGACTAAGGATGACCTATGGGTGGAATTGCCTCCAAGCTTAAAGGAAGGGACTGAAATTCAATTAATAGGGCTAAGGGGCGAGATACTCAAACGTAGGAAGGTCGACAAAGGCATTTCGACATACCATTTTGATCTAGCTGACCTAGCTAGAGGGGTTTATGCAATTCGCGTGTCAGATGGCGAATTTGTCTGGATGGGAAAATGGATGAAAGAATGAGTATTTCTTAGTTCAGGCCAACCTTTACTGGTTGGCGAACGAGGAGATAGAACCAAGTTTCTTTCCCTTCGACTACTTTCTTCTCCTTGAGTTCCATGCCTAATCTCATGGCCACTTTTTGAGAAGCGTAATGTGGTGCATCAGTTGCTGCCAGTAAATAATAAAAGTTGAGGTCTTCAAAGGCGTAGCTGATGATTCGACTAGAGGCTTCTGTAGCAATCCCTTGGCCTACAAAATCCTCACTTAATGCATACATCAGCTGAGGTTGAGGTTCCGCAAAGAAATACCATAGACCCGCGTAGCCAATTAACTCTTCCTGCCCGACAAAATAGATTCCCCAAAGGCCAAACCTTTTTTGCCGAAATAGTAGCTGGTTTTGGTTTAAAATGTCTTTGGCTATATCTAGCCCAATTATGCCATCATCCCACAGGTATTTCCGCACAAAAGGGTTCACGTTTAGGGCATGAAAACTTTTGAGGGAATCTACTTCCAAAGGACGAAGTTCTAATCTGTCCGTATTCAGCAACGGTAGCATGGGCAAGCCTTTGATATAATATACATTAGAAAATCCATATTTGTTTTGTGTAAAGAGGCGCTCTCGGAAATAAAAAGACCGCCCCATGCAAATGGGGCGGTCGGAAATATGATTGAGTATGGTCCTTACTTGACAGAGTCAACCACAGCTTTGAAAGCTTCAGGATGATTCATGGCCAAGTCAGCCAATACTTTGCGGTTCAGTTCAATATCAGCGGTTTTGAGCTTGCCCATCAAGGCAGAGTAGTTCAACCCATGCTGGCGAGCGCCAGCGTTGATCCGCTGAATCCAAAGCTTGCGAAACTCACGCTTACGCTGCTTGCGGTCGCGATACGCGTAGAGCCAACTTTTTTCAATCTGGTTTTTGGCAACAGTCCAGACGTTCTTTTTACGGCCGAAGTATCCCTTGGCATGCTTCATCATGCGCTTGCGGCGGGCGCGAGAGGCAACGGCATTGACGGAACGAGGCATATCTTTAAGTGAATTTTAGTCGGTGATAGAAAATGAAAAAGAAATTACCCGTTTAGCATGGCGTTGATTCGCTTTTCGTCGCCTTTGAAAACGATGGCGTCGTTGCTAAGGCGCTTCTTGCGCTTCTTGGACTTCTTGGTCAGAATGTGATTTTTGAAAGCATGCTTTCTCTTGATCTTTCCTGAGGCGGTTTTCTTAAAACGCTTGCTAGCCCCAGAATTGCTCTTGACTTTAGGCATGTCGGCTATTTAATGATTAAATGAATTGGGCTGCAAAGATAGAAGTCCTAATTGAGAAAACCTACACTTGGGAGATGATGAGAGCCTAGGAAGTTGAGATATTGGGCCCAATACAACATTCCCTCAAGGTTTTGGCCTTTATTTTCTGGTTGGAGCTTTGCCCATGAATAACCCCCAGAGATCTCTTCAAGTCTCAAACTCTCACTATCTCACTACTTCAGCCCCTCATTACTGGTCTTCGTTGCGACCAGATGCAACCAACATTTGCTTGAGTTCCTGATTGAACTCTTCCGCTTCTTGGAGTTGCTCCAAGCTGAGGTGCATGCGGTAGCGCCAGTAGTGCTGAGGATTAGCGGGAACGTTGATCTGCTCATCTAGGGGATTCTCACGGCGGAGATCCCCATTCATGGCCATTAAATCCTGCCAGGGGAAAACCGCCCACATCGCAGGCGAGTAAAGGTGCTGGACGATGATCTCCTTGGCCACCCAAGGCTCACAGAAAAATGGAGCTCCTCCGCCATGGCCGAGGGCTTCTTCATAAAATTGCTGGGTAACATCCCGGTCTTGCTCCCACCAAGCCCGGATGCCCGACATATCGTGAGTAGACGGGCTGACCACCGAGAGGTAGGGTGCATCGCCAGGATGGGCAAAGGAAAGTTTGTTGCTCTTGGGCATGCGCTGGATTTCCAGGCTTAAGATTCCCAGTTGCCTCATCACGGGTGGGACGCAATCGGGGACCATGCCTAGGTCTTCGCCACACACCAACATATCGGTGGCATCCTTGAGCGGGGGCAGTTTGGTAAGCCCTTGCCCTTCCCAAAAATCCTCGTGCCGGTGATAAAAATATTCGTTATAGATCTCGTCTAAGCGGGCCTTCATACCAGGATCAAGCTCTTGGTAACTTTGAGTAAAGTGCATGGCTACCCTAGGGTCATAAGCTTCTTCCTCACTTTGGGTATTAGGCAAGAAAATGACCTCGCTGATTAGGCTGTATAAACCTTCTCGGATTTTCTCAAAGTACCAAGCGGAGTCTGGATAGTCCCTGATTTTGGCATCAAGGTATGCCTCAATTTTACGCTGAGTGGAGAGGTGTGGCTTAAACTTAAAATGGTTGGGATGAGGCTCATCTAGAAACTCCTCCTTGACTGATTGGGCATGCTCAAAAAAGCGATCTTGTAGGATATGCCAGCGAATGTAAGGTTCGGTTAAGCGTTCTTTGTCATGCCATACCCCACGTGCTGCCAACTCATAGCCATTGAGGGGAAGTGAGGGATTGAATTGCCCTAAAATCCCTTGTACTTGTTCACCTGGGATTTGCCAAATTCTAAAAAAGCCGAGGATGTGGTCAATTCGATAGGCATCAAAGTAAGTGGCCATCTTTTGCATCCGTCGCTTCCACCAAGCATAGCCATCCTCTGCCATAACCTCCCAGTTGTAGGTGGGGAAGCGCCAGTTTTGACCTGCAACCGCAAAGTCGTCTGGTGGAGCACCAGCTTGAGCATTCATGTTGTACAACTGGGGCGAAACCCATGCATCCACGCTATGGCGATAGATGCCAATGGGAATGTCGCCCTTAAGCAATACTCCCTTCTCCCGGCCATATTCACTGGCTTCTAGCATCTGTAGGTGAAGGTGGTACTGAATGAAGTAATGAATAGCTAAGTCGTCAAAATGGGCTTGAGCCGGATCAACCAATTGGGCAATCGCCTCAGAATGATGCTCACTGTATTCGGGCCAGGCTCGGAAGTTGACGTCGTTGTAGCGGTCCCTTAGCATGGAGAAGGCTGCATAATCGATAAGCCAGTCCTTATTTTGTTCGAAGAAGGCTTGCCAAGCAGGATCGACCAAAAAGCGCTCTTTTTCTTGGTCATAAAGGAGCTTAAACCAGCGACTCTTAAGCTTCATGACGGCTTCGTAGTCGACCTCTGGTAGTGCATTTAATCTCTGGGCCTCTTGGCGTAGTTCGACCAGCGCAGCTGGATCTTGCAGCTCGGCAATGGCCTCTGGATTGAGGTAGAGAGGGTGTAGCGCAAATACTGAAATGGCAGCATAGGGGTAGGAATCTACCCACGTATGCGTTGCAACGGTGTCATTAATGGGAAGAACCTGTATGACCTTCAGCCCAACTTGCTTAGCCCAGTCAATACTGGCTTTGAGGTCGGTAAACTCCCCGACTCCATGGCTTTCGGCGGTACGGAGAGAAAACACGGGTATGGCAATCCCCGCCCCTTTCCAGTTGCCTACCGGATAGAGAAATGCCTCGTCAGTGTGTACGGTCAGTTGTTTTCTTCTTCGGGTAGCCTGGTAGGTGATGACGCGATTGGGGCCTTCTTCCCAAGTCTTCACCTCATTGGTCTCGGTGTCTACAATGACGTACTTGTATTCGATGACCTCGCTTGGGCCTCTTAATTCTACATCTGCCCGGAAAAGGGGATACTGGCTATCATCCATGATTAGCATGCTTTCCTCATCCCAGTTACCCAAACTTGGGTGGCCTCCAATGAGGCCCATCTGATAGCGGGCACCAATCCGGGGTGCTCTAACTTGAAATCTATGAATAGACCCACTTTTGGGGGTGTGTAGCTCATGCCCCTCAACATTTCGGCGCATCAGTACATGGGTAAAGGCAGAACTATACAAGGCTTGTTGTTCCTCATAGCGGGATCGCCACTGATCGTAGAGGTCTAAAACATTGAATCGCTTGCCATCAAGATCATAGGTACGGTTGTCTCCTGCTTCCCATTCATGTCCACCATGGGGCTGAATGATGATATATTTGTACGCTAAGGGGCCTTTAAAATTGTCTTCTAAGTCCAAGGGGACTTTCCAGTTCCCACCATCAAAATAATGTAAATGCAGAGCTTGGTCGGGGTTCCAATTACCTAATTCGGGGAGGTTGCCACAAATGGCCAACTGCTGGCCCCATCCGGTTTGGAAATGGATGTTGAATGATAATTGCATGAGGGCTTTTATTTTGCCAATAGCGGCAAATTTAATACAAAATCATGGTTCACAGAGCTTTTTCTAAGAGGCTGTTTGGAATTTGGTGTTTGATTGCCAAAAGTAGGATTTTTGGGTTCTGACAAAGAGTTTTTCCGAGAAATAGCGGGCTATTTTGAGGGAAAATGATGCAGTCAGGTTCCAAAAAGACAAATTTGGCAGGTAAAGGAAATTTCCAAACAGCCTCTAAAGTTTGCTATAGCGGTTTAAGGCCGTAATTGTTCTTTTCTAGCCTAGCAGCTATTTTGCGCCTAGCCCATGCTTATCGCCCCCTTTGTTTTTCTTGCAAGCTCCAATGATTTATGAATCAATCTCCTAGAGAAAAGGCCAAGTCAGTTCAGATCCGCTCCTCAGTAGATGTCCAATGGGGCAATACCTATCTAAATTACCTCAAGAAAGACAATCGCTTGTATGACGATGCAGAAGTTAAGGAGCTGCCTGAGACCTTTTTTTACAACCTTCACCGCGCAGAGTGGGAACGTAAAGCCCAGTCTGCCAAGCGCTTAATGAGCTATTTAAACCGGCCACCCGTAGAAGATCAAAAGTTCCAATTGCTCGACATGGGCTGCGGAACGGGTTGGCTGGCCGCTCAGGTAGCAAAGCTTCCCCAATTTGAAGTGGTAGGGCTTGACATCGTACCAGAACTGCTGCAACAAGCTGCCCGGGTTTCGGTTAAGCCTGGCTTAAGTTTCGTTCAAGGAGACATCTTTGAAGATCTTTTTCCAGAGGAGCATTTCGACTTGATTATTCTTTTTGACGTAATTACCTATTTCTCAAATCTGCCCCAATTGCTAAATCGCTTACGTCAGTTCTTGAAAAAAGGGGGAGAAATTCATCTCTTGGAGTCTCAGTTTTATCAGGAAAAAGAAATTGAGCTGGCCAAGCGCAAAACTGAAGAACGATATAAGCAGCTTGGCGTACCAGAAATGGTGGATTTGCATTTCTTTCATTCGATCAAAGACTTGTCGCCATTTGACTTTTACCATATATCAAAATCTAGGGGCTTTGGCCGTTGGCTTCGATCAAAAGAAAAGGAACTTCCTTGGGTCAAAATTGTAAATTAGTTTATGGCTGAGAAGCAGGGAAGGGTACTAATTATTGATGATGATGAGGGCATCCTCACCACATTGCGTATCATGCTTCGCAAAAGGTATGCAGAGATCGTCACAGCCAATACCCCACACAAGATTACCCAGCTTTTGCATCAGCAAAAGTTTCATGTCATCATCCTTGACATGAACTTCTCGACTGGAGCTACTAGCGGCAAAGAGGGTTTTTATTGGCTAAAAACCATTCGAGAACTTTCGGAGGGCTCTCAGGTGGTCATGATGACCGCCTATGGAGACATCGATCTGGCCATCAAGGCGATGAAAGATGGTGCAGCCGACTTTGTGATTAAGCCTTGGGAAAATGAACGCCTCTTAGAGGCAGTGAGCAATGCGTATAAACAAAGCCTGATGCATGCCGACATGGCTCAGGAAGCTCCTGTCAGTTTGGATGACCATGCCCCGGCGTCTCAAGTGGACCGCATTTTTATGTTTTTGGATATTCGGTCTTCTACCGAAATCGCAGAGCGATTGGGGCACGAAAAGTATTTTGCTCTACTTCAAGACTTTTTTGCGGATATCTCAGAACCTATCGTTCAGCATGAGGGGGAAATTTATCAATATGTGGGTGATGAGGTCGTGATTACCTGGCCCCTGGATGTTGGAGTGACTGAAGCACGATGTATTCATTGCTTTTATGCAATCTGCGATGCCATCCAACTCCGAAAAGAGCACTATCAAGTTCGCTACGGAATCCTGCCTCGCTTCAAAGCTGGCTTACACCACGGGCAGGTAACTACTGGTAGGGTAGGGCGAGTGAAAAAAGAAGTTGTTTTTTCTGGCGATGTCTTGAATACCACCTCTAGAATCGAGGGCATGTGTAATCGGTACCAGGCCGATTTCTTGGTGAGCAAAGACTTGCTAGACCTGTTGTCCATCGATGACCGCATTGCCTATCGGGAGATAGGCTCTTTCCTCTTGAGAGGAAAACAAGAAGAAATCATTCTCTATCAACTAGATAGGATAAAGCTCAGTTCTTGAGGCGATTTTGAGACGCTGAGACGCTGAGACGCTGAGACGCACGATTCCTTTGAGCCTTATCTTCCGTACCCCCGTACCCCGCTACCTCACCAAACCAAGCGATACGATAAGCTCTTGCCTCCTCCTAGCGGAATAAGCAACTGCGATTGATCTTCGACCTGTCTTACTTCGGGGGCCAAACCTGGGTCGATCTCGATTTGGTATCGCTGGTCAACAAGATAAGTGCCACCATCTTGCTCTATGATCTCCTGGCCTTGTCCAAGGCGAAGGTAGACGGATTGCCCCAAACCTGCGGCTATTTCTAGGGTACGAGTCAGGCTATTGCCATCCTTGCAGCTGAGTTGATCTCTGATGAGATGGCCATCTAATGAATACAAGAAGATGGGAACCCCATCGGCGTCAATCTCATAGCCTTGAAAGTCAAATTGAAAATCAGCGGGGACTTCCTCGGGCCATTGGCTGTTTTCACTCACCAAAAATCCGATGCCGCTCTGGTCTCCCAGGGTGAGCACACTGCCATCTGGACGCGAAGAGCCATCGCCTCGGTCTTGCCACATGGGAGTCGCATCGAGGAACCCTCCACGCCAAACTTGGACAAAGGCTGCTCGGTCTGCATCAAAGGTGTAAGACATGCCCTGTGGCAAACCAACATTAACGGCATGTACGATGCGTCGCTTGCTGTTTTCATCTTTGTAGTCAACGAAGCTCCGCAAGATACGTGGCTGAGGACCTCTGAGCCTGGCATAAATGGGGTTAGAGGGACGGTCCACCGGCATGGAACTTAGCTCATGAAGGGGGTGCCTTCGCATTTGTGTCCCACTGATGAATAGCGCAAGTCCATTGGGATACCAGGAGGCATCCTTGGCATAATGAATTTCTAGCTCATGTTCCCCCTCCGTTAATTCCAGCTCTCCATTTTGTAGCCACATGTTCATGGGCATGACTTCTTTTCCATCAACCATCAATTTTGCATATCCAAGTGCGTTCATTTCCAGTTGGTAGAGGTCTTTCCGAGGAACGGTGAGAGAACCCTTGAGGGTCATGATGAAATCTTCTGCTTCATCGGAAACCGATTGGGTAAGCACATCAGTTTGACCTTGACGGACGGAAGAAAGCCCATCGATGCTAGGGAGCCCCTGGAACTTGCCGAGATACACAGCGTAGGTCAAAGGTCCAATCTTGGCTTGCTCGCTGGAATAGCTTTGGTACTTGATATTTCGGAAAGCAACCGGCCCATGATCGCCCTGGATAAGGATAGGACCACTAGGGCCCTCTTTGGCAAGCATGGGGCCTCGTGTAGGGCCCGTCATCTCTACATTCTCATGGATAAGGGCTCCATTTAGTTTGACAAAAAGAATCCGAGCATTTTCGGTTTTGCTTCCATCGGGACCAAAGCGCGGGGCGCGAAAACTAATTTCCAGGTGCTGCCATAGACCTGGTGCACGAGCCGCATTGAAGCGGGGTGGATGCCCTTCATAGCCTTTTTGCCCGTCAGGCTTGCTATTGTCCCAGCGCTCGTATATTCCTCCCACGTCTGAGTAGCGAGGATTCTTGACGCCCCAGCTGTCAAAAAGCTGAACCTCGTAGCGCCCCATGAGATAGATGCCAGAATTAGAACCTGGCGCCATCATGAAGTCCAAAGAAAGATCGAGGTCGCCATGAGTGAATTGGGTAACGATGTTCTTTCCATGCCCTTGACCTGGATCATTGACGAGGACACCTGTACCGGGTGTGGGCTTGAAAGCCGGAAATATTCCTTTGTCGGGATAGGCTTGTACCGCTTCTGCGATGCTCCAGTTGTCGCCTGTGGCTTGGAAGGCAGATAGATCATTGAGCGGCAAGGTTTGCATCCCCTCATCCTGAGCCATGAGAGCAAAAGGTAGGAATAGGAATAGTAGGAGTAGTCTTTGCATGAGTGGTAGCGGTCAAGTTCTTGAAGAAGTGAAATTACACTTTTATGGAGGACTTTCAAGTGTCCATGAAGAGTCAAAACCGGCGTTTTTATTCTCCAACTTTTGCAGCCATTTTCGTACTAAGAAGCAATTCGAAACCCAAGCTATCTTTTAGCATGAAAACTCCCATCATATTTATCGTTGACGATGACCCTCAAGTTCTCAAAGCCGTTCGCCGAG
Organism: uncultured Bacteroidia bacterium; assembly: GCA_964521065.1. Lineage (GTDB taxonomy): Bacteria > Bacteroidota > Bacteroidia > J057 > J057 > CAYVAP01. The sequence goes on along the minus strand of CAZFPQ010000159.1, from coordinate 5,036 downwards.
ACGTGCGAAAGCGCTACAAAGGAGACTACCGGATCATGAGCACCGAATCTGCGCAGGAAGCTTTAGATTCCCTCGCGGAGCTCAAAAAGCAAAGCCAGGTAGTAGCGCTTTTTCTTTCCGATCAGCGTATGCCCGAAATGTTGGGGGTGGATTTTTTAGAAAAAGCCAAGGAGTTTTTTCCCGATGCCAAGCGCGCACTGTTGACGGCCTATTCAGATATTGAAGCTGCCATTCGAGCCATCAATGAGGTTAACCTAGATTATTACCTCACCAAACCTTGGAATCCACCCGAAGAAAAGCTCTATCCGGTGCTGGATGATCTCTTGGAGGAATGGCAAGGGAGTTACATCCCCGAATTTGCCGGGATAAAAATTGTCGGATCCCAGTGGTCTAAGCATAGCCATGCCATCAAAGATTACTTGAGTGGAAATCTGGTCCCCTACCAGTGGTTTGATGCACAAGACGAAAGCAAAAGCCAAGAACTGATAACGGCTCACAGCCTCAGCACTGAGCAGATGCCTGCGGTGATTTTTGAGGATGGCTCGGTCCTGTCTCAGCCCCAACCCATAGACATTGCGACCAAGCTAGGCCGAAATGCCGAGAGCAAGGAGCAAATGTATGACGTAGCCATCATCGGTGCGGGACCCGCAGGATTAGGAGCCGCGGTATATGGAGCCAGCGAAGGCTTGAAGACCTTGCTCATTGAACGTCGTGCACCGGGAGGGCAGGCGGGGACTTCCTCGCGCATTGAAAATTACCTGGGTTTTCCTTCAGGTCTCAGTGGATCTGATTTGGCCAGACGTGCCATAACCCAAGCCACCCGTTTTGGTACCGAGTTCCTTTCACCTGCAGAAGTGAGTGAAATTACCATTCAGGATAACTATAAGATCCTCCGCCTAGCGGACGGACAGCAGATTAACGCCAAGAGTTTGGTGATTACCACTGGGGTAGACTATCGCAAGTTGGAAGGACCCGGTATGGAAAAATTCAGCGGAGCGGGGGTATACTACGGGGCAGCAACGACCGAGGCTTATGCGTGTAGCAATCAAGATGTGTACATCGTCGGAGGAGGCAATTCAGCTGGACAAGGTGCCATGTACCTCAGCCGTTTTGCTCGGAAAGTCTACATCGTAATCCGTAGAGACAGCTTGGTGACCACCATGTCTGATTACCTCATCAAACAAATTGAAGGAACAGAAAACATTGAATTGATCATTCATACCAATGTCGTCGAAGCCTTGGGCCAAGACCGCCTGGAATGTCTGACCTTGGAGCACAAGGACAGCAAGGAGCGCCGTACCGTACCCGCCAGCGCTTTGTTCATCTTCATCGGTGCCCGTCCTTATACTGAGTGGATTGGCCTAGACTTGATTCGCAACCAGCGAGGTTACCTGATCACAGGTCCTGAACTACGTCCGCTTGAATCTTTCCAAAAGAATTGGAAAGTGGGGAGGGAGCCCTACCTGTTGGAGACCAGTGTGCCAGGTATTTTTGCCGCGGGAGATGTCCGAGCAGGAGCCATGAATCGGGTGGCCTCAGCGGTGGGGGAAGGAGCCATGAGTATCAGCATGGTGCACAAGTATTTGACGGATTGGTAGCCTAGAACGTGTGACTGTTAAATTAGAAGATCTACCAGGGCCCAAATATTAAAGACTTCCCATGCAGTCCTTGAATCATCATATCCTTTGCTTTTGGCTTTTCTTATTGGGCTTGGGGAATGCGTGTCTTTTTGCGCAGGAATCTGATGGGAAAGCCCCCATTTCTAATGTCTATGCCAGTGCTCGTTATGCCTATCCGTTGCCCATCAATGTAACTGGGGGCAATGGCTTTCCCTCCTTAAGCAGTGGGCAAGCGATGTGGGAGTTGCTTTATCAGCATTCCATGTGGCAGTACAAATGGGAGCACATCTACACCAGTTGGCAGGCTGGCGCCGTTTCCTTTGCTCAGCGCTTATCTCTCGCGGCTGGGATAAAAGCAAGCTATGCCTGGCGAGAAAATCATCAGTTAGATGGAGGGGCTCGCCTGTTGTTGCCGGTGCTAGACTTTTCAAACAGCCAGGCAGATAGCCCCTGGACCAATCCCATTGCTTTTTTTACCAATTCCAATACCCAGAATGGTTTACCCTTGGTCGTGGATTTTGGCTATCAGTATTATCCCAAGGGAGGCCCCTACTTTTTCCGGGTAACGTTTGGGAATTGGATAAATCTGGGACTTGGTCTAGGGTATGAGTTTGGAAGGAAGGATAATTGAATTAAGCCCCATATCCATTCTCTTTTTGGGGGAATTTACTCCTCCCCCATAATAGTCGACTCCCAGTAGATAAGCCCCTTGGCTTCCCTTTTGATCAGGGCATCCTCTAGGTTTTTAAGAAAACGCAACTGTCATGCTTGAGTCGCAGGATAATCAGGTAATAGAGCCTCTCCTATGATAGAATGGGTGATTTTTCTGACCCCAAGTAGAGGGGTTTATGGGGAGCGTATTTCCACACTGACAGGCTCTATTCCTGGTGAAGATACGTGTACTTGGATGTCTCCTTGGGCTTGATTGGATCTAATGATCGCCATGGCCTTGCCGTAAAAAAGCGGAAGATGATTGCCTTGAAAGTCGTGAAAAGACTGGGGATTTCCGTTGCCTATACCAGCTAAGATTCCAGCTCCTTCTACCTGAATCTCTAAGGGTAAGCAGGCCGTGGGCACCACTCGTCCTTTCGCATCCAATGCCTCAATCAAGACGTAGCTCAAATCTTGCCCATCGGCATTTAGCTGTGTTCGGTCTGGACTAAGGCGGAGCTTGGCCGCCTGCCCTGTGGTGTGACAGTTTTTTCTGGCTATTTCTTTTCCCTCTCGGTAGGCAACTACTTCCAAGGTTCCAGGCACATATTGGAGCTCTGGCCACATGAGGCGAAATCGCTCGGTTGATTGATCAGATTTAGGGGCTTTACACCGCATTCCCTGGGACTTTCCGTTGAGGAATAATTCCGCACAATCCCCACTAGTGTACACAAAGACAGGTACATTTTTGCCTATCCGATCTGGCCAATTCCAATGGGGTAAGATATGTAGGGTAGTATCTTGGGGTTGCCAATAGCTTTGGTACAAATAATACCTATCCTTAGGAATACCCACCAAATCTACCATGCCAAAATAGGAACTTCGAGAGGCGGATTCTTCTGCTAAACCTAAAGACGCGACCCCCGCATTATCATAAGGAGTAGGCTCGCCAAGGTAATCAAAACCTGTCCAAACAAACTCTCCAGCGATGTAGGATTCTTCCTGTTGCCACATGAGGTCATCATCGGCAATCTCAGCCCAATAAGGGGCATGAAGGTCATAAGAACTCACTTGCAGAGAGAGGGTAAAATCGGTCTTGTCTTCGGGTAAAGGAAACTCATAAAAGCCACGTGTACTCAGCGTGGAGGCGGATTCTGAAATGATGACCGCCTTGTTGGGCTCCAGTTGCCGGGCTAAGCGATAGCGGCGGTCATAATTGTAGCTGTGCACGTCGTACAGGTCAAAGTGGCGTAAAGCCGCTGCTTGCCACTGGTCATTGACTAGGGTAGTGGGGCGGGTGGGATCAAACTTTCGTACGTAGTTCAGTACCGTGTGAAGGCGGTGAAACCCGTTGTCTTGGTTTTGCTGAACATCTGGGATTTCGTTGCCGACGCTCCAAAGAATCACTGAAGGATGGTTGCGGTCCCTGAGAACGAAGTTCTTCACATTGCGCAAGGCAAAGGCATCAAAGTCACTCCCTTCTAGATAGCCAGCCGTGTCATCAAATTTGTCGAATAGTTCGTTGACCACCAGCAATCCCATGCGGTCGCATAGTTCTAACAATTCTGGAGCCGCTACATTATGGCTGTTGCGCACGGCATTGGCCCCCATCTCTTTCATCATTTCCAATTGCCTTTCCATGGCTCGGGGATAGAATGCGGCGCCTAGAGGGCCATGATCATGGTGCAGGTTTACCCCCTTGAGCTGAACCCTTCGTCCGTTGAGAAAGAATCCATGATCCGGATCAAAGCGGAAGGTCCGCACCCCAAATGGAGTGATTTGTTGGTCGAGCATTCTTTCTTTGCTCCAAACGGTGGACTCCACCTGATAACAAATGGGCTTGAGCACATCCCAACGTCGGGGATTGGCAAGGGTGAGGGTCGCTTCGGTCAACACTTCCCCTTTGCTGGGTATCCATTTTTCTAGGGAGTCAACTTGGACCACTTCTCCGTGGGGAGCCAAGATGCGGTGTACTACCCGTATTGAGTCAGCTTTCCCCGTATTTTTTACCCGTAACTGAACCCGCACATCCGCATAATGGGGCTTGACAATTGGGGTAGTGACGTAGCTTCCCCAAATCGGTACGTGAATAGACTCTGCTACGACCAACTGCACTTTTCGGTAAATCCCTGCTCCGGGGTACCATCGGCTGCGATGCCGACGCGTATCTGCATGTACCGCCAGGACATTTTTAGACCCAGGCTTTGCCTGCTCCGTGATATCGACATAAAATGAATTGTACCCATAATCCCAGCCACCCACCGAATCTCCATTAATGTACACCGTCGGGAAGGCCATGACCCCATCAAAAAGCAGGTAGAGGCGCTTACCCGCGTAGTTTGTGGGCAAATCAAAGGGCAAGCGATACCAAGCCTCCCCTTTCCAGGGCAGCTTAGCCGTGGCTCCCTCTCCATCATGGATATAGGGTCCTGCAATGGCCCAATCATGTGGAAGGCTAACCCCTTGCCAAGCCCCGTCATCAAATTGAGGAGCAGCTGCATTTTCAAAGTGCCCCTTGGCAAATTTCCAACCATCCTTTAAGGAAATGAAGGTCTTTGCTTTGGAAAAAGAGCCGCAACAGGTAAGCAAAAAAAGAAGAAATAGAGACTTGAGATCAGATAGCAACATATAATAACCGGGTGGTCAGCCGATGGCGGCCGTTAGAAAAATGAATGAAAAGACGCTTTTGGGAATGAGGAAACTCAGTGAAAAACTCCTTAACTCCTTAACTCCTTAACTCCTTAACTTTTTTAACTTCTTAACTCC
>CAZFPQ010000158.1:11092-16447 GCA_964521065.1 uncultured Bacteroidia bacterium | reverse complement strand
GCTACGGGCTACGGGCTACGGGCTACGGGCTACGGCAAAAGAATGGAATAATACTCCTTAACTCCCTTCACTTCTTAACTCCCTTAACCCTCTTAACTTCTTAACTCCCTTCACTTCTTAACTCCCTTAACCCTCTTAACTCCCTTCACCAATTCCTACCGACTCTTCCCATTGGCAGTCGAGGTCATAACTTGCGGTTGATGCAGCCCTAGGCGCTCCGACTGTAAGGACTTCACCAGTCCATGAGGATTCACAGCCTGAATCACCTCGCGAAACTCCGGTAAACGCGGATACATCTTAGCTAAGGTTTCGCCAGTAAGTCGCACATCCTTGGTAAGGTAGACTCGCCCTCCGTATTTCAACACCAGTTCGTCCAAGCGTTCCAAAAAAGGAAAAAGACGCTGGCTAATCGGAAAGTCTAGCGTCAAGGTATAACCCCCAAGCGGAAAAGAAAGCAACCCATCCCCTTGAGGGCCAAAAGCTTTTAGCACCGAAAGAAAAGACCCAAAGCGAGCTTTGACAATGGTCTCCAAAATCTCCCGCATGCCTTCGGCTCCCTGTTCTTTGGGCAATACAAATTGGTATTGAGTGAATCCTCTTCGTCCGTAAATCCTGTTCCAATGATGGATCACGTCCAAAGGATAGAAATAGCCATCATAGTCAGCTAGACCCGTAACTTCTTTTTTTAACTGCTTGCGGTAGAAAAGTTCATTGAAGGCCTTGATGGTAAAATTGTTCAAGGCAAAGCTGGGGAAGTCAAAAGGCACCGTAAATTTGAGCTTTTGAGGCACCTGAAGCGCTTGAGCTTCCCACTTACTGCCCTTTACATCCTCTAGGGTAGCGTGCTCTCCCTTCATGAGGATGGAGCGGCCGAGGCTTTTTCCACGACTGAGTACATCTATCCAGGCCACGGAATAGGTTGCAGACTCAAACTGCTCGATTAGGTCCAGAATTTCATCGAGGTTCTTAGCCTTGATGTTCTGAAACTTGATGGCAGAGGTTTCGATGGACTTCAGTTGAATCTTTAGCGAAGTAACCAATCCGGTGAGCCCCATTCCTCCCGCTGTAGCCAGATACAAGGATCTGTTTTGGGTTGGAGAGCAAATGAGCAATTCTCCTTGAGGAGTAAGCAAATCAAACTCCAAGGTATGGTTTAGAAAGGAACCGTCGACGTGGTGATTCTTGCCATGCACGTCCGACGCCAGGGCACCGCCCATGCTGACGAACTTGGTTCCCGGAGTTACAGGGGGAAACCAACCTTGAGGGACAAAGTGTTCTAGGATGTCTTCATAAGTCACCCCAGCTTCACAATGCAAAACACCCGTCTTAGGGTCAAAAGCCAAGAAACGCCGCATTTCTTGGGTACTGATGATCTGCTCTCCCAGAGCAGAATCACCATAGCAGCGCCCCATTCCTCTTGGTATCCAGCTTCCTGGCAACTCATTCAAACTGTCTCCCGCGCGGAAATTTCGAACGGGTACGTCCACCACTGGATATTTTCCCCAATTACTTACTTGCATGTGTATATGACGTTAAGAGATTGAGATAAAGAGAATTAAACCGATTGGGATTTCCTCTTATCTCCTACTCCTTAAGCCAAGGCGTATACGTCCTTCTTATTAATCTTAGCCTCAAATTCCTCCCGGAAACGAGTCACAGTATTTCTCACGGGCCATGCAGCGGCGTCTGCCAAAGCGCAAACCGTACGCCCTTCCATGTTGTCACACATGTCGATGAGCAGATCTAGATCCCGCATGCTTCCTTCTCCCGCATCGATCTTCTTAAGTATTTTAACAAACCAACCGGTTCCCTCACGGCAGGGCGTGCACTGCCCACAGGACTCGTGGTCGTAGAACTTAGAGATACGAATCAAGAATTTGACCATATCCACGGTTTCATCAAGGACACACATTCCTCCTGTACCGACCATGGTACCCACGGTTCGCAGTGAATCGGCATCCATGCTAATCCCTTCAATCATGTCAGCCCGCAAAACAGGAACGGAAGATCCACCCGGCACTACGGCTTTTAGCTTTCTCCCCCCACGGATCCCACCAGCTACCTTGTAGATCAGGTCGGTGATCAACATACCAGAGGGATACTCATACACACCAGGGCGGTTCACATGGCCAGAGATGCCATATAGCATCGGCCCAGGATGAGTAGGTGCCCCTAATCCGCCATACCATTCGGCGCCATTGCGGATCACGTAAGGTACATGCCCCAAGGTTTCGACATTGTTGATGGTAGTCGGCTTTCCCCAAAGGCCTACTTGAGCAGGGAAAGGTGGCTTAGAACGTGGGTAAGGGCGCTTGCCTTCCAGAGATTCCATGAGAGAAGTCTCTTCTCCACAGATGTAAGCGCCGGCTCCTTTGTGCAAATAAACATCGATGTGGGTATCCGTACCCATGATGTTCTTACCTGCATAGCCTTTGGAATAAGCGTCATCGATGGCTTTTTGCATCAGGTCAATCCAATCTGCGTACTCCCCGCGGATGTAGATATAAGCCGCATCCATTTGCATGGCATAACAGGCAATCAGCGCTCCCTCAATGATGGTGTGGGGATTGTATTCAAATAAGCGACGGTCCTTGCAAGTTCCAGGCTCAGATTCATCTCCGTTGCAAGCCAAGTAACGAGGAAGGCCTTCTTGCTTGGGAGGCATGAAAGACCATTTAAGCCCTGCATTAAACCCGGCTCCCCCACGTCCACGAATATTGGCCTTTTTGACCTCGTCCACGACCGCTTTGGGTTCCATTTCAGTGACTACCTTGCGTAAAGCCTGGTAGCCTTTTCCTTCCTTCTCATAGACGTCAATCTGGTGAAAATTGGGAACATCAGGTAGCAGGATCTTTTGATAGTTCTTCCAGTCGCTCATATCGTAATTTATGGATGCTGATTTAGCCCTTACTTTTATGGGTGAAAGTTACCCAAATTCTCTGGGAATACAACGGATAGACTTTTTAGAATGTTTGCTACGTTAGCATCAGTGTCCTTAATTATCTAAGCATGCCTCAACCCAAACAAACTCGTATCGAGTCCATTGATATCCTAAGGGGTCTCGTCATGGTCCTCATGGCCCTAGACCATGTACGCGATTATTTTCATTACGGAGCTTGGATGATGGATCCCTCGAACCTGGAGACCACTACCCCCATATTGTTTTTCACCCGATTCATAACCCATTACTGTGCTTCCGTCTTCATCTTTCTGGCAGGGACTTCGGCCTTTTTGTATGAGCAAAAGCGGGGCAAAAAAGCCACCGCTCGCTTTCTCCTAACTCGTGGAATATGGCTGATCGTCTTAGAAGTTGTCGTCATGAACTTCTTATGGTGGTTCGACCCAAGCTTTGGCTTCATCAACTTACAGGTAATCTGGGTAATCGGAGCCTGTATGATTCTTCTCGCGGGTTTAATCTATTTGCCCCTGCCCTGGCTGCTGGGGTTTGGCCTCTTGTTGATATGCGGTCACAATGCTTTAGATGGAGTCCAATTTGAGGGAATGGAATGGGGGGAAATTCTTTGGTATATGCTTCACCAGGGCAACTTTCTCCCCTTCGGCGAACAATTCGCGCTAGCCATTAGCTATCCGATCGTTCCTTGGATCGGGGTAATGGCCTTGGGCTATGCCTTGGGATGGTTTTATCGGAAAGACGCTCTCGCTGAGTCGCGAAAGCGATTCTTATCATGGACAGGCTTGGCCGCCATAGGCCTATTCTTTTTAATCCGGGGGCTAAATATCTATGGAGATCCTGAACCATGGGCTACACAAGATAGCTTCACCTATACCGTCCTTTCTTTTTTTAAACTACAAAAATACCCGCCCTCATTGCTTTATCTTCTGATCACCTTGGGACCGGCTTTGTTGGTCTTGCGAGGACTAGAAGGAGTAAAGGGTGTTTGGAAAGAGTTCTTGCTCGTCTTCGGTAGAGTGCCACTATTTTACTACATCCTCCACGTGCTATTGATACATCTTTTAGCCTTTGCCGGTCTTTGGTTAAGCGGCCAAAACCTTGACCTCATGATCCTGGACAATGAGCTGATGATGAGTGGACGCCTCAGCGATTATGGCTATCCCCTTTGGACGGTCTACCTAATTTGGGTCTTGGTCGTAGCACTGCTTTACTTTCCCTGTCGGAATTACTTGCGCTACAAAGCAGCCAATCGAGATAAGAGATGGTTGAGTTATTTGTAAAGCTAGCCCCCTGAGAATTTGCTTGAGCTTATGCTATTTGACGGCTTGGGTCTAAATTAAGAAACTTAAAGTCACCCATTTACTCCTCCTAGTCATGTCCATCACTTACCACCTTGACCATCAAACTTTTTCAACCATCGGTTCTCCCATCGACTTGGCCATTCCCCTAGATTTCTACGGCCCTCAACCTATCTTATATGGGGTGGCCGCAGCCAATGGACAAGCTTACCAAGCCGATGGCTTTATTGGCGATGTGCGTCGCGGCGGGGGCGTCAATTTTGAAACCTATCAGCTCACCCCCCACTGCAACGGCACCCATACCGAATGTGTAGGACACCTCACCCAAGAGCGCCTCTATGTTCATGAAGTCCTGAAAGAGAGTTTTTGGCTCAGCCAACTCATCACCATCGAGCCCATACTCGCCTCGCAGACCCAAGATCAATACGATCCCCCCTTACAGGACGCTGACCGAGTAATTGATCGGTCACAACTTATTCAGGCTTGGCCCCAGAAATCCAAGTCAAAAGCCTTGATCATCCGCACCCATCCCAACCCTTCAGAGAAGCGATACTGGGACTACAGTCAAGTCCAACCGCCATTCTTCACCTTGGAAGCCATGCAGGAAATACGAGCACGTGGAGTCCAACACCTATTGGTGGATTTTCCATCGGTCGATCGCTTGTTTGATGAGGGCAAGCTGCGAAATCACCGCACTTTCTGGGGCTTAGCCCCCGGGCAAAAGGCGCTGAGAGACAAGGAGGTTCCGACCCAAACTATTACCGAGATGGTCTATGTCCCAGAGGGAGTAATTGATGGGACTTACTTATTAGAGCTTCAAATAGCCCCATTCCTTGCCGATGCGGCCCCTAGTCGGCCAAGGATTTTTGAACTTAGATCCTAATTGAGATCATGTGGCATCTCCTGGCAAACACCAGAAGTCATGCTGGACAGGATCTCACGGGTAGCACTGGCTCTGCGAAACCTGGGGTGGCGTGGGAAAGTAGCACTGGTGAGATGCTTCGTCAGCGGGACTCAGCATGACTCAAGGGAGTGGTGGATTTCTCTAGGCTTCCGCCCCTCAATCATCAAGAGTCATCCTGACAAGCGCCAGCGAGGAAGGATCTCAGGGGTAGCACTGGCTCTGTGAGGCGCGGGGTGCGG
>CAZFPQ010000158.1:0-10992 GCA_964521065.1 uncultured Bacteroidia bacterium | reverse complement strand
ATCTCTCATCTCGCCTCCCACTTCCCAATCTCCCTCTATTTGCTTTATTTTGCACGCTCCAATTGCCATTACCTCAAACGCAATGACCGATATGTCCCAACCCGTCCTTCGATTCGCCCCAAGCCCAACTGGCCCCCTCCACATCGGAGGTGTACGCACCGCCTTGTTCAATTTTCTTTACGCCCGGCAGCAAGGGGGCAAATTACTGCTGCGCATCGAAGACACCGACCGAACCCGTTTTGTGCCAGGAGCGGAAGAATACATTCAGTCGGCGCTAGCCTGGCTGGGCATCGAGTTTGACGAGGGGCCTAGCCAAGGGGGGGAGCGAGGCCCTTATCGACAGAGCGAACGCGGGGCGGCTGGCATTTATCAAACCTACGCCGATCAACTGTTGGCACAAGGAGATGCCTATTACGCTTTTGATACACCAGCTGACCTGGATCAAATGCGTGAAGCCCTCAAAGCCGAGGGTAGCAGTGTACAGCAGTACAACTACATGACTCGGGGGCGGATGAAAAACAGCTTGACCTTAACTGAGGACGAGGTCCAAACCCGCTTGGCTTCCGGGGAGCCCTACGTGCTGCGCATGAAGATGCCGGAAGATACCCACATCGCCTTTCAAGACGTGGTTAGAGGAGAGGTCAGCTTCCATACCTTGCAATTGGACGACAAAATCTTGCTCAAAACTGATGGCTTGCCTACCTACCACCTCGCCAACGTGGTAGATGATCACCTGATGGGTATCACCCACGTGATTCGGGGAGAAGAATGGCTTTCTTCAACCCCCTTGCACATTGCTTTATATCGTGCGCTGGGCTGGGGGGATCAAATGCCGACCTTTGTCCACCTACCACTGATCCTCAATCCCAACGGCAAAGGAAAAATGAGCAAGCGCCAAGGCGATAAGCTGGGCTTTTCTGTGTTCCCTACCCAATGGACTGGAGCCGATGGGCAGACCTCTTCAGGGTTCCGCGAGGATGGCTACTTACCTGAAGCCTTGCTGAATTTCTTGGCCCTTCTGGGCTGGTCACCTGGGGATGACGAAGAGGTGATGAACATGGCCCGGCTGATCGAGCGCTTTTCTTTGGAGCGCATTGGAAACTCAGGCACCAAATTCGATCTAGATAAACTCAATTGGTTCAACCAACTGTATCTCCGAGAAAAAAAGCAGGCCAGCGAGCTCTTGCCTTTGGTTCAACAAGAACTGAGTTTACGCGACCTTTCTGTTCCTGATGAGGCTTTCTTAACTCAGGCAATTGCCTTGATGCAAGAAAGGGTAACGGTGCTGTCAGATTTCGTGACCGAAGCCACGTATTTTTTCCAAGCTCCTGCCCAGTACGACGAAAAGATGGCTAAGAAGCGTTGGAAAGCTGACGCAGGCGCCTTGATGCTCGCCTTGGCCGAAGACTTTCAGGCCTTGGATAGTTGGGAAGCGACGACCTTAGAGGCTGCCACCAATGCGTTTGTGGAGGCCAAGGAAGTCGGCAAAGGCAAAGTGATGGCGCCCTTGCGTTTGGCCTTGACCGGGGTAGCCGGAGGACCGGGCGTGTATGACATCGCGGCCTTGCTGGGAAGAGAAGAAAGCGTGACTCGACTGAAGCGTGCAGCAGAGGTATTGGGCTAAAGGCCCCTCAAACCGCAAGCAGGACGGCTTTTGGCATCATCAGACAAGGATTCCGCAAGGATGAGCAAACCTTAGTGATTCCCATTGGCTAAGTAGGGGTAGATAAAATCTACCTATGAATCGCTGGCTGCTGCTGTGTGTATGTCTCCTGCCTTTTGGGGGATGGGGACAAGATGTGTTTCAAAATCCCATTTTACCTGGTTTCCATCCCGATCCCTCCATTTGTCGGGTTGGAGAGGATTACTATTTGGTCAACTCTAGTTTCGAATGGTACCCGGGCCTACCCATTTACCATAGCCGGGACTTGGTCAATTGGCACCTGGTCGGCTACGGGCTGCATCGCCCAGACCAAGTTCCACTGCCCGAGGAATTGCCCGATTCCCGGGGCATGTACGCTCCTACCCTTCGTTATCATGAGGGGACCTTTTTCCTGATCTGTACCTGCGTAAAATGCGAAGGAAACTTCTACCTGACGGCCCAAAACCCAGCAGGTCCTTGGTCCGACCCAGTCTGGTTGGGTTCCCGAGGCATTGACCCTTCGCTTTTCTGGGACAAGGATGGAAGGTGCTACTACACTGGCCATGCCAACATCAGCGGCATCAACGACTGGGCCAACAAAAACGGAGCCTGGATGCAGGAACTTGATCTGAAACAAGGCAAGTTGGTCGGACCCAAAAAACAACTGACCCACGGCCACGCCACCAATGCCCGTTGGACTGAGGGGCCACACTTGTACCACATAGATGGAACTTATCTCTTGATGGTGGCCGAAGGAGGCACTGGTTTTCATCACTCTGTGACCGTACACTACAGCGACAGTCTCTGGGGGCCCTATTTGCCTATCCATAGCAATCCGGTGCTGAGTCATCGACACCTTGGCAGTGACTATCCCATCCATTCGGTGGGGCACGCGGACCTGGTGCAGACGCAACGTGGCGATTGGTGGGCAGTGACCTTGGGCAAGCGCAAGCATCAAGGGAATACCTTGCTGGCCAGAGAGACGTTTTTAACGCCCGTCCGCATGGAAACACAGGAGGGAATTCCGGCCCCGGTTTTCAACCCTGGTAAAGGGAAGCTCTTAATGGAGCAAGCCCGCCCAGATTTGCCTTGGTTTCCTTGGCCACCTGCTCCAGAACGGGACGAATTTGATGGCAAAAGTCTGGACCTCAAATGGAATTTTTTACGGACGCCAAGCGAGGAATGGTGGAACCTAAATCAAGGCCAACTGCTCATCAAGCTTCGTCCTCAAGTGGCCGATAGCCTGGTTAACCCATCCTTGATCGCCCAGCGGATTGAGCATCACCAGTTTTCAGCCCAGACTCAATTGACCTTTGATCCTGCTGATTCTCATGAAATAGGTGGGCTGATTATTTACAGAAATTCTACCCACCACCTTCAACTTCTCAAAACCCAAGGCCAACTGATGCTGCGCCGACATGAAGGAGGGCAAATAGACACCCTGGGGCAAGTGCCCTACTCAAGCTCAAAAGTTCAGCTAAAAGTAGTAGCCGATGGCTTGGCCTTCCAGTGCTATTACGCTGAGCCAGACGGTGAGTTCCAACCCATGGGGAGGCCGGAATCCATGCGGCTGATTGGCGATGAGGCAGCTGGGGGCTTCAATGGGCCTTTTGTGGGCCTGTATGCCAGCAGTCAAGGGAAGTCCAGCAAGTCACAATTGATGGTGGAATACTTTGAATACGAAGGCAAATAAGCATGAATAGTTGTACCAAATGGTTAATCGCCTCGCTCTGCTGGCCTTGGATGGTCCATACGGCCTGGGCTCAATCTTCACCTAACATCATCTTCATCCTTGCGGATGACCTGAGCTACCGAGACCTGAGCATCTATGGGCAACAGCGCTTTCAGACGCCCCACCTGGATCAACTGGGTCAACAAGGTTTGCGCTTCACCCAGGCCTACTCAGCAGCCCCTGAGTGCGCTCCTGCGCGAGGTTGCCTCATGACAGGACTTCACACTGGACATGGTCCCATTCGCATGAACCAAAGTGCTCGGGGTCAAGACCATCTCTACAGCGAAGACCTGACCATCGCAGAGGTATTGAAACAAAAAGGCTACCGCACGGGCATGGTAGGTAAGTGGGGCATGGGCGTACCCGGTACAGAGGGAGTTCCATATTTACAGGGTTTTGACTATGCGTTTGGCTATTATGACCAAGCCCGAGCCCATACCTATTTGCCAGATTTTTTATGGGAAAATGATCAACAAATCTTCTACCCCGAAAACCAAGGCTTTGACATGGCTCGCCGCTATCAATATGGGCAGATTCAGAACACCTACGATGAGCATGGTCTTTGGCGGGTAGATGAACTAGCTGACCCTTATGGATATCGCTATTCAGCCAATGAAATGGAGCAGCGGGCACTAAGCTTCTTAGCTGAGAATGATCCTGCGTCAACAGGCCAACCATTTTTTCTCTATTTGGCCACCCAACTTCCACATGGGCCGGTGATGGTGGATAGCTTAAGAGACATGATCAGCCCGGATACTGTGAATCAAATCAGCCGAGAGTGGGCAGCCATGGTTACAAAGCTAGACCGCATGGTCGGTCGATTGATCGCAGCACTTAAGACCAAGGGACTTTACCACAACACCATCATATTTTTTGCCTCTGACAATGGCTATTCCATGGCCGGTTATACTCCTCGGGGCAATGCGCCCTGGTGGCCAGATGATCCTTGGTTGCAGAACAAAGGACCCTTCAATGGGGGGAAGTTTTCTGTACTTGAAGGAGGATGCCGAATACCCCTGATGATTCATTGGCCGGGAAAAATTCGCCCTGGCATTGTTGACCAGCCCGTTTGGCTGCCCGACTTTTTCCCTACCGCCGTGGAATTAGCAGGTGGGAGTGCCGCTCAGTATCAAACCGACGGCCTGAGTTGGGTACCGCTATTCGATGGGAATGATGAAGATTTCCCTGGACATCCTTACCTCTATTTCTCGAAAGGACCAGAACAAGCCCTTAGAATGGGCCCTTGGAAAGCCTACCGCAAAGCGCCTAATCAGCCTCTCCGATTGTATTTGATCAACGAAGACAGCTATACCGAGCGAGACCTGGCAGCACAGTATCCCGAAGTGGTTCACCACTGCGAGCAACTCATGAATCAAGCGCACCTCCCCCACCCTTGGTATTGGAATCCCTGGGAATCTCGCCAAACCTACCAAGTAAAAAAGGACCAAGCGCAGGCCACGGGCCAAGTCATGCCGGTCTTACGCCCCAATGGAATTGATCATTTTCCCTGGGAAAACAAAAAATAACATCCCCTTCAAATCCCCTGTAACCTCCACCTTTACAACAGCTTAAACAATGAATCGATTGCTGCTCTATCTGCTCGGCGGGCTTCTTTGGGCCAGTATACCCAACTTGCTCCCAGCTCAAATAGAAACCTATCCTTGGCCAGCCAATTCTGGGCTAGAAGACAATAGCAAATATGAGGTTCGCGTGCGAACCTATGACCGCCGCACCCAAAGCTTTGGCCCTTGGACCGACCTCAAGGTTTTCTTGTCCTTTCAACGCAGCTATTCCAATCACTGGAAGACAGGAGGTGACGCAGGCACCGACTTTATGAACGACCGAAGTCTTTCCTTCGTGAGCTTTGCCTTTGTCGGAGCCATCGAAGTAGAGCTAACCCAAAAACTCAGCAGCAGTCTCGCCAAACGGGTAGAGATTGCCCCTAGGGATTTTGGGCTAGCTCCTCATTTTTTTGACGGCAAAACCGTACGCTTTCTGATGGAGGAACCTGACTATATCAGTGTGGATTTTAGTTTTGGGAGCAACGATCAGAGCATCAATCGCGATGACAACCGCGCCTCAGGATTTGACATACGACACGGCTTCGTCATCCTTGCAGACGTACCAGAGTTAGCAGTACCAGAATATGCCATTCCTAGCCCAAATGATGCAGGCGTAGTGGTATGGGACAACCAGACGGATTTGAACCAAATCCTCAACGCAGATATCATCTACTTTCCGCCAGGAGAACACTTCATGCGCGATCACAAGGATCGTTGGGAACGCAACTCTTCATGGGATCAATCGGAATCTGCTGGGAACTGGGTGACTACTCAATCACAGTATAACAATGCAGACTTGTACCGCGGTCGTCTGTTTTTGGGCAAAGACAATCAGCGGGTGTATATCGCTCCAGGGGCCATCGTATACGGAGGTTTTCATAGTCATGGACATGATAACAATTGGCTATACGGTAGAGGAATTGTCACGGGTCGAGGGCATTTGATGCACGAAATCATCAAGCCCAACTCGACCATTTCCGAAAACGATCCCTACATCAAAGTAACCCAAACCAAAGAGGCATTTGTGCATTTTGGCTCGGGCGCGGTATATGATGGCCCCATATTTCTTGAGGCTTGGCACCATACCTGCCCCAGTGGAGAAAACACCCAAATTCGCCGGATCAAAATCATCGGCTGGTGCTCCAACAACGATGGCATCCGCCCAGGTGGCGGTAGCCAGGTAAAGCAGATCTTCATCAAAACCAGCGACGATTATGATTACGCCCGCAGCCCGCATACCGTGAGAGATGCGGTGATCTGGCCTATGGTCAATGGAGCAGTAGGTCAATTGGGCTGGAATAATTTGGGAAACGGATTTGCAGAGTATTACGACATACATGTGATTCATGCAGAGTGGCACCTAGGAGATTTTAGCAAAACCAACGTAGGCATGTTATGTGGGGGAAAAGCCAATGAAGGCATGCAGCTGCAGCGAAATATTCTGCAAGACATTTACCTAGAAGACCCCACCAATTACCTCATCGGGGTTGCCATAGAAGCGACCAATGGAACTCCAAACGGATTTTTGAAAGACTTCACCTTTCGAAACGTCTCCACCGAATATCCATTTCAGAATCCTGCGGGAGTAGAGACCAAGCAAGAACTCAGAGGGAGGGACAATACCTGGGTAGAAAACTGGCGCTTCACCAATTTTTTCGTGGATGGGGTCTTGGTCACCTGGGACAACCACCGAGACTATTTCAACCTAAACCTCACTGGCAGCAATGGTGCCAATGAAGACCAAAGTTCCCGTACCCGCAACTTGCTTTTTGATACATCCGGAAGCATTCATGAAATTTCCTATACCCATAATGCGGGAGGTATGATCAGGCCCAGAGGTCAAAATAAGCTCGTTCAAGTGGCCGCAGGCATGGACCAGACCCTTCACATCATGCCTGATGATGGTTTCCGAATCAAACGCATCACTGTGGATGGGGTTCAACGCTACTTGTACGACAGCGATTCTTTGCGCAAGCGCCGCCCCAATTGGACCTTTCCTCAGGTACAAGCCAATCACTCTCTTGAGGTCGAGTTTGAGCCGGGTGACGACTACTTTGATTTGCAAGACGCTGGGGTGCTTTCTTCTACGCTGGCCCCTACACCAGGCAAACTAAAGCTATATCCCAATCCCACAGGAGATCTCATTTACCTAGAGCTTCCAAATCCTGGCCCTGCCCAGATCCGGGTATATGATGGCCAGGGACGCATGGTCCAGCAAGGCCAATTAGAAAGGGATCTACCGCATTGGTCTCTTGGCTCACTCCCAACAGGTGTGTACACGATCCAGGTGCTCCAAGGAGCCCAGCCATTCACCCAAACCATTTTGAAAAAATAACATGAGACCAATCCTGCTTTTCGCCCTGCTGGAAGTAAGCATGCTGCATGCCCAGAAGTCTAATGACCACGGTTTTCCCTACCCCTATGGCAATCCTGTTATTACCCACATGTACACGGCTGATGCGGCTCCTCACGTGATGCCCGATGGGCGGGTTTGGATGGTGACCTCCGTAGACCATGAAGAAGGAGGAGGCTATGCCACCATGCATAGCTACCATACCTTTTCATCTGCCGATATGGTGCATTGGATTGATCATGGAGAAGTCCTCAATGTATGGCAGGTCTTGGGCGCAGATGTAGAACCTGAAGGAGAGGACTGGGCACTATGGGCTCCAGATATGATTTACCACCATGGGAGTTACTACCTATATTTTCCCGTTCGAATTTTGCATACCGATACCTTACGACCCAACGGTGGCCGAGTGGTTACCTCCTACATAGCCGTGGCCAGCAGTAGCTCTCCCGACCAGCCCTTCCAAGTAATCAACCCCCGGATTGAAGGCACCCGAGGCATTGACCCTGCGGTTTTCATTGACGATGACGGAGAAAAATACCTCTATTACGGCAACCACTATGGAGCCAAGTTGGCCGATAACATGAAGGACTTGGCCAGCAAACCCGTCCACATGGAGGTAGATGACGAGGATTTTATGGAAGCCATCTGGATGCACAAGCGGGCAGGTAAGTATATGGTTTCCTACCATCGACATTATGGCAAGCCCATTGATCCCCAGCAACCCGATGATCCTTTAAGAGAAAAATCACGCTTGGACTTCGGAATTAGCGAGTCACCCCTTGGCCCCTTTAGCTATGGAGGCATCCTGAACGGGGAACTGGGAGTGGACCTTGAAGAAGGACCCCGTTTAGCGGGTCATGACTTTGTGCCTTGGCGCCTGTATCAATCAAACCATGGAGGAATCGTAGAGTTTCACGGAAAAGACTACCTTTTCTACCATACCTCAGCTTTATCATCTTGGCGACAAGATGCTTTTCAAGGTCCTGGGACCTGGACTCAGCGATCGGTCTGTATTGATGAAATCAACTATGACGAGTCTGGCAATCCCCTACCCGTATCGCAAAGCCTGCGAGGAGTGGACTTGGTAAGGGTTAGGCAACCCTATGCAATCGAGCTCAACCATCAGCTATCGGTGGAGGCAGGCAGGGCCCACATCTCATCCGAAGGGGAAGTAACGCTAAAAGGCCGCACCGTGTTGCGCACAGACCAAGTTGACCTAGGCAGTGGGTATTACTACTTCGGATTGGACCTGGCTGCCATGGAGGGCTCCTACCGAGCAGAATTGCGGCTGAATCGAGAAGATGGCCCCCTACTGGGAACCGTCATCCTCCAAGAGCATCAAGTGGAAGTAAACCAAGGAGTTGCTGAATGTTTTTTAAGGGGAGCGAAAGGAAAGCACCCGATCTTCCTGGTTTTCATGCCTACAGGGGCTTCAGAAGGAAGCCTTCGATTTAGTCGTCCCAGGTTTTTCGCGGGGACTCCTCAAGCTCGGGCTTGGAAAGAGCTTGAGTAAGCCCGCGAAAAATGCGCTTGTTACCAAGCCCTAATCCCTCTCTCCAGCCCCCTCAATTCCGCCAATCCTCGCAAGCGCCCTATGGCAGAGTAGCCTGGGTTGGTGGATTTGCTTAGGTCATCGAGCATCTGATGCCCGTGGTCTGGACGCATGGGCATGCGGGTATCTTGTCGGCCGCTTGCGATGCGAGCGGTCTGCTCCTCTACGAGGGCCTTCATGACTGCGTACATGTCCACGTCTCCATCCAAATGATCAGCTTCGTAGAAATTGCCCTCCTCATCTCGGGTGGTGCTCCGCAGGTGAATAAAATGAATCCGGGAACCCAGGCGAGTTACCATCCCCGCCAAGTCATTGTCCGGGCGGACCCCATATGAACCGGTGCAAAAGCATAGGCCATTGTTCATGCTGTCTACGGCATCAAGTAACTGACGTGCATCGCTCTCGGTGCTTACGACCCTTGGCAAGCCGAGAATCGGGAAGGGAGGATCGTCTGGATGAATGGCCAAGTTGACCCCAGCTTCCTCTGCCACGGGTACAATCACCCGTAGGAATTCGTACAAGTTGTTCCTTAATTCCGCATCGCCAATGTCTTGGTAGGTATCTAGCACGGCTTGAAACTGTTCAAGAGAATAGCCTTCTTCTGCGCCGGGTAGGCCTGCAATGATGTTGTTCACTAATTTCTCTTTGGCCTTGTCGGTCATCTCAGCCAAGACCGCTTGGGCCCGAACTTGCTGTTCTGGGGTGTAGATTGCTTCTGCGCCAGGACGCTTAAGCAGGTACAGTTCAAAGGCCGCGAACTCGGCAGCATCAAAGCGCAAGGCTTGGGAGCCATCCGGAACTTGGTAAGCCAAATCTGTCCGAGTCCAATCGAGAACCGGCATGAAATTGTAACAAACGGTGTCTATGCCACAAGCACCTAAGTTTCGGATGCTGGCAGCGTAGTTTTCCAGGTAGGTCTGAAAATTTCCGCTGCGCTTTTTGATGTCTTCATGGACGGGGACACTTTCGACGACTGACCAAGTTAGGCCTGCCGCCTCGATCTCCGCTTTGCGCTTAAGGATTTCGTCCTGGGTCCAGACCTCTCCATTAGGAATGTGGTGTAGAGCCGAGACGATGCCCGTGGCTCCGGCCATTCTGATATGGGAAAGCGGAATGAGGTCTTTGGGACCATACCAGCGCCAGGTTTGTTCTAGTTGATTTTTTTCCATGATATTATTCCCTGATGTTATACCCCACTGAATGCATTGAAGCCACCATCCACAGGTATGACTACTCCCGTCACGAATTTGGATCCTTCACTGCAAAGCCACAACAAGGTTCCGGTTAAGTCTTCAGGATCGCCAAAGCGTCCCATGGGGGTCTGCTCAATGATGGTATTCCCACGGTCGGTGAGTTCACCAGATGCATTCGTGAGGAGGCTTCGGTTTTGGTCTGTAAGGAAAAAGCCTGGCGCCAAGGCATTGACTCGGATGTCTACCTTCGCGAGGTGCACCGCTAACCATTGGGTAAAATTGCTGACTGCTGCTTTGGCCCCGCTGTAGGCTGGGATCTTGGTGAGAGGGGTAAAAGCATTCATCGATGAGATGTTGATGACCGAGCAGCCTTGCCGACCTACCATGTCTCTGGAGAAGATTTGGGTAGGCAAAAGGGTACCGATAAAATTGAGGTTAAAGACGAACTGAATCCCTTGAGGATCGAGATCAAAGAACGTAATCAAGTCTTTTCCGTCCTCAAGATCGGCTAGGCTAAGGTGGGTTTTCGTGGTGGTTCCTTTGGGATGATTGCCCCCTGCCCCGTTGATCAAGATGTCACAAGGGCCGAGTGCCTCACGAACTTTTTCTCTGGCCGCTTCGAGGCTTTCTTTTTCCAGCACATTGGCCTCCACTCCGATGGCTTGGCCGCCTTGAGCATGGATTTCCTCGACTACTTTTTGGGC
This sequence comes from uncultured Bacteroidia bacterium, assembly GCA_964521065.1. Classification (GTDB taxonomy): domain Bacteria; phylum Bacteroidota; class Bacteroidia; order J057; family J057; genus CAYVAP01. The sequence goes on along the minus strand of CAZFPQ010000158.1, from coordinate 254 downwards.
GTTTTCTATTCGAAGGTCTAAAATGGCCACTTTCGCGCCCTGTTGAGCAAGTGCCATGGCCATGGTGCTGCACAGGACCCCGCCCCCACCTGTGATGACGGCGACTTTCCCTTGGAATTCATTGAATTGGGGATTCATATGCGTGATTTTAGGATGATGGGGGTCTTTTTCAGGCATAAGCAGGGCTTCGCAGACCTAGCTGATGTCACTATTTGCGCGCCCCTCCCCATAAACTTACACAATATGATTCGATT
>CAZFPQ010000157.1:0-16504 GCA_964521065.1 uncultured Bacteroidia bacterium | reverse complement strand
CTTTAAAAACTAGGCTGGATAGCTATCGAGGCGGGCTGGGTCGAAATCCGGCGGTCGGGGCGGCCTGTGTTTGGCCTGGGATTTCGAGCGTTTTTGCTTACTTTTTGCGCACAAAAAGTAAGGCCCGCGGCAGGCGACACTATGCTTGGTAAAGAAACCCATATTAAAACGCTTTTGGCGGTCCTAGAAAGCCGAACGAGAGTTGAGCCTGGCAATTGGCTTCATCCTACCCAACCCTCGGGAACCCCATGAGCTTGATGAAAGCCAGCTTGTTGGCAAAAGTATTGCACCACGCGGTCGGCTGGATTCGCATTCAACATATCCTGCCAAATACTAATCGCGAGGTCAAAATCCTGGTCCAGGTAGTGGGCAATGGCCTCTTTGAATTGAACTTCTAAGCTTTGCTTGAGTTCAGCTTGTTCGGGGGAATCCCCGTCAAAGCATTCATAGACCCCGACGGGTGCTTTTTTACCCTTCACTTTTACTTTGCCTAGATACCTCAATCGATAATCCTCTGGGCGCTGTAGGCTGCTGACACTTTGCTCACTGAGCAAAATCTGGGCACCCAGGGTCTTGGTAAGGGTCTCCATCCGTGAGGCAGTATTGACGGTGTCAGAAATGGTGGCGGCGTCGGTGCGGCGTTCATCCCCGATGATGCCCATCACCAGTTGCCCCGTGTGCAGTCCCATACCCACCCGTATGGGGCGTCTTCCTTGGGCGACTCGCTCCGCATTATAATTGACCATGCGATGCTGCATGGCAATGGAGGCAAGTAGGGCGTCATCTGCGGCGTGCTGGAAGATGGCCATGATGCCATCTCCCAGGTACTGGTTCACAAACCCCTGGTGCGACTGAATGATGGGGCCCATACGGCCCGCGTAAGAGTTTACAAAGCGGAAGTTTTCCGCCGGGGTCATGGTTTCTGATAGCCCCGTATAATTACGAATGTCCGAGAAAAAGACCGTCACCACTTTTTCGGCGAGGTCCCCTAGCTTTAACTCGGTGAGGTTGCTTTTGCCCAAAGAGCGGATAAACTCGGTGGGGACAAAGCGGCTGGTCACCGTATTGATTCGGTGTAGGTTAAGATGGGTTTTGATTCTAGCCAAAAACTCATCCTTGCTGAATGGCTTGGTGAGGTAATCATTGGCCCCGATGTCCAGCCCCTGTACCAGGTCCGCGATCTGGTTTTTGGCCGTGACCATGATTACAGGCAGTTCTGATGGCAAGTAGCGTTCCCGAATGCGCTGGCAGACTTCGTACCCTGACATGCGAGGCATCATCACATCCAGCAAAACCAAATCGAACTTCTGCCCTCCTTCAATCAACTCTAAGGCTTCCTCCCCATCCATGGCCTGGGTCAATCGGTAATCTGGGCCTTTAAGATGGTTCTTGATTACCTGTTGATTGATGGGCTCATCGTCTACCACCAAGATGCGCAGTGCGGTAGGTAAGGGCGTATTGGATACTGGGGCAGACTCTGCCTGGACCGGATGAGGTTGAGAGCTTGTTTCACTCGGCTCAGAAGTTGTTTTGTCGCTGTGGGGTTTCGAGATGGGACTTGCCATGCTACTCGCTTTCGGGAAGGTCGCAAAGAAGGTCGAACCTTCCCCAATCACTGAATCCACCCACATTTGTCCCCCATGCAGCTCCACCAGTTGCTTAGAAATCGAAAGCCCCAAACCAGTACCGGCGAATTCCCGTTGTATCGAACCATCTCCTTGCGCAAACGCCTGGAAGATGGCTTCTCTTTTATTTTCTGGAATGCCAATCCCTGTATCAGTCACGGCAATCTCTACCATAGAAGATAAGGACGCAGCCGAGACTTTTACAAAGCCACGCTCAGTGAACTTGGCTGCGTTGCCGACCAAGTTGAATAAGATTTGCTGGAGACGATCTTCGTCTGCCATGATCAAAGGGGTATCGATCGGAATCTCATTGATCAGCTTTAGGTCTTTGCCTTCGATGAGGGGCTGGTGAATGCGCAAGACCACATCTACCACGGCATGGATATCCAAAGGCTTATATCGGAGCTCTATCTCATGGTTTTTGAGCTTGGAGAAGTCTAAAATGTCATTGACCAAGGAAGACAAGCGCTTTCCTGATGAGATGATCATGGAAAGGTTTTCTCGTTTACCTGGGTCACTTTCTTCCCCTTCTAGGGCTTCTGAGAGACCAATAATTCCATTTAGCGGGGTACGAAGCTCATGGGAAGTGTTGGCCAAAAATTGGTCCTTGAGCGAGTCCATTTGCCTCAAACGGTCATTGACTTTTTTCTGCTCCTCAATGGATTTCATTTGGGCCTGGACCAATTTGTCCTGGGCTTCACGGTAATCGGTTTCAAGGCGTTTTTGCTTATACCCCATAGCCAAGGCAAACAGAATCAGGGCCAAGCAGATCGAAATATTTTGGGTGGTATTGAGGGTGTCTTCCAATCCGATAGCAGCTTCTTGGATGGAGATTTGGATATTGCTCATGGCGACCAAGCATGCCGCCACCGTAAGGGGAAGAAAGGCAATCAAGTAGTACTTTGCAGGCCTAAAACCTTTTTGGTGAACCAGAATGCCCATGACAAAGGCGAAAACAAAGCCCACTCCTAAGAGAGTACTTCGCACGATGGTGGATGGGCGATAGATATAGCCCATGAGTCCGTAGGGATTATAGCTAAACCAATGAGGAAATAGGTAGTTCAAGCCAGCTAGGCCAAAAATAGCCAATGGAGTAAGGGCCAAGACGCGGGCTACCATCCGCAGGCGAGGGAAATAGCTAGGAATGTTTAGATAGTGGATAGAAAAGCCTAGAATTCCCCAAAGTGAGAGGGTAGACATGAGGGTCCAGGCAACCGAAAGGTCAAAGAAATTCTTGATAAGGAGGGCGAAATCGTTGAAGGCAGCGTAGTAACCCCAAGGAGAAGGGATGAGCAGACCCAGCAAAAAACCTGTCCAAAGCATCGCATAGTAAGCCTGTTCCTTTTTCTGAGTCATGAAAAACCACATCAGATAAAAAAGGATGACGAAGGCCAACACCGAGAGCATAAAATAAAAGGTATGCTTGTATCGGTTTTCTTGGCTGTTTAGGTGATCAAGGTTGATTTGATGCCAAAAAGAAAAACGCGAGTCTGGAAGTAGGTCATGGGAGGCAAAATCGCTGGCGTACAAGAATAGGTCAACGGATTCTTTGGGGCCAAGCTGGATGGGAACAAGGTTGCGCCAATCTTCGAGGGGCTTATTTTGGGTAGCTATGTCAAATCCCGTGGCCAGGCTATCCCTGACGCCAGAGCTATCAACCACAAAAACTTGGGCTTGGTTCCACGATTTGATGGGAGATCCAAGCATGAGGTGGTAGGTCCTAGCTTCCTCAAGGGGGTTCTGAAGGGCTATATGATGCCAAAATGGCTTTCTGAGTTTCTCCCAATCAGTAAATAGGTCTTCATAAATAAATTTACCCGATTGATAGGCTGCCCGTGCTTCGCTGATATCGCTCTGCCCCTCGGGGTCAAGCAATATTTGGTTTGATTCTCCTAACCAACGGGTCTGGTATTGATTTTCTAAATCTTCGGAACCTTCTAAGGGAAAAAGGTAGTTGTAAGGAGTGCGAATAAGATAGAGGTCTTCGGTGGCAAGCAATTGTTCTTGAGGCAAATCGCTCAACCCGTCTTTGGCTTTGAGTAAGAAGCGAACCCCTACATCGCTCAATGTGCCGCTATCCGCTGCGAAAAAATCGGTAGGGACCAATTCAATGCTCCACCGGTCCTCTCCTTCGGCAGTCATGGCGAGTTTGGACGGAGATTGATCCCAAGGTCCGTTTTCTGGCGAGGAGTAAGGAGAAAGTGAATAAAAGAAGACAGAGTCTTGCCCCAAAAGAGTCTGGACGCGACATTCTTTCAAGTCGACTACGATTTTTAGGCTATCGTCTAGCTGGAAGTTCTCTGGTTCAACATGAACCTTTTGGCCAAGACAGGTTGAAATCGGGAGCAGTCCAAGCCAACTGGTTAGTATTCCTATAAAAACAGCTCTAAGCAATATTTTCATTCCGCAGGGGATTCCTTCCCCTAAGATAAGAAATATGTTTATACCGCTTTTGATAAAGGGTAGAATCTCTGAATCAAATTGGCTCGCCGCCAGGGGGCATATAGATTCATTTGCACGGATTTGGCCTAATCGCGAGATTGCTGTGTCAAAAGAATCAACGAAACCAACATCCTATGCCAAGCGCAGAAATTCACACCCAAAAAGGGGTCATGAAAGTCGAGTTTTTCGAAAAAGATGCCCCCGGAACAGTTGCCAACTTTGTTAAACTGTCAAAAGATGGTTACTACGATGGACTCATCTTCCACCGCGTAATCCCTAATTTCATGATCCAGGGCGGTTGCCCTCAGGGAACTGGCCGCGGTGGTCCTGGATATACCATCCCTTGTGAACTAGATGGTGACAACCAGTACCACGACCGTGGGGTGTTATCTATGGCTCACGCCGGTCGTAATACGGGAGGTTCTCAATTCTTTATCTGCCACAATCGGAGCAACACCAAGCACCTGGACCGCAATCACACGGTATTTGGGAAGGTAGTGGAAGGAGTAGACACCGTAGATGAAATTGCCCAAGGAGATAAAATCGAAAAGATTGTCATCATTGATTGAGAAGCGAGACAAAATCCGTAGGGGTGGATAACTTCCACCCCAATTCTTCCACCCCCAATTCTTCCACCCCAATTCTTCCATCCCAATTCCTACCTTCCGATCCATTCAACCCGGATCCCGAGGCGTGTAAGTTCCTTCAATCTCTACCCATTGAGACTGAGCAGGATCATAGCTCCATAGGCGTATTCCTTGGGCCTTGCCCTGCTCAAGGTCAAATTCAAACTGTAAATCTAAGCTGCTGCGGTTTAGATATCGCTTGTTTCCCACGGGCAATAGGCGTAGACGTGCGCCACCTGCTCGTTTGTAATATAAGTTTCCTTCTTCTACCCACACTTTTCGAGGACCATATTGCCCAGAGACAGCTTGATACTGCTCTGTTAGCACTGGCAGCGAGTGAGATTTCTGATAGTCCAAGTATTTAATCATTTCATCCAAGAAAAAATGCTTGGGATTCTGGGCCTTAGCCTCTCGATATAGCCTTAAGGCCAGGACTGAATCCTTCAGAGCCAAGGCAGAGTCTGCCCGGCGAATGCTTTCATCGATTTTCCAAAACCAGAAGGTATCGTTTTTACCAGGGGTGATGCTGCGTTGTTCGGTTTTGAGTAGATAAGCTTGACCTTGGTCGTCGGAGAGCAGGGTAGATTGGGCACTCTGGAGGACATCTCCTTCGGCGAATTGAGCCTGTCCACTGGGGAAAATGGGAGCGATATATTGGTTGGAATACTGTTGAAGCCAAATCCCATTCTGGCGCCAGATTCGGCGGATAGATTCATCGATATGAGCGCGATAAGTGCCACTTAATGCAATGGATTCCTCTTGATTCCAATTTCTGGACTCCATGAATTGAATGGCAGGGCTATACACCTCTGCTCTATATTCAAAGTCTGGATTGATCAGCTTTATCTGCTCTAACATCGACCTGGCTTGATCGAAGTCTTCGTCCAGCAAATAAGCTCTCATCATCACATCTAGGTAGCGAATATCCGTTGGAGCTAAGCCTCGATAAGGTTTTAGTTTTCGGACAATTCGCGATGCCTCTCCATTAATCATCAGGCCACGGATGTAGGCCACCCATGAGTCGGTAGTTTCTTCCCGTTCAAATTCTGATTTGACTTGCTCCACCAATTTGTCTACTTGATGGGTTTCGGTGTAGATATGGGTGAGCAAATCATGAAAGGTTTGGTTGGCTGGGTCTAAAGCAATTTGGAGCCTGGCCATTTTTTCCGCTTCCTGCCACTCCTTTCTGGTCAAATGTCGATAGAGCAAGACCTCAAATTGCTGGGCGGCTGGCAGGCGGTTGCGATAGCGGTAAGCACGTTCAACGCAATAAGCTTCTTCTGCTTGTCCTTGGTTGTAGAATCGGATGATTTTGGCTTTTTCTAACCAGGCCATGGCAAAGGCTGAGTCCGCTTCAAGGGCATACTCAAAAGCCATGATTCGATCCGTCAAAAAGTATGGCTGACACCCCAGAGTAAAGTATTCAATGGCTTGGAGGGAGGGCGAAATGAATTCCTTGATAGGCAGATCAGGACTCATGTGTATGTGCTGCTCACTGACCCCAAGCTCTCGGCGGAGGAAGATACTCATGGAATCAATGAGTCCAAGAAGGTCTCTGCCAATAAATTCTTTGGTAGCGATGCTTCGGCCATTTCTGCTGTTGTGTATGATCGGGGTCAAAAAATATTGCCCTTCTTTCACCTCGTAGCTTCCGTCTATATAGGTCTCTCCGGCCAGCCTAAGCTCTTTGATTTTTTCTGATGTAGTCTCTACCTGATCTAGGTACGGAGAAACATGTAGATGCTTGTCTTGGGCAAGGTCTAATTCTAATAGCCTTTTGAGTCCAAATCCCATCCACTCATGGGCGGGATCTTCTTGGATGGAAGAAAAGTTGAAAATGGCAACTGGGGTGCGAAAGGCCTGCTTTAGGATGCTACTGCTTTCAATTTCTCCTAAGGAATTTTCAAAACTTACTTCAGTGGTGGTTGGGCCTAGGTCTACTCCACGAAAGACAAAGAATAGAAGGATGCCAACCAGGGCTAGGTTCAAAATTGGGAAATAGCGAAGCCATTTGTGCGATAAATAGGGAGACCTCGAATACAAAAAGCCAATACTGGGAAGCATACCTAACCCCAGCCATAAAGCCAAGTCTCCCCAATAAGGGGACCAATTCATTTGATCAAGACTCCAACGCAACAGTTGTAAGCCCCCAGCCCCAGCGGCCAGGTATAAACCCATGCTACCCAAAATCCGCTGCCAGCTAGGTGGGACGGAATGGGCTTTGTCTCCCCGCTGAACATCTTTTTTCTGCGGGACCTTGATGCCTGGGTGAGCCAGCGCCCACACTTGTTTCGGATGACTGACATTCTTGAAGCTAAAGTGGCCTAGCGGCTTGAGCTCAAAGGAACTGTCCGAGGGCAGCAGCTTCCAGACTTCCTCAGAAAAGAGGACTGAGCCAGGAATACCCATGGATTCTATCCTAGAAGCAAGGTTGATGGCATCGCCAAAAGTATGGTCCTCCGCGTGGTGAACTTCTCCATAATGCAGACCGATTCTCACGGGTAAGATGGGATCCGCCTGGAAAGATTGTTGGATGACCAGGGCGCAACTTAGGGCTGATTCTACCTGGTCAAAGGTAGCCAGGCAACCGTCCCCGTAAAAATGAATGACTTCCCCTTGAAAGTGAGAAACTTGCTGAGTAAGTGCTGCACGAAACCTACCGATTTGGCCCTCTGCCAAACTCCGATCCTTTTCCATGGTAGCGGTATAACCTACAATATCAGCAAAAAGAATGGCAGCCAGGCGTTGCGTCGACATGACCAAAGATAAAAAAAATGAAAAAAAGCGGGTAAGGTTCCCCTGATATTAACGAAAAGCAGAAGACATCAATTTTACGCGATAAAAATTATATGCTCTAAAGCAGGGATTGCAGGGAGATCTAAACCTTATAAAAAATGGCTAGTCATAGGAATTGAGATTGTGGAAAGGGTTAGCTTTTGGCAGGTAAATAACCTTTCTAACCTAGGCTTTGCTCATTATTCGGAGAAAGCCCAGGCAGAGTAAATGGTCTCACACAGATCCAAATGTTAATGCATCTCAACTTGGTAAACTCTTTTTTCTATTTATCGCTTTGCATAAATAGCATGGATATCCGTTCCTTGGAAGAAATCCTCCTGAACGGTTACAATATGGCGAAACCCCTTTATGCTTAGGAGTTTTTGCACCCGCGACAATTTGTTTGCCTGATCGTGGACCTCAATGAAGAGCTGTCGGATTTTAGGCCAATCCTCTTCTTCTATTCCCATCAATACGTCCCATTCTGCCCTTTCTACATCGATCTTTAAAAAATCGATTTGCTCAAGCTTCTGTTCCGCAATTACCTGTGAAAGGGGACGAACTTTACCCTTGACCTTCCTCTGGAGATTGATAAAGTAAGTCAACCCTCGAAGCAAGCCCTCACGGATAAAGGAAGGGAACTGAGTTAACCATGGCAATGGCTGGGGTAAGTTGGGTAGGTTTTGGCGCAATAAAGTCAAGGTCAAATTTCGCTGATTGCTGGCTGTCTCTGGGTAAGCGGTGGAGGCATAACTCGCTTGTGGGAAATAAGCAAATTCCAATTCAGCTTCAATTTCGCCCAAACCATAGGAAAATGCTTGAACCCTTTGATCCTTGAGAAGCCGTAAATTCTGGGTAAGAAGATCAAAGTTTTCGGCCAGAGGTTCAAAGGCCAAGATCCGGGCGTTTTGCTCACAGTGTTCATAGGCCCACAAGGAAAAAATACCCAAGTTGGCCCCCACATCCATGATGGTACTACCTGGATGCAGTTCTAGGCCGTGACTTATGTAATCGGCTACCTCCTGGTACATAAGCAAGGCATCTTGAGGACGATGGCAACGGATTGGGAGGCCATTGGGGAGCTGAACGGTTCTTGCTCTCATTAAGGAGTGTAGGGTGTGGAAAGGTCTTTTCGAAGGTAACTCATAATGAGGTTACGAAGAGTGAAAATCCCTTGATGTCGATGAGGCTCGATCTGTTCCTGCCAGCCTCTATGTAGGAAGGCGCGTTCTACAGCTGCAGCCAAATCCTTTATTTCTACTACTTCTCCGACTTGGCGATTCCGAATCCAGTCTTCATTTCCTCGTTGAACGAAGGCCAAATTTTTTGACTTCAAAGCAATCAATGGTTTTCCAGATATCATGGCTTCCGTGAGGGTCATGGCTCCTGGCTTCCCAATTACAAAATCAGCTAGTTGATAAAACTTGACCGGGATCTCAGCTTGAAAAGGCAATACCAGACGAGGAAAATTACTTTTCATGTGTTGGAGCTGTTGGTAAAACTGAGTTGACCTACCACATAAAAAAATGGCGTTGAATCTGCCATTGAGTTTATTGAGCTGAGCGGCAATTTGGGTGACGAAGGTAGAGCCTTGTCCACCAAAGTGAACCAAGAGGGTCGGGAGGCTTGGATCTAAGCCAAGCTGTTGAAGCTCTGCGTCTTTATCAAGCAGGGAAGACTGGTAAAAGTAAGGATGGATTGGCATCCCATCTAATGGTGCGATGGCCTCTGGCTGGATACCCGCACGCTGAGCTTGGTGATGTAATCCTTGAGTGGGAAGGAGGTATCGGGCTGGGATTTCTGGGGTGAACCAGTACCTCGGCCCTCCTTCCGTAAAATCGACCGGCAAGATCCACAAGGGACAACCGGGGTAGGCACTTTTTAGGGATCGCCAAACAAAAGGGTTAGCGATGGGCATCAAAGAAAGAACCAAGACCGGAGGATGCCGATGCCAAAAAGAATGGGTCCTCTTTAGCAGAGCATTAGGGACTCTGCCTTGTACCCACTGGAAAGCCTTGACCTGCCATGAAGCCGGTAAGATGCTTTCCTTCCGTAGGTTCCAATTTGCAAACTGGATGCCGTATTTACCAATGGCGTGCAGCAAGGGCTGATCTGCCAATAGATCTAGTAGATTGGTGGTTCGGACCTGGTAAGGTTGTTGATCTAGACCTTCCAGAGCATGAGCTACCGCCTGAGCCGCCGTTCGATGGCCGGAACCGGCATCGAAGTAAAGCAAGTGGATATGTGTCATACAGGTAGAGCAGGGAGATTAATTGGGGAGATAAACAGCAGAGAAGTGACGGTAATTAGATATTTAAATAAACGAAATTTGCGCTTTTGGTCAAATATTTATGCGTAATGGTCGACGGATTGATTGCTTTTGTCCATGAACAAGGCCTGCCAATAGGCGAGCCATTGCCACTTAATCAAACAACCCTACCGAATGATCACTTCGGGCTATTACTTAAATTAGAAGCTAACTATTGACCCATGAGACTGTTATTTTACTTGGAATTTGCCATCTGAATCAACTTATAGGATGGGTAGATCACATTTTATTTCCTTAGCTATTCCCCATGAAGAGATCGATCATACTCCTAGGTTTTCTAGCCATGAGCTGGATGGGAAACTTATCAACTCAAGCCCAAAACCTTGGCATTGATAATGGCCTAAGCATTACCTTGTGTCCAGATTCTACCATTCAATCCTGGGGACGTGCGATGCACGGCGATGGCACTCCGGTAAAAGTCAGCTTAGAAGCCATTCAGGTGCTAGATAGCAGTGCCAACCTTCCTTTAGGTAACATTACCTATTTGACCTTGTCAGGTGGAAGCGGATATGCAATCTCGGCAGATAGCACGGTTTGGTCTTGGGGTTTTAACTCTGATGGTAAGTTGGGGATAGGGAGTACGGTGCATCAGCTCTCCCCTCAAAAGGTCAAAGGCCTTGGCGGAATTGGCCTCTTGGACAGCGTGATTGCGTTAAGCACGGATTACCAGTCTGCCTTTGCGCTGCGTTCAAATGGAACGGTCTATGGTTGGGGCTGGAACGGGACCGGGGTCCTTGGAGATGGAACTTATTTCAACGACCGCGAAACCCCCGTTCAGGTAGTACAAATCGATGGGGTAACCCCGCTGGATAGCATTGTAGCGATTGCAAATGGGCCTTCTCATGGCTTGGGCCTAGATGCAGACGGAACCGTTTGGGGATGGGGCAATGACAATGCCGGAGAATTAGGCCAGGCTCTATTTGGGGGATTCTTCTTAGGGGCGGTAAAGGTCAAGTCGCCTAATTTTGTGGGTGATTTTGATCAAGTAGCTGCCATCGCCGCAGGCGACATATTTTCAGTAGCTCTGCGTGAGGATGGTACGGTCTGGAGCTGGGGGGACAATGACTTTGGCCAACTGGGTGATGGAACGCAAGCCGGGATTGCTCGCCCTCTTCAAGTAAAAGACCCCAGCGGACAAGGGTTTCTAAACAACATCCAAACGATTGCTGCTGGGAATGAGCATGTTCTCGCCTTGGATAGCTTGGGCCAAGTGTATGTATGGGGCAACAATGAACACGGTCAACTCAGTGAAGCCGTATTTGAAAAATTTTCTAAGCTTCCTGTCTTGGTAACGGGCATTCCCAAGGCCAAAGAAGTCTATGCCGCCGGTGAAGTGAGTGGGATCATCACCGAAGATGGGGAAATATACCTCTGGGGGATGAATTTTTTTGGAAACGCGGGCAATGGCCGCCAAATGTTTTCTGTTCATCAACCTCGACCTGTTGTATCAACCAATGGGCAGGGGGTGTTCAATGGCATCAAGCAAATATCAAGTGGTTACTATGGCCAGTACGTCCTGCGTAGCAGCGGGACCGTTTACCGCTGGGGAGTAAACTCCCTAAATGTGCCCCTGTTCAACTCTAACCTCTCCACCGTGAGTTCCTTCCCCGTAGCTGTACCAGACACAGCTCAGTTGGGGGTGTTTTCTGGCATTCAGCAAATCTCTGCAAGTGAAATACATACCCTTTTTCTAGACCAAAATGGAATCGTATATGGTCTTGGGTCTACCACAAATTCCAAGCTGGGAGCCCAACCATTTTCTTGGCGCTTGTACCCTTTCCCCATTCGATATTTCAATGGAGACTTGTTGGACAGCGTACGAGTAGTTGAGGCTTCAGCCATGATGTCAGCCTTTATCATGGAGGACTCTACCGTGCGCTGGGTAGGACGAATCAATAACGTGTCCAGGGCTTATCCTTTCACCCAGAGAGATTCTGCCAATCAAGATCCGATAAGAAATATTGTAGCCCTAGCAACGACGACGGACCTCTTTTTTATGTTGGATGCAGATAGCACGGTCTGGGGATATGGTCGGAACCTTGCTGGAGAAGTCGGCGATGGTACGACTACCCAGCGAACCCGTCCGGTACACGTAAGGGATAGCTCTGGAGTAGGACTCCTCAAGCAAATTGTGGCGATCGATACAGAAGAGGGCGTTTCTCTTGCCCTAGATGCACAAGGTCATGTATGGGCCTGGGGCAAAAACAACCTAGGCCAACATGGCATTGGCAATACCTCAACTACTTTATTGCCAAGGTTGGTACAAGACAGCGCTGGACAAGGCCCGCTTAGTAACATCGTGGCCATTGCCGCAGGTGACTTTCATTGTTTGGCCCTTGCTGCCGATAGTACCGTATGGGCATGGGGATGGAATGTATATGGCAACCTTGGGGATGGAACAGACTCTGCGCGCTTGCTACCCGTCCAAGTCAAAAATGCAGATGGAACCCTGTTGCGGAATGTGGTGGCCATTGAGACGGGAGAACTGATTTCTAGCTTTTTGCTTGCCAACGGGACGGCTCTTTCTTGTGGGTTCAATGAACGGGGACAAACAGGCTCATTCCCCTCTTTGGGGGAAAATATTCCTCAGCAGCCATTAGCTGATTGTAGGCGTTTCGAACCAGAAGCTCGATTCTCGGCTAGCCAGGCGACGGCCTGTGAATCCATCTGTGTACAGTTTACCGATAGCAGCCGGTTTTCTCCCCAGGCCTGGGCTTGGGAATTTCCCGGCGGAACTCCTGCCACTTCGACTGATCCCAATCCCCAGGTATGCTACAGCACACCCGGCACCTATGCCGTACGCCTGGTCGTGAGCAACGCCCAAGGACAAGACAGCCTAATCAAAGACAGCTTAGTTACGGTATTTGGGCTCCCTGAGGCTGATGCGGGGGCAGACCTCAGCGTCTGCGTAGGAGATTCTGTCAATCTTTCTGGCAGTGGAGGCGTGGATTATCTATGGTCTGGTAGCACTGCGCTAAGTTGTTTGACTTGTTCAGACCCAAGTTTCCTGGCTACGGATGATCTCGACTTGGAACTGACCGTCATAGATGCAAATGGTTGTTTAGCTACCGACTCTCTATCCATTGAGGTACAGCCACTTAGTACGGCTGACTTTAGCTTTTCTTTGGACTCGGCCGCTTTCAAAGTGAGCCTCAGTAACCTTTCTACCAATGCTGATGCCTACGTTTGGGACTTTGGGGACGGGAATAGCGACTCCAGCGCCAACCCCGTTCATACCTATGGAGCGGAGGGAACTTATGAAGTGTGCTTGGTAACTTTCAATGACTGCGGAACAGATACCTTTTGTCAGAGTTTTACCTTGAATCCCATCACCTCGATCCCTGCTACCCATGGAGCGTTTGAGGTGTATCCCAATCCTTCTGATGGGAATATCGGACTGATATTTCCTGCAGGTTTTGGCAGTGGAGAGTTGGCATTTTTCAATGCTATCGGGCAGAAAGTGTGGGAAAAGTCCTACCGAGAAGCAGATGGTTGGCGGTATCAAGAAGCCTTAGGGCTGGAGGCCGGGATTTACTTGATGGTTTGGCTGGATGTTTCAGGGAGAAAACACAGCCTGTTGATGAAGCTCATTGAATAGGCGGGTTTTGATTTTTTATGGCCAAAGCTTATTGCCTAAGGGGTATTACTGGGTAACCTTTTCTAAGGTAAATGGCATAAAGGGGCAGATACTAAAGACGTCTTGGGAAATCCCCAGGCTAGGATCACCTGTGCACCCCTTTGACATCTAGTCCAAAAAAACTCATCATTCTTTTGATCCCATCATCCTTATCGCTCTGATACTAATCTCCCAAAATCTCATCGTCTTAACCTCTCCATAATTTGGTCTTTCGAAGAAAATGCCCGTACATTTAGTCATGAGCAAGCAACCTATTTCTGATTCTGGTCTCCAAACTGCCAAAGAGAATGTGCGTGGGTTGGATGGCCTAAGAAATAGAGAACCTCAGCAATTGAAAGAAATGTACCAGCGCTTTTTTCCAGCCATCGCACAGCACGTACGTCAGCGGGGCGGGAATGAGGAGGATGCCCAAGACGTGTTCCAAGACAGCATGATCGTTCTTTTTCGGAAGCTGAAAGACCCTGAATTTGTACTGACCAGTCAGATGGGTACCTTCCTGTTTGCCATTGCCAAGCGGGTATGGCTCAAGCAGGCCAGCCGTCGGGTCAAACGGCCAGAGACGGTCCTAGATCAGGAACCCTTAGAACTGGCAGAACCTCAGGACATCGAAGCGGAACTGGTCATCACGGAGCGCAACCGTTTTTTTAGGGAAAAATTGAAAGAGTTGGGTGATGGCTGCCAAAAGTTGTTGAAGCTTTTTTTTGCAGGCACTTCCATGGTGCAGATTGCAGAAAAAATGGGATTTGCCAGTGACAGCTACGCTAAGAAGCGTAAGTTTCAGTGCAAGCAGCAATTGACCAAGCTCATCCAGGCAGACCCTCGTTTTAGCGAAATATCAAATCAGGCCTCCTAATCGCCGTTGACATGGATGAAGCTATACACTTACGAATTGATCAGTACCTGAGTGGGGAAATGACGGAGGCAGAGCAGGCTGCATTTGAGCTTGAACTGGACCAAAGGGAGGAACTAAGAAAGGAGTTGGCTTTGCAACAGGAAATCTTGTCCGCCTTCCAAGAACCGGAAATAGAGGACCTGGAGCAAAAGCTTCAAGCCATCATGTCAGATAGTAGCCCTGCTTCTCAGGTGAAGCCTTTATACCGCTGGCGAACCTTGGCGGTGGCAGCTTCAGTAGTGTTGGCGATGTGTGCAGGGTATTTGCTGTGGCGAAACCTTCAAACGCCGCCAACCCCAGAAGAACTGTACCTGGCCTATGCAAAGCTGCCTCCTGATTTACAGATCCCATCTACCAACCGTGCGGGTCCATTAGCGGGAGACTCTCGGGCCATGACGGGGATTTGGCTTGAGGTAGACAGCCTCTATCAGCTAAAGGAGTATGGTCCAGCTGAGGACAAACTCCAGACTTGGTTGGTCCAAAATCCAGATATGGCAACGAGGCAGCAGCCTAGTTATCACTACTTCCTTGGTATGCTACGGCTACAGCAAGGGGATTTCGAAGCGGCACTCTCTCAACTTCAGCAGGTGAAGGTCGGACCCTACGCAGAAAATGCCCATTGGTACCGGACCTTGGTGCGCTTGCGTTTGGAAGGTGTAACGGCAGAAGTGCGGGCGGAGCTGCAGGTTTTTGTGGGATATGAGAACCCTTATCGAGGCGTAGCGCAAGAGTTGTTGGGATTGGAAAAGTAAGGGCCTAGGAGCATACCTAAAATTTGGACTGGTGAATGAACGGGGAGGCATCCTCCTTTACACGCTAGAAGAGGTTTACAACAGAATGTTCAGCGCTGCTTACTTTGGGGCTTGGGAAAGTATTCGGAGAGCCGTATTTTAAAAGGAGTCAGCTACTATCCTGATGACCATGAGATTCCCTAATTATCTGATTGCTGCCCTAGTCATCCTCTGCGTTAGTTGTAATTCCAAAGAACCCTCATCAAAGAGCAAGCGGGCAGATCAATCTGTGCATATTAAGGTAAGCCAGGACAGCATAGAGGTTCAGTCTTATCTAGAGGAATCCCAAGCGCAATACGATGCTGCAGAATATGCCTTAGCGGTGGAACTCTGTCGAAAAGCCTATCAAAAGGCTCAAGTTTCCTTAGAAGGGACAGAACTTACGTTTGAAGTAGTCCTAAAACTTGCAAGAAGTTTAGGTCGGATCAAGGCCTTTGAAGCAGCATTGGATACGGCTGAACTGGCCTATCAGCTAGCGTCTGAGCTCCCCCTAGAGGAGGGAGAGAAAAAGATACAGATTTCTCGGGCCTATCAGACCTGGGCAGGGGTATTTTCTTACCAAGGAAAATACGATTCTGCCATGACTAAATATCGATTGGCCCTAGACTCTCTTTCATCGATCTCTACCTCCCAAGGGATATTGGCCAAGGCCGATAATTTGTCAGGGGTAGGGTATAGTTTCCGGAAACTTGGGAAATATGATTCTGCTAAGTATTACCAGGAAAGGGCTCTCACCTACTTGGAAGCAGAGCTTACCCCTCCCCATGAAAAAATTGCTAAGCATTTGAATGGACTAGGTCTATTGAACCTGTCTGAGGATCCCGATCTGGCGGAGTCTTATTTTGAGCAGGCACAGACCATGTTCATGGCGCTTTCTGGAGAAGAGTCCCAGGAAATTGCCGACATTCGGCACAACATAGGCATGATTAGCTACCATCGAGGTGAGTATGACCGGGCCATGGCCCAATTTACTGAGGCCAAGGCGCTACGCATCAAGCTCCAAGGAGTTAAGCATCCCAATTTGGCCAATCATGACCTGTGGATTGGGCGCGTGCTTGAAAAACAGGGCCACTATTATGAGGCAGAAAAACATTGGTTGACTTCATTAGACCTAATCGCGAAGCTCAAGGGGGAGCATCATCCCAATCTGCTGCCTATTTATCTAGACTTGGGCAGCATGGCCTATTTTAAATTCTTTCATTACAATAGGGCCAAATCCTACTATGAAAAAGGGCTGAAAATCGCCCAAAAAACTTATCGTGAACCCACTGCCTATTTGGTGAACTTTTATCATGGTTTGTACCTATGCTGGTCTGAAATGAAAGACTACAACCGGGCTGCGGGATATTTACAGCAGTGTATCCAGGCGGTGGAAGGCCTGCCCTAT
>CAZFPQ010000156.1:0-16521 GCA_964521065.1 uncultured Bacteroidia bacterium | reverse complement strand
CCGACAGGTCGGAATCTTCGACTCGCTAAGGTCGATTTTCCTTCCTTGATCTGGAGCAAAATTCCTACTGAAAAGCGACATGTTTTTTTCGTGTTCCTTAGCTGACTTCTGTTAGCAAAGAAGATGCTAGCTTTTTGCTAAATTCACTCCGTTAACAAAACACCCTAAGCCATCAAGTTTTCTTACTTATGAAATACCTCGATCAACTAGAAATCGCCGGACGTAGGGCCCTGGTACGAGTGGATTTCAACGTCCCCTTGAATGATAAATTTGAAGTAACCGATGACCGAAGAATTCGGGAAGCAGTTCCAAGTATCCAGCATATCCTCGATCAAGGAGGGAGTGCAATTCTGATGTCACATTTAGGTCGTCCCAAGGGAGCCGAAGATAAATTTAGTCTAAAGCACACCATTTCTACCTTACAAAAATATGTTTCAGCTGAGATCTTATTTGCTGAAGATTGTGTAGGAGAGCAAGCTTTTGAAATGAGTGCAGGCTTGCAGCCCGGGCAAATCCTATTGCTTGAAAACCTTCGTTTTTATGGAGAAGAGAAAAAAGCAAATGAAGAATTTGCGCATAAGCTCTCCAAGCATGGCGATTTTTACGTAAATGATGCCTTTGGAACAGCCCACCGGGCCCACGCCTCTACTGCCACGGTTGCCAAGTATTTTGATGACCGGGCGTGTGGCATGCTTTTGAAAAAAGAAATTGAGAATGCTGAAAAGGTCCTCAATAGCGAAGAAAAGCCGGTCTGTGCCATCATGGGAGGAGCAAAAGTCTCTGATAAAATTCTCATCATGGAAAACTTGATGGAGCGGGTAGATTACATTCTCGTTGGAGGGGGAATGGCTTACACATTTCTCAGAGCAAAAGGATACCGGATTGGAAAATCATTGCTGGAGGAAGATCGGGTCGCTACCGCCGCAGCGCTGATCAAGAAAGCCAACCAAAAAGGGGTAAAACTGTTGACTCCAGTTGACTCTGTTATCTCAGATGTGTTTGGTGAGGATGGAAAGACTGCGATCGTTCGCAATGAGGAATTTCCAGATGACATGATGGGGCTGGATATCGGACCCGAGACCTTCAAATACTACTACGATACCATCCTGGATAGCCGGATAGTCCTTTGGAATGGCCCTATGGGGGTATTCGAAATGGAAAAGTTTGCCAAAGGAACTCAGGCTATTGCAGAAGCCGTGGTCGAAGCTACTAAGCAAGGAGCCTTTTCGCTGATTGGGGGAGGAGATTCTGCAGCGGCAGTGGCCAAATTCGGGCTTGAAGAGCAGGTATCCTACGTTTCCACTGGTGGAGGGGCACTATTAGAATATCTAGAAGGAAAAACCCTACCAGGAATTGCTGCATTGGACTAAATATGAATCCCCTGGAAGGCGGATTTTAAGGAAACAAGCCACCTGCATAGGTGGCTATTTTTTTTAGCTCTTGTTGGAGTTGGGTGATATAATTGTTTGCAATCTAGATCTTTTTGCTAAAAAATGGGGTTTTGGCTAATTTTAGTCTAGAAGTGAATTCCATGTCCAAGCCTACGCTTTACAGCATCATTGATGTAGAAACAACGGGGGGAGACCCTAAGTCTGAACGCATCACCGAAATAGCCATTATCCTTCATGATGGAGAGAAAGTGCTAGATGAGTTTTCCTCACTCATTAATCCCGAGATAGCTATACCGGACTTTATTACGCGAATAACCGGCATAGATAACAGTTTAGTCCGTGATGCTCCCAAATTTTACGAAGTAGCGCGGCAGGTGGTTGAAATAACTGAAGGAGCGATTTTTGTGGCTCACAATTCCCGCTTTGATTACAGCTTTGTCCAGAAGGAATTTCGGCGCCTAGGCTATACGTTTTCTCGAAAGCAACTTTGCACGGTTAAACTGAGTCGAAAGCTTATGCCAGGCCTACCTTCATATTCCTTAGGAAATTTATGTCGCCACTTATCTATCACCAATGATCAAGCCCACCGGGCCATGAGTGATACCAAGGCCACGGTAGAACTATTTGAGCATTTATTGAGCATTAGTCAGAACCCTGATCATCCCCATACCTTAACCCAAGAACTGCAAGCCTCTCGTTTGCCTCCGAACCTCTCACGTCAAAAAGTAGACGATTTACCTGAAACGGTAGGGGTATATTATTTTCATGACGAGAAAGGAAAAATCCTATACGTAGGTAAAAGCACCAATGTCCGTAAGCGGGTTCTATCGCATTTTTCTAGCGCCCATCGGGCGAGGCGAACCATGGAGATGGTAGACCAAATTTATGACTTGAGTGTGGTTGAAACAGGCAGTGAGCTTTTGGCCTTACTCCACGAAAATGAGGAGATAAAGCGGATTCAGCCTCCCTATAATCGCGCTCAGCGCCGTCGTTCCTTTAAAATAGGGGTTTACCAGGAAGAGACCGGGGCTGGATACCTGCGCCTCTACTTGGATAAATATCATGAAGATCTGTTGCCTTTAGCTGGCTTCAGTGGTCGTAGCCAAGCAGACGCCGCTTTGACGAGATGGGGACGTCACTTTGGGCTTTGCCCTAAGCTGTATGGTGCTGAGCAAGGTCCAGGACGCTGCTTTCACCATCAATTGCATATTTGTCAAGGAGCTTGTGTGGGAGAAGAAGAGCCTGAGGCATATAATGAACGGGTAAAAAAAACAATCTCAGCTCTCAGTTATGGTCGAGATCGATTAGATAGTTTCTTGATTGTGGGTGAAGGTAGGAGTGAGGATGAAAAATCTGTGGTTTTCGTTCAAAATGGTTCTTACCGTGGACACGGATATTTGGGGCTTGATGTCCTTGATTTTCCACCTGAGGAGATAGCCGCTGCCGTCCCAAGAAAACAAGAAGCCCCTGATGTACAGAGGATCATTCAAGGGTATGTCAAGAAACATCCTAAAGAAATTCTACCTCTGATGAGGCGTTTCCCGTGAGTAGGCTCCGGCTACTTTGGCCGCCAGTCGAGCATTATTTTTAACCAGTTCGATGTTAGAAAATAGACTCTGGCCCGCCGTCAGCTCCTTGATGCGACGAAGTAGAAATGGGGTGAGGTGTTTACCTGCTATGGTTTGAGCTTTTGCCTCGAATAAGGCTTGTTGGATGCTTTCTTCTACTAGATCACTATCCATGGCGTATTGCTCAGGTATGGGATTGGCAAGTAAAATGCCTCCTGAATGGGGTAAGGCCCAATGTTGATGCATCAAGCGAGCGATATCATCTGTCTGATCAACTTGTAGAGGGACCTTGAAACCGCTTTCTCTGCTATAAAATGCAGGGAATTCCTGTGTTCCCACGCCAATAACCGGAACGCCCATCGTTTCCAAATATTCCAAGGTAAGGCCGAGGTCCAGAATTGCTTTCGCACCAGCAGATACCACCGCAACAGGTGTTCGAGCCAGTTCTTGTAGATCGGCAGAAATATCAAAGGTAGTTTCTGCTCCACGATGTACGCCACCTATTCCTCCTGTAGCAAAGACCCTAATTCCTGCCCTAGCCGCGAACAGCATGGTGGTGGCCACGGTGGTAGCGGCGCTTTTGCCAAGACTCAAGACATAGGCAAGATCTCGACGACTTGCTTTCATCACTTCAGGATGTTTTCCTAAGTATTCAAGTTCCTCCTCTTGAAGGCCAATCTTAATCCTTCCCTTTAGCACAGCAATGGTCGCTGGGACAGCACCTTCTGCTTGGATAAGGGCTTCAAGTTGATTAGCCGTGGCAACATTTTCTGGATAAGGCATGCCATGGGCAATGATGGTGCTCTCCAAAGCAACGACAGCTTGTCGATTGGCTAATGATTGTTGAACAGCTGGGGAATAATCAAGGGTCATGAAGGAAAGCTTAGGGTAGGATAAATGGTATTTTTAGCAACTCCACAACTAAGAGAGGTTAAAATTTAGCTGAATGCTTCACTTTTGACAAAAATGACTAGATATTGATTCAAATGTAAGAGGAAATATTTGCTCCACTTCCAGCATTGTCACAATTTGGGCTTGCATCACTTATGATTCCGTATTCATGCCTTCAGTTCAAGAACGCTTCCAACAACAATTTGCTCTAACACCTAAGCTCTTCCGCGCCCCTGGGCGTATCAACCTCATCGGAGAACACATCGACTATCATAATGGATATGTCTTTCCGGCTGCGGTTCATTTTCAATTAGATTTTGCCGTGGGTCCTGCCGAGGGGGATACGGGAACCCTGGTTGCAAATGACTTAGATCGCTCTGTTTCCTATCGGCTAGAGGAACTTACTCCTGGGCCTGAAACCTGGGCCAACTACCTGCTAGGAGTAATGGCTCAGTTAAAAGGTGCGGGTTACCAGTTCCCTCCCGTCAACGTTGTGTTTGGGGGAGACATCCCTTTCGGTGCAGGCCTTTCCTCCTCTGCCGCTGTCGAGTGTGGCCTTGCTTTGGCCTTGGACGACCTATTTGATCTAGGTATTGACCGAATGCAATTGGCCCAGTTTGCTCAGGCGGCTGAGCACACCTTTGTGGGTGTTCAATGCGGCCTGATGGATCAATTTGCCAGCCTATTTGGTAAAACCAATCATCTGGTAAGGCTAGATTGTCGAAGCCTTGATTATGAGTATTTTCCCTTTCCCGGTGAAGAATGGGGGTTGGTATTAATTGACACCAAGGTGGAACATGCACTGGCTGACGGAGGTTACAATAAACGACGAAAAGAGTCTGAGGATGGACTGGCCGCGATTCAGGCCCTCTTCCCTGAGGTCAAGAGCTTGCGGGACGTTGCCCCAGATCAGCTTGAAGCTGCTAAAGGTGACATGAGTGAAGTATCCTATCGTCGCTGCGGATACGTACTAGCAGAAATTCAACGGGTATTGGAGGCTAGCGAGGCGTTGCAACAAGGAGACATGTCCGCCCTTGGGCAGTTGATGTATGGATCCCACCAAGGGCTCCAGTATGAGTATGAGGTCAGTTGCCCAGAATTAGACTTCTTAGTAGATCAAACCCGTGACATGCCAAAGGTAAAAGGAGCCAGAATGATGGGAGGGGGATTTGGAGGCTGCACCATCAACTTGGTCGCTAAGGCAGACGTGAACGAGGTCGCTGAGCAATTACGTCAGGCCTATGTAAACCAATATCAGAGTGAGCCAGGGGTTTACATCACCCAAATCAGCGAAGGAGCTTCTGCCGCTGACTTGTAAACCTATCTTTGGGGAATCACTTTGGTCAATGTCATCAGGTAATAGGGGCGATCAAACAGTTGGTAGCCCCTATTTTGATACCAGTATAATGCAGGATTGCCTTCGTGGACCACGAGCTTAAGTTGGGGTTTGCCTTTGAGTTGGGCAAACTCTTCAACCATTGCCAAAAGCCTCTGGCCAATTCCTTTTCTTCTCCAACGAGCATGTACGTGTATGGAGTGTAAAAAGAGGTGATCCATTTGGAGATGGACCAAGGCAAAACCCTGTAGGCCGCCCTGGTTGTCAAAGGATATCCAGCTTTTTCCAGCCCTCCAATCTCGCTCAAATGCGGACGCATCCCATTGGTGTTGAGTTTTCGCGAAATGGGGGGCCATGTTCTTGAGTAGCAAAGCTCCACATAGCTCCCATTCTTCAGGGAGTCCCTCTCGAATGATACTCGATTGGGTAGGAGAAAGATCCATGGTGAGGTGAGACTTAGTTAGGGTTGTACCACAAAAGACAATCTCTGGATCGGGGTGGCTCCACCAGATATCCTGAGGTGGTAAAGCCCCGGAACAAGTTGCTGCTGATTAAATGCCATGGTCTGAAGACCACCAGGATGAATGAGCGACTGCTGCGAGATCAGTTGTCCCATCCCATTAAACAAGGAAAAATGGTATTGGGCTGCAGGAGCATCTGTGCGAAGCGAGAAACTTCCTTGGTTAGGATTGGGGAAAAGCTTCCAGCTAGAATGGAGACTGTTTTGAATGTTGGTAGCTGAGCGGACTTCGAGCTCTCTGATATAGGTTCGCTGACAGCTTCCGTTTTCAACTGAAAGTTTCACTTGGTAAGTACCAGGTAAGGCAAAAACGTGCTTGGGGTGTTTGCCTCCTCCAACAGCCCCGTCTCCAAAGTCCCACGCCCAAGCAACGGCGTCGGGATTTAAGTCATTAAACTGAATGCTATCACCTACACGAACTTCAGAGAGGTCCCAAGCAAAGTTGTTTTGGGGGGCATCTCCCAAGACTTCGCAACGGTAGGCATTTAAGGCTTGGTCTCTGGTAATGACCAGACCGGAGTAGGAATCACTAGCCATCAGGGCGATGAGAATAGTATCTTGACCTTGTGGGGTCAACTGATACGCCTCGGCCGCAATAAATTGAAGAATGTCAACCCCACCTGAACTACCTGTACCTAAGGTAGAATTACTGATGTCAGGAATCTGGGAAAGAGCCCTTAGCTTTAGCGAAGTGTCAAAAAGGGTGGTGGTATCGTTTTCCAAGGAATCCACGTCAAATACGGCAGCCCGCATCGCATCATCAGATAGGATGCTCATTCCATAATAGGATGGGTCAGTGCCTCTTCGATCCCAAGCGTACACCAATTTATTGCTTTGGTCAAAGTCTGCTGCGTTTTCGGTTCTGATGCCCGATATGTCACGTAAGTAGGGTGCAATATCCCAATCTGCAAAAAGACCTACTTGAAAGGTATCTAAAGTAGAGCTGCTTGACTTATTGGTAAGGATATATCTCAAGAGGACAAAGTTGTCCCATTCGGCGCGAGCGTAGGCATAGGTTTCTTGGGTCGCCTCTATCCCTATGGGATCATTCATGGCCTGATCATCTAGCTTCGATAGGCTGGCAAAATCTGCTGGATCGTGGGTTTCCATTCGCTCGATGGGGGTGAGCAAACTAAAGTCTAAGTCTACGCCATTGGTGTCTCTAGAACGATCGGCAACTTTTCCGTTGGCTGCTATCAATAAGCTGCCCTCAAACAAGGCATTTTCTCGGTTTTGGTATCGGAAGCCAAGACCTTGCATTTGGGCGTAGAAATCATTCCATCCAAAGTTTCCTAGACTATTGACACTGGTTTGGATTTGATTGACCTCTAAGTCTAAATAGGTGGTGTTTGCCTGAAAACGGGCCATCTCAGCGTCTTGATATTGAGTGGGAGCATCCCTGTATTCAAAGCGTAGGTAAATTTGTACATCATTTGGAAGGTCCGCTTTCAGCCGAAGCCTAAATGGTTGACCAGGACTAAAGATCTGATTGGCGGCAATGGCCCCAATGCTCCTACTTCCGTCTAAGACCTCAGCGTATCCGGTCATTTCCTGAGGCAGACTCATCATGATTTCTAGGAAATTGCCCGCTTCTAAATAATTTCGGAAGGTAGGTCGGAGTTCGAGAGTATCTCCGGTGCGAAAGAAGCCATCTCCATCTAGGTCACTGATGCCTAAGGACAGCTGCCGGATAGCAGGCTTGGCGGGATCATTCAGGGCCCGGAAAAGATTGATCCTGCCTTGACCCAACTTGTCAATTTTATCCAGGTTTTGAGCATAAATATCATCAGCCGTAATCCTTAACCTCTGAGCAGCCTGAACACCTGAATACTGGGGAAAGTGAGACTTGACCAAGGCTACGCCTGCGGCTACAATAGGGGCTGAGGCAGAGGTGCCTCCCCAACGGTGATAGCCACTGTTGCCGAGGGTACTGTAAATCTGCCAGCCAGGAGCGGCAAGATCTACGGTGAAGTGGTAGGTGGTATTGGGAAAGGTGGTATCTCCAAAAGAGGAATTTGCTACTGAGATCACTTCTTCATAAGCGGCTGGATAAAAAGCAAAATCACTTCCGCTATTGCCGCTGGCAGCAATCACAGCGGCTCCTTTATTTACGGTCGCGAATTGAACCACGTCTTTTCCGAATCGACTGGTGGCTCCTCCTCCCCATGAACAGTTAATCACCTGTGCCCCCTGCTGGGCAGCATATACAATGCCTTGGTAACCATAAAAAATAGCCCCAAGGGCCTCGTCTGATGATACTTTGATGGGTAAGTAACCACAGTTGAAACAGATGCCTGGGAAACCAATTCCATTGTCTGCCGTAGCCCCAACGATGCCCGTAACGTGAGTGCCATGTACATTGCCGACTATGGGATCGTTGTCTCCTGGGCCACCTACCAAATTGCCACCAAAATCCCAACCTCGCAGGTTATCCACATAGCCATCATTATCATTGTCTATCCCATCTATAGGATCATCTTGATTAATGGCCAAATTGTCTTGCAGGTCTGGATGATCTCCCGTGCCTGAGTCGGTGATCCCAACTACTACCGAGGCATCTCCCCTCGCAATATCCCAAGCTTCACGGGCCTTAATTTGATCTAAGTGCCACATTCCATCTACTCCACCTGTGGTATCTGCGGCAGGATCATTGGGTTGATAAAATAGTTGATGGCGATACCAGGGCTCGATGTATTCCCAGGCTGGGTGACTACCCACCCAGCGGACTACTTCTTCCACCGCTAAGCGCTCGTCAAAGCGTAGGTAGTAGATTAAACTGAGGTCGACTGGGTTTATTCCATTGCTATAACGAGCGAGTATCGGAGGGTCTATCTTTGGGAAAGCCCGTTGAAGCTGAAAACCGGGGATTTGCTTCAGCCTATACCCTAATTCAGGGATTTGGGTAGGATCCGTAGAGAATGCATGCCTGTATGCAGGCTGGATCTTGACAATTAAATAGCCAGGACGATGAGGCTCTGTTTGACTCATTAGATGGCCAGTGTGGGCAAACAAACCTGTGATTGTCAGGGCTAAAACGAGTATCAACTTTTTCATTTCAACAGATAATGAGCGGGGTCGAATGAAGATGGCTCACAAAAGTATTGAGGAAAGAAAAAAAAATCAGATCGTTTGTCACGTTTTCTTTCGTTGGGGGGTCTTAAATTCGAAACAATCATGATTGGTTAAAATCCACTCCTTTTTGGATTGACCCTTTTTCTATAACTTTAATACTTAGAAATAAATATGGATAACTCTATGAATCCCAACGAATTCCAATCCTATTATACCAAGCATCTCGGAAAAAGCAGCCTAACTCTGCACGACTATCAAAATGCCATGAACCAGCAAGCCGCCATGGTTCCCGGTATTGTAGGGCTGACGCCAAATATCATTGAAGAGCGCCAGCTGAACGTAGTAGCGATGGACGTATTTTCTCGATTGATGATGGACCGTATCATTTTCTTAGGTATGGGCATCAATGACCAGGTGGCTAACATTGTAAGTGCACAGTTACTCTTCCTTCAGTCTGCGGACTCTAGCAAGGATATTAACATCTACCTCAACTCTCCAGGAGGCTCTGTTTATGCGGGACTAGGTATCTATGATACCATGCAACTAGTAAGTCCCGATGTGGCCACAATCTGTACAGGTATGGCTGCCTCTATGGGAGCTGTATTATTGTGTGCGGGAGCAGCGGGTAAGCGCTCAGCCTTGCCTCACTCACGGGTCATGATTCACCAGCCTTTAGGAGGTGCTCAAGGTCAAGCTTCTGATATTGCGATCATGTATCGCCAGATTGAAGAAGTGAAGCGCGATCTTTACCAAATTATCGCTAGCCATTCAGGGCAGGAGTATGATAAAGTAGAAGCTGATTCCGATCGTGACTACTGGATGCGAGCCGAAGAGGCAAAAGAATATGGTTTGGTAGATGAGGTATTGACTGGAGGCAAAAAATAATCCATCGAATAACTTCAATTGACTGAACGCTGACAGGAAAAAAGCCAAGGGGCTTTGGGCCTGTCAGCGTTATTGTGTTCTTTTGTATATTATCGCGAAAGCTAATTAAGCGAGTTTCCTATGAGAAATGAGAGCTGTTCCTTTTGTGGCCGATCCAAACGTGAGGTCCAAATTCTGTTGGCTGGCTATGGCGGTGCGCACATCTGTGAAAACTGTGTGGCCCATGCCAATACAATTATTGAAGAGGAACTAAGAGATAAACCAGTTAACCAGATTACTTGGGTCCCTCACCCCAAAGCAATTGCTTCTCACCTAGACCAATATGTGATCGGTCAGCAAGAAGCAAAAAAGGTATTGGCGGTAGCGGTGTATAACCATTATCGTCGGATCATGAATCTGGAGAACCAAGATGAAAGTGAGGTTGAGCTAGATAAAAGTAATGTGCTTCTAGTGGGGCCAACTGGTACAGGCAAAACGCTTTTAGCCAGATCTATCGCTAAGCTCCTTAACGTGCCTTTTTGCATTGCCGATGCCACGGTGTTGACTGAGGCGGGTTATGTGGGAGAGGATGTGGAAAGTATTTTGGTGCGTCTGCTTCAGGAGGCGGACTATGATGTAGATGCGGCACAGAAGGGAATTGTCTACATTGATGAAATCGACAAAATTACCCGTAAATCTGATAATCCATCGATCACCCGCGATGTGAGTGGCGAGGGGGTACAACAGGCATTGCTCAAGCTCCTAGAAGGATCTATCGCAAGTGTGCCCCCCAAAGGTGGGCGTAAGCATCCTGAGCAAAGCTTGGTTCAGATTGACACCTCTCAAATTTTGTTCATCTGTGGAGGTGCTTTTGAAGGCATTGACCGGATTATCTCGGGTCGGATTGCCCTGAAAACCATTGGATATGGGGCAGAGTCTATCAAGACCTTGGACGATGGTTCGAGCATTTACCGTTACATTCAACCCAATGACCTGCGTCGATATGGGTTAATTCCTGAAATTATTGGACGCCTTCCTGTCATCACCCACTTGAACCCTCTTGATGAAAATGCCCTAAGGCGAATCTTGACAGAGCCTAGAAACTCTATCATTAAACAGTACCAGCGCATGTTTGAGCTGGAGGGAAAAACGCTCACTTTTGATGAAGCAGTCTATGATGCAGTGGTTCATAAGGCGGCGGACTTGAAGTTAGGTGCAAGAGGTCTTCGTTCTATGATCGAAGCGATCATGCTTGATATCATGTTTGAAATGCCTGATAGTGAGGACAGTGATTTTCATGTCACAGTAGATATGGCCGAAGCTCAGCTGAAAAGTACCAACCTTAGAAATATCAAAGCAGCTTAGAGGAGATTGTTGGCAACAGTTGTCTAATCTAGGCTTTATGTATTGATCATATTGCCTTCCGAATCCAGAGTCAATTCCTGCTCTGGATTCGGATTTTTTTTGTTAGGTCCCTAATGAATATGCCTCTGAAGTCGAGTCATCATCTAATAATTTTATGAGGCACCATATTATTCATGAAACAATCAATCCGGGCGGTACTTTTCCTTTTTCTACTAGGATTCGCCTTACTTCTTCTGACCTTAGTTTTGATCAGTGGCTGGCATGACCGAAAACAATCGGCCTTGATGTCTCGACTGCGTAGTCTGGAAGAGCTGAGGACCCTGATGGGGGCCCAGCATCACGCCAGAAATGAGTTCCTGATGTATGGAACTACGGATTCGTTATTTTTTCTTACCGGTACGCATCCGACCTTAACGGAAAATGAAAAGATTCACCAGCAGATTCGGGCTATCCTTTCGGAGTTTGAGCTAAGTCAGCAAGGGAATCTCGATAAGCATGAAATCGAGAAAATTCTAAATCACCAGGATAGCCTACTAGAGGTTCTCGTTGAGACGACTTGGGCGAGAGGTTTCAAAGATTATGGCCAAGTTGGAATTTTCAGAGAAACGATCCATTGGCTGGAAAGGCAGCCAGAAATCGAATTGGCAGATGTCCTTATGCTGCGTAGGCATGAAAAAGACTACTTAATCCGGCATGATAGTCATTACCTTGATAAGCTGAGTGGAAGGGTAGCATTGGTAAGGGGTAGTCTGGCTACCAATTCTAAACTAAATTCTGCTAGAAGGAAAACTCTCGCCGATAGCCTTACGCATTATCAGGCCATATTTGCTCAAGTCGTAAAGCTAGATAGCCTATCGGGTCGATTTGGTCAAGGAGGGATTTTAGGTGACATCGCTACTTTACAGCAGCAATTAGATGATCGGTTCCTCGCTTGGCGATCAAGATTGACCATCCAGACAAACGTAGAGTCAGCTATGATTCGAAGAATCTACTGGCTAGCTATGATTCTTCTTTTACTCCTATCGGTAGTGGCGAGCTTTGTCTTCTCTAAACAGGCTACCCAGCAGCTAGAGGAGCTTTCTTTGGCCATGCGAGAGTTTATTAACCAAGGATTTACCCAACGTAAAATCCCACAAGGGAATCATCAAAATGAAATCGATCAATTGGTAGCTAGCTTTAATCATATGCAGTCAGAAATCCAGAAGCATCTAGAAGAGCTGACGGAGCAAAAGTTGACGGCAGAAAGAGCTAATCGTGCGAAGAGCAGCTTTGTAGCCAACATGAGCCATGAAATTAGAACCCCACTGAACGGAGTGATTGGGGCTGTCCAGCTGCTCAAGGATTCACATTTAAATCCCGAACAAAGGGAATACCTGGAAATTTTGGATGCCTCTAGTTACAACTTATTGGGAATCATTAGCGATATATTAGACTTTTCTCGCATAGAATCTGGGGCAATTACTCTGGAAAAAATCGGTTTCGACCTAGGCTCAGAGCTGCGCAAAGCCATATTGATGCTAAAAGGCAAGGCCACGGAGAAGGGCCTGTCTTTAGACCTGGAAATTGAAAAGGACGTGCCGGGATTTGTCTGCGGAGATCCATTGCGGGTAAAGCAAATCGTCATCAACTTGGTCAACAATGCGATAAAATTTACCAATGAAGGAGGCATTTTTGTGACTGTTCGAGCTGGGGTGGACGATAAGATCCATTTTGAAGTCAAAGACACGGGGATTGGGATCAGTGAAACTTCGCAGGCCCGTATTTTTAAGGCCTTTCATCAAGCAGATGGCACCATCAGCCGCCAGTTTGGCGGAACGGGGCTAGGCTTGGCCATTTGCAAGGATCTGGTAGAGATGATGGGAGGAGAAATTAAAGTTCGCTCTCAGTTAGAGGTAGGATCTTCCTTCTTATTTTTCCTAAGCCTACCCAAAGCGATTGCTCCTCAAGGGGTAGAGGGAAAGTCCCAAGTGGCGACCTTGAGTAGGTGGGAAGTATTGCTGGTAGAGGATAATCCAGTGAATCGACGGGTAATCGGCAAATTACTTGAAAAGGAAAATCAGCAAGTGCGTTTTGCCTGCGATGGGCAGGAAGCGTTTGACGAGTTTCTTGCAAATCCTCCTCAACTCATTTTAATGGATATGCAAATGCCTAAAGTCGATGGACTAGCGGCAACCCGGATGATTCGGGCGTATGAATCTAAGCAGCAACTTAGCCCCGTTCCCATTGTAGCGTTAACGGCCAATGCCACACCAGAAGATCGAGCTAAATGCTTTGCCTCGGGAATGAATGATTTCCTAACCAAGCCCATCAAACGAATAGACCTTAACCTTGCCTTACATCAATTTCAGCAGCGGTCCTCACCCGCAACACTGGATGTGTAAGGTCGGTCCAAACAGGAAGGATAGATAGCCCAATGGAAATGTGCTAAACATTGGAGTCCGGTGCCTTCTTCAGCTAGCGGTAGCCATACTGAAAAGCATAGTAGATATTCCGCTCGATGCTGGTGTCATACATAACCACTTTGACGAAATATTTACCAGTGTACTCGGCTTTGAAGGTCGTTACCGATGTCGGAGACGACTTACTGTCTTGACTGATCAGGTTGCCTCCATCATCAAAGACAAAGAGGTCGATATCCCGGGCTTTGGTGTCTCCCGTAATCACCAATACGTATTCATTGTCTTGGTAAAAAGTTCGGGTAAAAACCGTTGATTCCCCTTTGTCTAAAGTACCCGTGGTATAAGTGTTTCTCACTTGGAAGCCAAGTTCCTTGAGTTGTTCTCTGACTTTACGGGCGGCCTCTCGGGCTTGCTCTTCGGTTGCTTGAACCAAAATCATACTTCCTACTAGGATTAGTAGGGCCAAAAAAGACTTGAAGAGTTTCTTCATCGCTAGGTAAGTTGTGGACAGATGATACTATTTACTTACCAGACTCGATTTCCGCAACCAATTCCTCAGTCAGTTGGTGAATTTGCTGCGTGACCTCTACACTAGGAGCCGATTCACCTTCTACCAAAGGCTGCAAACTAAGCAGGGTCAATTGGGTTTTTTCTACCAGGGGATGTGAGGTCGCCGTGCTACCCATCTCCGAGAATTTCTGAATAAAATATGCAAGCAGCTCACTTTGCTGGAGTAGCTCAGCTTTATCTGCTGAGTAATTTTCTTGTAAATGCGCTGTAACCGCACTCATGCCCTCTAGCCAACCTCCAGCACTTGCCAAAGCAACCAAATCATCTTCTCCCATAGCTTCCACTTCATCACGGACGTCGGTCTGCACATTATCTAAAGCTGCTTTGAGTTCTTCCCACTGCCCTTCAGCAGCTAGGTTGTCAAGCTCGCTGCGCTGGTTTTCGAGTACGTCCCCCAAGCCTATTTCACGCGCCAGGTCAAAGATGATGGTACTCATTTCTCCAAATTTAGCCGCGTCCTCGGCATTGACGGCCATGAATGCATCCGCTACGCGCACCCCAAGATTTAAGGCCCGGGCATATTTGTCGTCGTAATCGGCCTTTCCATTGTAGGAAGCCAACTGACTCCAAGCCACCCGATCCAATTTGTCCAAGGAACTCAACACCTCACCCGGCGAGGGAACCAAGTACTGACTCTGAGCGGATTCCATTTCTTCCATGCTGAGCGCCGCTACCTTTTGGATAGAGGCGTCACCGTCTAGCTCAGAAAGCGCATCGGCAATGGCATCCTCATTGGTGGAGGTTTCATCTTGAGCCGCAGGCTCTTGGCAAGCAAATAATAAGATCGCAAGGAATAGGGGTAGGGTAGAAAGGCGCATATATGGGTGCTTACGTAATTCAGAGATTAAGTTCCATGGCATCGGCATCAAAATACTGATTTGTTTCTGCTTGGCCAATTTTTCGGTTTATCTAACAGATTTAATCCAATCCCCACGCTTTATTGAAAGCAGATTTAAGAACTAAACCTTTATTAGCCTGTGACAGCCTTTTTCCCCTCTGTCTTATCTAGGTTCAAAACTCTATAGTCCAGTGGCTTTAATCGAGTGGGCACCAGAATTCGGGGTACGGCAGTACGGGTTATGGGAAAGGGATTAACTTGAACTAAAGCCCCTTACCCCGTTAATAGGTTTCTTTTAGCCCTCTCCTTAAGCAACGATCCCCCGCCGGAACTCCTTCCAGCGGGGGATGTGCCTTTAAAATTGGCTTGTTAAGGCTTACTTCCTTTGCTCAGAGCCATCTTGGTCAGAACCTTCGTCCTCTTTTTTCTCTTCCTCTTCTTCTACATCAATGACGTTTACGTCCCACTTACCAGAAGTAAAGCCTTTCTTGAATTTCTCTTCATCCTCTTTGTTTTTAGGACTTGATTTCTTCTGGTCGCAATGCTCTTTCATTTTAGCGGCAAACTCCTCACGCCAGCGCCCTCCCTTCTTTTCCCATTCTTCATGATGGGGGCCACCTGACCAGCCAAACAAAATTCGGCTGAGGAAAAGGATGGCAAAAGCTTGCCAGTAGCCAAGGTTAGGCAGGCCAAAGAGGTCTGGAACCACGGCATTCCATAGCACCATAACCAGCAGGGCTCCTAGAAAAATACGGCCCAAGCTCATTTTGGCGTACTTCTTTTTCTTTCGCCAATGGCCCTCATGATGATTTTTGTCTCTGCTACACATGTTGATTCAGATACGTTAGTCGAGCCTAAAGCTCTTCATAGATGTCTCTCAAAGCCTCGCGCAGGTGCATGACCGCATAACGCTTACGAGACAGCAGGGTATTGATACTTAGCCCTGTTGTTTGGGCCATTTGCTTGAAGGATACTCCTTCGAATTCGTGAGCCACGAATACCTCGCGTTGCTCATCTGGCAGCTCTTCTAGCGCTTCATCGAGGGCATCTAAAATCAGGCTGCGGGCATATACCTCATCGGGTTGGCCAGAAAGGTCGGGCAGGATGTCAGATAGGTTGAGAGGTTGATCATCCTCATCTCGCACCTGGCTAAAACGCTCAGGGCGCTTTTTGCGGTAGCTATCAGTAATCTTGTTGCGGGCTACCGTAAACAACCAACTGCTGACCCGGTCTAGGGACTCGATGTTGTCATAGTGATTGACCAGCTGAAAGAACACATCTTGTAAGATGTCTTCAGCATCCTCGAGGTCAGACACGCGGTCACGGATGAATGCAAACAAGCGACGGCGTTCCTGTTCGAAGGTTTCGCTGATCCGCTGCAGGGAATCCCCGGCAGCTTGGGGAGATATGGAGGGTATGGTTTCCATTTCAATAGGGTAGACGGGCAGGGGTCTGGTATATTTTACGATCTGGGGCAATTTTAGATATAGGCTCTCAACTGAGAGGTTAGAATTCTTGTTGAGAGGGGAGAGATTGGAGTAAGAAGCTTTTTAGGTGTTGAGTTTACGGCCAAAACTTGTCTTGCCATGAGTACTTGAGGTTAAGGGGCCCAAGAAGGAGTCTGACTGCGCCGATTTTTCTCGAAATAGCCTGCTATTCCTCCCAAAATCTGCTTGTCAGAACCCTAAAGTCCTGTGTTTGGGGTCG